>CAYVRN010000039.1:0-27963 GCA_964453855.1 uncultured Rhodobacterales bacterium
CGCTCACGCTAGCCGTAAGACCTATTGAACCGTTGTGACGTCGAGGGGGAAGATGCGGGCGAAAGATTAAGGTAGTGTAGCCAATGCGTGCGGGCAAACGAACGGATCGTCGGGATAACCCACACCTGCAAGATACAGCCCCTCGGGCGGGCAGACGGGGCCACAGGCAGCACGATCTACGGCTTCAAGCGCGTCTTTCACGCGGTCGGGGTGCCACGCCCCTGCGCCCACACGTTCCAGCGTGCCGACAAAGCTGCGGACCTGATTGTGCAGGAAACTGCGGGCGCGCAGGCGGAAATGGATTTCGGGACCGGACAAGCCATCGACCCGATCAATCGTGATCTCGTCCATTGTTTTCACCGGACTTGCCGACTGACAGATCGACGAGCGGAAGGTGGTGAAATCGTGATGCCCGATCAAATGGGCGGCCCCTTGGCGCATCAGGTCGGCATCCAGATCGTGCCCGATCTGCCAGACCAATCCTTTGTCGTGGGTGGCAGGTGCGCGGCGCATCAGCAGGCGGAAGAAATACCGCCGTTCGAGCGCAGAAAAACGCGCGTGCCAGTCATCGTCCACGAGGGCGGCCTGCACAATGGCCACTGGCGCGGGTTTCAGGTGGAAGTTCAACGCCTCGGACAGGCGGAACGGGTCCCAGTCTTTCTCCATATCGCAATGGGCCACCTGCGCCAGCGCATGCACGCCCGCATCTGTACGCCCTGCGGCGGCAATCGTATGGGCGCGAGGTTCAAGCTTGGACAAGGCAGCCTCGATCGCACCCTGCACCGAGGGTTGGTCCGCCTGCCTTTGCCATCCGGCAAAGGGGGCTCCGTGGTATTCGACTTTCAGCGCGTATCTGGGCATGGGCGTCTGTTAGCCGTTGGCGGACCTTGCCGCAATCCCTGACTGGAAAGCGTGGTCGCGACTGCCTATGTTGGGATCAGTTTACAAATGAGGACGCCGTTGGCCCTTTCAACACTTGTCAAAGATGCCACGCGGCAGGTCAGCGCCCTGGGCGACAGCGTCAACGAAGCCTTATTCGAGCCGGTGATCCGGCTGGGGGTGACTGGATTGGCGCGCTCGGGCAAGACGGTGTTCATCACCTCGCTTGTGGCCAACCTGTTGGATAGGGGCCGGATGCCGGGGCTAAAAGGCGCGCAGTTGATCCGCGCGGCCTATTTGCAGCCGCAGCCGGATGACACGGTGCCAAGGTTCGATTACGAGGCGCATCTTGAGGCGATGACAGGGACCGATCCCTACTGGCCGGAAAGCACGCGGTCGATTTCGGAACTGCGCCTGTCGTTTCGTGTTGAGCCGGACGGGTTTCTGGGCGGGTTGCGTGGCGCGCGTACGGTACATGTTGATATTGTGGACTATCCGGGCGAGTGGCTGCTGGATCTGCTATTGCTGGACAAAACTTATGCGGACTGGGCGCAGGAAACGCTGGACCGCATGGCCAACCGATCCGAGTCCGCGGCGTTTCTGGCGCTCTACGGTCAGACAGACGGAAGCGAACCTCATGACGAAGCCGTTGCGCAAAAACTGGCCAAGGCGTTTTCGGGGTATCTGCACAAGACCCGCGAAGCAGGGTGGTCCGATTGCACACCGGGGCGGTTCTTGCTGCCGGGCGATCTCGAGGGCTCTCCGGTTTTGACATTTGCACCGGTTCAGGGCGACGCCAAGCGTGGCACCCTGCGGCGCGAGATGGAGCGGCGATTTGAGGCGTACAAGTCCAAGGTGGTGAAACCCTTTTTCCGCGATCACTTTGCGCGCATCGACCGTCAGATCGTTTTGGTCGATGCCTTGGGCGCCATGCATCGCGGACGACCCGCCGTACGCGAATTGCGCGATACAGTTACGGGGCTGCTGGAAGCCTTTCGTCCGGGCCGGAACCGCTGGCTGACCCGTTTGCTGGGCGGGCGTCGTGTTGGCAAAATCCTGTTTGCGGCCACCAAGGCGGATCATCTGCACCATAGCCAGCACCCTGACCTGACCGCATTTATGGAAAACCTCGTGCGGCAATCGCGGGATAAGGCCGATTTCGCGGGGGCGGAAACAGCCGCGCTTTCGATGGCCTCGCTTCGGGTGACGACCGAGGTAGAGGTGCCGCAGAACGGTGAAACGCTGGACTGTGTGCAGGGGCGCGTGGTGGGCAAAGAGCAGCCGGTGGCCTTTCATCCGGGTGACGTGCCGAAATCGCTGTCCGAGGTGATGGAAGCCGAAGGGCGCTTTGGTTTGAAGGATATCGCGTTTCAACCTGCGCCACGCACGCTTTTACCCGGCCAAGGGCCGCCGCATATCCGGCTGGACCGCGCGGCGGACTTTCTGTTGGGGGATATGTTCAAATGATCCTCCGCTCCGCCCGCAGCACCGATGCCGGCAAGACCGGCGCGATCCTGTCTGAATTTATCGACACCAACGACTGGATGCCCCGCATTCACACCCGCGCCGAGGATATCGGATTTTGCGGAATGATGATCGACGCAGGCGATGTCACTGTGGCCGAGGTCAACGGGGTCGTTGCAGGGTTTCTTGCGTTCCGTGGCAAGGATTTGAACTGTCTTTATGTGGCGGGTTCGGCACAGGGGCAGGGTGTAGGAAAAGCGCTTTTGGATTACGCCAAGAATGCCACCGATGAATTGGAGCTATGGACCTTTCAGGCAAATTCGGGCGCACGTCGTTTCTACGCGCGCGAGGGGTTTTCCGAGGTGGAACTGACCGACGGGGCCGGAAACGATGAAAGGCTGCCAGATGTTCGACTGGTTTGGGAAAGGGCACAGCAATGAAACGCGAACCGGTCTTGATCGAGATTGACGCAGACGCGGCGTCACCCGCCGAGGCGCCTCCGGTCCCCGACATAGGCGAGGCTGCTTTGCCCGCCGCGATGGCTGCTATTGCGCGCCCTGCTGGGCGTGTCAGTCGCTTGGGCCGGTGGCTGGGTGTGGCGTTTGCTTCGCTTTTGTCCGCGTGGATCGGCATTGCGCTGTGGGATTTCGTTAGTGCTTTGCTACTGTCCCGTCCGCTAATCGGCTGGACGTTCACCGGCCTTGTCGCGTTGGTGGTCGCGCTGTTGCTTGGTGTGGCGCTGCGTGAATGGCTGGCGTTCCGCCGCTTGGGGCAACTCGATACGTTGCAGGATCGCGTCGCCGATGCTTTGGAAAGCGGGTCGCGGGGGGATGCCTTGAAATCCATCAATCAGCTAAAGGCGCTCTATCGAGGACGCGATGAGCTGCGCTGGAAACTGGCGCGTGTGGATGAATTGATGCCAGACCAGATGGATGCCCAAAGCGTTCTGGGGCTGTTTGAAGCCGAAGTTATGGACGTGCTGGACAAGACGGCACTGGCCGAGATCGAGGCTGCCTCGCGCCGTGTGGCGACAGTAACGGCTTTGGTTCCCATCGCGCTTTTGGATGTGTTGACCGCTTTGGCGACCAACCTGCGCATGGTTCGTGCGGTGGCTCAGGTCTATGGCGGGCGATCGGGCACATTGGGCAGCTGGCGGCTGGTGCGGGCAGTGATTGCCCATTTGGTGGCAACAGGCGCCGTGGCCATAGGCGACGATCTGATCGGTTCGGTCGCGGGGGGCGCTTTGGCTGGCAAAATCTCTCGCCGGTTCGGCGAGGGGGTGATCAACGGTGCGCTGACCGCGCGGGTTGGGATCACCGCCGTGACCCTGTGCCGCCCGATGCCGTTTACGCAAGCCGAACGCCCCAAAACGGCCGCTACGGTCAAGCGGGCCTTGGTGGGCGTGTTTCGTAAGGGGTAATCGCAGCGAACGGGGATTTCCAATGGTGTCTTGCTTTGCGCCTATGGTATGCTGCGCAAAAAGAGGTGGGACTTGGCGAAGAAAACGCGAAAGACGGGCGGCTTTCGGGCGTGGCTGGCACGGCTGCGCCGGTCATTTTTCCTTTGGCTTGGTCGGTTTTTATTGCTCTGCGCGGCGCTGATTGTTCTGGCAGTCGGGGTTTACCGGTTTTTTGACCCGCCAATGACCTATTTGACCTTCACCGAAAAACGCAGGCTGGGCGAGATATCCCAAACATGGGTTCCGCTTGAAGATGTTGCGCCCGTGATGCAGCGGGCTGTTGTCGCTGCTGAAGATGCCAATTTCTGTCTGCATTGGGGGTTCGATATGTCGGCGATCCGTTCGGCCGTGGCTGGTGGCGCAGAACGCGGGGCGTCGACCATCACGCAGCAGGTTGTGAAAAACACCTATCTCTGGCCCGCCCGCCGCTGGGAGAGAAAGGCGCTTGAGGCAGTGATCACGCCGGTGGTCGAGTTGATTTGGCCCAAGAGGCGCATTCTTGAGGTCTATCTGAACCTCGCCGAATTCGGCGAGGGCGTGTTTGGCATCGAAGCCGCGGCCCGCAAGAATTTCAAAAAATCGGCCAGCGATCTGTCGTTGGAAGAGGCGGCGCTTCTGGCGGCAGTACTGCCCAACCCGCAGGCGCGGTCTGTCAAGGAACCCACCACCTTTCTGAGGGAAAGGGCCGCGATCATTGCCGACGGGGCCAAGGTTCTATCAGGAGATCGTCGGGCTGCGTGCTTCGAGGATTGAAAATCCCGAGCCCTCGGTGCATTGGTACTTTGTTTCCGATGTAAAGGCTTACCATGAACCGTCTATTCCATATGCCTCTGTCTCCGTTTTGCCGGAAAGTCCGTCTGGTTCTGGCCGAGAAAAAGATCGAGGTCGAACTGGTGGAAGAGCGGTATTGGCTGAAAGAGCCGGATTTTTTGCGCCGCAACCCCGCCGGTAAAGTGCCGGTGCTGCGGATGGGCAGCAAAACCTTTTCGGAATCCACGGCGATTTGCGAGTATCTGGAGGACATCCAGCCCGAGCCCGCGCTTTTGCCGAAATCGGTGGACCGCCGCTTCGAAACGCGGCGTCTGGTGGCGTGGTTTGATGACAAGTTCAACCGCGAGGTCACCGAAAATCTGCTGTACGAGCGCGTGACCAAGAAGATGATGGGGCAGGGCTATCCGGACAGTCAAAAGGTCAAAGCAGGTGGCAAGAACATCAAGTTTCATCTGGATTACATGACCTTCCTTCTGGAAAATCGCAGTTGGCTGGCTGGTGATCAGATGAGTCTGGCCGACTTTACGGCAGCGGCCCATTTGTCGGCGCTGGATTACATTTCGGACGTGGACTGGAACCGGTCAGCGGTGGTCAAGGACTGGTACGCCAAGATCAAATCGCGTCCGGCGTTCCGCTCGCTTCTGGCGGATCATGTTTCGGGGTTTCCGCCGCCGCGGCACTATGCCGATCTGGATTTCTAAAGGGTCAGGGTGGGGGCGCTGCCCCCGTCGCCTTTGGCGACTCCCCCGGAGTATTTTTGGAAAGATGAAAGGGTTTTTGTGGGCGATCTGAAAACACGGTTGGTGGCAGAGGCGCGCGAGATCGGCTTTGATCTGTGCCGTGTGTGTCGTCCGTGGGATGTGCCCCAAGTGCCCGAGCGGTTGGCGGCGTTTGTTGATGCCGGATTTCATGGCCAGATGGGCTGGATGGCAGAGCGCATGCACTGGCGCGGGGCGCCGCAGGTGCTGTGGCCCGAGGCGAAATCTGTGATCATGCTGGCGGAAAACTACGGGCCGGATTGTGATCCGATGGAGGTTGTCAGACAGCCCGAAGCGGGCGCGATTTCGGTCTATGCGCGCGGGCGGGATTACCATGATGTGGTGAAGAAAAAACTGAAGCGTTTGGCGCGGTGGCTGATTGCCGAGGCGGGAGGCGAGGTGAAGGTTTTTGTGGATACCGCACCGGTTCCTGAAAAAGCGCTGGGCATGGCGGCGGGTTTGGGCTGGCAGGGCAAGCACACCAATCTGGTATCGCGCGAGTTGGGAAGCTGGTTTTTTCTGGGGTCGGTGTTCACGACTTTGGACTTGGCGGAAGATGATCCCGAGATGGATCATTGCGGATCATGTCAGGCCTGTTTGGACAGTTGCCCGACAGGGGCGTTTCCCGCGCCCTATCAGATCGATGCGCGGCGGTGCATTTCCTATCTTACAATTGAGCATCATGGGCCGGTCGATACGGCTTTACGGCCTTTGATGGGCAACCGGATTTACGGCTGTGACGACTGTTTGGCCGCCTGTCCGTGGAACAAGTTTGCGGTAGTCGCGCGCGAGGTAAAATACGCGGCGCGTGAGGGCATCGTCGCGCCCGATTTGGCAGAGCTGGCGGGCTTGGACGATACGTCGTTTCGGGCGCGGTTTTCGGGTTCGCCCATCAAAAGGATCGGGCGGAACAGGTTCGTGCGCAATGTGCTTTATGCGATAGGAAATTCCGGGGCGCAGCGGTTTGTGGCTATTGCGCAGGGGCTATGCGACGACGCCGACCCCACTGTGGCAGATGCCGCGCGATGGGCTGTCGAACGACTTTCGAACGTCGCAAATGGGCAGGATTAGAACTGCTACTATCGCTAGGCAGACCGGGCGAATGAACAGGAGCAGGGCATGAGCCTTTTGTTGGGCGTCGATACCGGCGGGACCTATACGGATGCGGTGCTGATCCGCGATGAGCGCGAGGTGATTGCCTCGGCCAAATCTTTGACCACCAAGCACGATCTGGCGATTGGCATCGGCGGCGCGGTTGAAGCGGTTTTGGCCGAAAGTGGCGTGTCACCCAGCGAGATTTCTTTGGCGTCTTTGTCGACGACATTGGCCACCAATGCGCTGGTTGAAGGGCAAGGCGGGCGCGTCGGGTTGGTCTATATCGGGTTTCAGGAAAAGGACTTGGCTGGTCACGGGCTGGCAGACGCCTTGGCGGGCGATCCGGCCTTGGTGGTGGCGGGCGGCCACAACCACGCAGGCGGCGAAGCCGTTGCGTTGGATATCGGCGCCGTGCGCGAATGGCTTGCTGGTGACGGCGGACAGGTGTCTGCTTATGCCGTCGCGGGATTGTTTGCCACGCGGAACGCCGCGCATGAACTTGCAGTGGCCGAATTGGTTGCCGAGATGACAGGCAAGCCAGTCAGCCAGTCACATCAATTGTCGGCCAAGCTGAACGGGCCGAAGCGGGCGCTGACGGCGGTGCTGAACGCGCGCTTGATCGGGATGATCGACCGGCTGATCGCGCAGGCGCAGGGCAAGCTTTTGTCCTTGGGGATCCATGCGCCGCTGATGGTGGTGCGGGGGGACGGGGCCCTGATTTCTTCGGATATGGCGCGGGAGCGGCCCATCGAGACAATCCTGAGTGGGCCGGCGGCGTCGATCGTCGGGGCGCGATGGTTGACAGGCGCGAACGAGGCGCTGGTTTCGGACATTGGCGGGACAACGACGGATGTGGCGTTGCTGCGGGGTGGGCGTCCTGTGATTGATCCGGCAGGCGCGCGGGTGGGAGAGTATCGCACGATGGTTGAGGCGGTGGCGATGCGGACCTCGGGGTTGGGCGGCGATAGCGAGGTGCATTTCATCAGCGAAGGCTTGCAGGGCGGTGTGACTTTGGGGCCTCGGCGCGTGATGCCCGTCAGTCTGATGGCGGTCGAGGCGCCCGAGGTGGTGCATGACGCATTGGAGCGGCAGGTGCAGTCCGAACTGATCGGCGAATATGACGGCCGTTTCGTGCGGGCGGTACCGGGGGTGGCGCGCGACGGTCTGGGCGGACGCGATGCCGATTTGCTGGACCGGATTGGGGATCAGGTCTGGCCCTTGGGCAAGCTGTTCCGCACGCGGCTGGATGCGCAGGCGATGAAACGTTTGGTGGGGCGTGGGTTGGTGCAGGTGGCGGCTGTGACGCCATCGGATGCCTCGCACGTCTTAGGGCGGCTTGAGGCGTGGGACCGCGAGGCGGCTGAGAAGGCGCTGAGATTGTTCGGGCGCAGACGCACAGGCGCGGGGGTGGTTCTGGCAAAAGACCCAGCGATTTTGGCGCAAATGATCGTGGACCGATTGACCTATCAGACCGGACTGGCGCTTTTGGAATGTGCCTTTGCCGAGGAAGCCGAAAGCTTCGGTTTGTCCGAGCAAGAACTTGCGCGGCATGTGCTGATGCAGCGCGGTTTGGGCGGGCATCGCGGGTTGGTGCGTCTTGAGACGGGGCTGGCCGTGGATGTTGTGGGGCTTGGGGCATCGGCCGCCAGCTATTATCCCGCAGTCGGTGAAAAGATGGGGTGTCGCATGATCTTGCCAGAGCATGGCGGCGTGGCCAATGCCATTGGTGCTGTGGTCGGGCGTGTGACGATGCGAAAGGCGGGGACGGTATCCTCGCCCGCGGAGGGTCGGTTCCGCGTGCATCTGGAAACCGGTCCTGAGGATTTTCCTGACTGGTCCCAAGCTTTGGAGCGTTTGGAGACGGTGTTGCGGCAAGAGGCTGTTGCGGATGCCGAGGCCTCGGGGGCGGAAGATATTCATGTGGATGTCACGCGCGATATCCGCAAAGCCGAGATTGAAGGGCAGGACATTTTTATCGAGGCAAGCGTGACCGTGTCTGCATCGGGTCGCCCGCGGATCGCGGTCGACGCGTGAGGGGCGCTGCCCCTCGGCCTTCGGCCTCACCCCGGAGTATTTTTGGTAAGATGAAACGGGATTGTGATTGGCAATTCGCAGTTCGCGATCCACATTAGGGTGCAACGGAGGTGACCATGGCAAAATATGCAAAAACACCCGAGGCGATCGCGGCTTTGGATCCTATCCAATATCATGTGACGCAGGAAAGCGGGACTGAGCGACCCTGGACCGGACCTTTGAACGGCAACAAGGAGCCGGGGATCTATGTGGATATCGTCTCGGGCGAGCCACTTTTTGCCTCTGCTGACAAGTTTGAAAGCGGCTGCGGTTGGCCGAGTTTCACCAAGCCGATTGTTCAGGACCACGTGACCGAACATCGGGATATCTCGCACGGTATGGTGCGGGTTGAGGTGCGCAGCTTGCACGGGGACAGCCATCTGGGGCATGTGTTCCCGGATGGTCCTGCGGATCGGGGCGGTTTGCGGTACTGTATTAATTCGGCGTCTTTGCGGTTTGTCCATCGGGACGATATGGAGGCCGAAGGTTACGGCGATTTACTGGATCAAGTGGAGGATATCTGATGGCGGAAGAGCGCGCGGTTCTGGCTGGTGGCTGTTTTTGGGGGATGCAAGATCTGATCCGAAAAATGCCCGGCGTTTTACGCACGCGGGTGGGATACACCGGCGGGGATGTTCCGAACGCGACCTATCGCGATCACGGCACCCATGCTGAAGGCATTGAGATTTTCTTTGATCCCGAAAAAATCACCTATCGCCGTTTGCTGGAGTTTTTCTTTCAAATCCATGATCCGACCACTGTGAACCGTCAGGGCAATGACATCGGGATGAGTTATCGCTCGGCGATTTACTATTGTTCCGACGCGCAGCTGGACGAGGCGCGTCGAACGATTGCCGATGTCGAGGCTAGCGGAAAATGGCCGGGAAAAGTAGTGACCGAGGTCGAACCGGTGGGAGATTTCTGGGAGGCCGAGCCGGAGCATCAGGATTACCTGGAACGTATTCCAAACGGCTATACCTGCCATTTCCCGCGGGCGGATTGGGTTCTGTGAAAAGGTTAACACATCAAGAAGTGCGTTGACCTTTTCGGGCGGATCGGACAGCTTGGGCGCATCTAGTTAAAAGAAAGCCCGCTATGTCTCCTGTCGGGGGTATACTGCTCAAAATCCTTGCGTTGATGTTGTTCACTGTCATGGCCTCGTTGGTCAAGGCGGTGGTTGATGTTGTGCCGGCCGGGCAGGCTGTTTTCTTTCGGGCGTTTTGTTCGCTGCCTATTATCATCGGATGGCTGATGCTGCGCGGCGAACTTAGCAGTGGGTTGCGCACGAAACACCCGTTTTTGCATTTGTGGCGCGGTCTGATGGGAGGAGCCGCGATGGGGACCAACTTTGTGGCTTTGGGCCTGCTGCCCCTGCCCGAGGTGACCGTTGTCGGCTTTGTGGCCCCCATCCTGACCTTGATTTTGGCGGTTGTGATATTAGGCGAAACCGTGCGGATCTTTCGTTGGTCGATGGTGGCGCTTGGGCTGGTCGGGGTCATGATCGTGGTCTGGCCACGATTGAATTTCAGCGGTGCAGATGCAGACAGGTTGGCGATGATCGGTGTGGGTATGGCGCTTGCGGCGGCAAGTTTGCGGTCGGTCGTTCAGATCCATATCCGAAAAATGGTCAAAACCGAGACGACACCCGCGATCGTGTTTTATTTCGCGCTGACGGTGAGTATCGGATCTTTGCTGACGCTGCCCTTTGGATGGGTGATGCCGAGCAGCCAGATTTTGTGGATGATGATTGCGACCGGATTGATCGGGGGCACCGCGCAGCTTTTGATTACGACAGCGTTCCGCTACGCTGATACGTCCGTTCTGGCGCCGTTCGATTATGTGTCGATCCTGTTTTCCATGTTGGCGGGATATTACTTTTTCGACGAGGTGCCTTCAGGGGCGATGCTAGCTGGCGCCTGTCTGGTTGTTCTGTCGGGAGTTCTGATAATTTGGCGCGAACGCAAGATCGGTATTCGCAGCCGACCCGAGCGGGCCGTGCCACCCCCTCAGCAATAAAAAACGCCGCCCGGATGGGCGGCGCAAGGAGGCCTGTCTCTGAGGGGAGTGAGAGAACAGGCGATATGTTACGAGCGCACGAGCTCTTCATAGGCTTGTGCGATGTTGCGGGTAATGTCGCCCACTTCAAAGGTGTATTCACCGATTTGCCCAACCGGCGTAACCTCGGCTGCGGTGCCTGTCAGCCAGCACTGTTCGAAATCGGCCAGCTCTTCTGGCATGATGTGGCGTTCGTTTACGGTGATGCCCTGCTCTTGTAGCATGCCGATAACCGTTTGGCGGGTGATACCGTTCAGGATAGCATCCGGAATCGGCGTATGAACTTCGCCGTCCTTGACAAAAAAGACGTTCGCGCCGGTCGCTTCGGCAACGTAGCCGCGGTAGTCCATGAACAAGGCATCCGAACAGCCTTTGGCTTCGGCCTGATGTTTGGACATGGTGCAGATCATGTAAAGGCCGGCGGCTTTTGCGGCTGTCGGAATGGTTTCCGGCGACGGTCGTTTCCACTTGGCGATATCCAGTTTCGCGCCCTTCATCTTGGCGTCGCCATAGTAAGCGCCCCATTCCCAAACAGCGATGGCCATGCGAACGGGGTTGCGCGACGAGGCGACACCCATGTCTTCGCCGGCACCACGCCAGGCAACGGCACGAACATAGGCGTCGGTCAGTCCGTTGGCTTTCAGGGTTTCTTCCTTGGCGGCTTCGATCTGATCAACAGTGTACGGGATTGGCATGTCCAGCAGTTCGCCCGATTTTAGCAGACGCTCGGAATGCTCGCGCGATTTGAAAATCTTGCCGTTATACGCGCGCTCGCCCTCAAAGACCGAGCTGGCATAATGCATGGCATGGGTAAGGATATGCACCCTTGCATCCCGCCACGGAACAAGTTCACCATCCATCCAGATGAAACCATCACGATCGTCATATGCGCCAACCATTGAATTACCTCTTGTGTTTTCATTTGTTGCGCAGCTTATGTCCGATGTGGACATAATATTGCGCCAAACCGACGATTCGGTATCAGTTGGAACTTGGAAAGTCAACAAGGCTGACGTATAATGAGGATGGGTTTTATCTGTATTTGAAAATTGATTAGGACGTTTACATGGACGATAATGCATCACGAGGAGGCGAAAACCTGCTTTTCCTGACGGATGAGCAGTTGCGTAAAGGGATCGAGGCAATGTTTTTTGCCTATCGCGGATTTACCGCAGATCCTGACCGGATACTGGCAAAAATGGCCTACGGGCGGGCGCACCATCGCGCTATTCATTTTATCAATCGCACGCCAGGGACGACCGTAAATAATCTGCTGTCGATTTTGGGGGTGACCAAGCAGTCGTTGAACCGCGTCTTGCGAACATTGATCGAAGACGGTTTGGTGGAAAGCAAAGTCGGCATCCGAGACCGCCGCGAGCGTCATCTGTTTCTGACCGAAGAGGGTCAGACTCTTGAGCAGAAACTGTCAGATGCCCAAAGGGCGCGGATGCGGTCTGCGTTCCGTGCGGCTGGGCCTGATGCGGTGACCGGATTTCGGACCGTTCTTGAGGCGATGATGGATCCGGATCTTCTGCGGCATTTCCATGATGAAAGGACCCTGCGCTGATGAGCGATGTTCCAGCCCACCTATTGGTTGTCGATGATGATGAGCGCATTCGTGATCTTCTGAAAAAATATCTGCTGAAGCAGGGATTTTTGGTCAGTGTCGCCCGCGATGCCGTGCATGCCCGTCGACTTTTGGAGGGGCTGGAGTTCGATCTGCTGGTGCTTGATGTGATGATGCCCGAGACGGACGGGATATCGCTGACTCGCGAGTTGCGTCAACGAATGACAACTCCGATCCTTCTGCTGACCGCCCGGGGTGAAACCGAAGACAGGATTGCAGGGCTGGAAGCAGGTGCTGATGATTATCTTGCCAAACCATTTGAACCCCGCGAACTGTTGCTGCGGATAAACGCGATTTTGCGGCGAATCCCTGACGAGCCAAGTGTGGAGGCAGTTCCAAAAATATTAAACCTCGGTCCACTGGTTTACGAGGTCGAGAAAGCCGATCTGCGCAGTGATCAGGGAGCCGTGAAATTGACCTCGACCGAGATTCAGTTGATGCGGGTCTTCGCAGCCCGAGTGGGGCAAGTCGTCAGCCGCAGTGAATTGGCCGAGGAACTGGGCCGTGATCGCGAGCTGGCGCAGGAGCGCGCGGTTGATGTACAGATCACCCGTCTGCGCCGTAAGCTAGAGACAGACCCGAAGCAACCGCGGTATCTGCAAACCATCCGCGGAGCGGGGTATATGCTGGTGACCAACTGAGTTAACGGATTATAAACTCTGCGTGGATAGCACCTGCGGCTTTGATGCTTTTTAGAATGTCGATCATGTCACGCGGCCCGACGCCCAAGGCATTCAACCCCTCGATCACTTCCGAAAGGGTCGTGCCTCCTGAAACTTCGGCCATGGCGAGTTGCTGATCCGTGTCGAGCCCAACATCGCTTCGGGTGACAACAACGGTTTCCCCTTCTGAAAACGGGCTGGGTTGCACGGCGATCGGGCGCTCTTGCACCCGTAGGGTCAGGTTGCCCTGGGCGACGGCAACACGCGAAAGGCGGACCTCTTCGCCCATGACGATCGTGCCCGATCTTTGATCAATCACCACCCGCGCCCGCCGTTCAGGTTCGACAAGCAGGGTTTCTATCCGGCTGATGAAATGCGCGGGGCTGCTTTGACCGGCTGCTGCCAGATCAATCAGCACGGTCCCTGAATCCTGCATCACCGCCGTGCCCGCCCTGATATTCAGATTGACCGTTTCTTCGATCCGGCGGGCGGTGGTGAAATCTGGGTTGCGCAGGGCCATCCGCAGGCTTGTCAGGGCGGTGAAGTCGAAATTCACCTCTTTCTCGATCCGCGCGCCCGAAGGGATACTGCCCGAGGTCGGCACGCCCGTGGTGGTTTCTGCTCCTTCGCCGCTAATACTCGCCCCGCCTGCCAAGAGCGACCCTTGGGCAACAGCGTAGACCTGCCCGTCGGCGGCGTTTAGTGGGGTCATGATCAGCGTACCGCCAAGCAGGCTTTTGGCGTCGCCGATCGCAGACACGGTCACATCAATCCGCGACCCCTTACGCGCAAAGGCGGGCAGTTCGGCAGTCACCAAAACTGCGGCCACGTTTTTGGGGCGAAACTGCTCACCGCTGACATTGATGCCCAGACGTTCAAGCGTATTGGCCAGCACTTCCTCGGTAAAGGGCGCGTTGCGCAGGCCATCGCCGGTACCGTTCAACCCCACGACCAGACCGTAGCCAACCAGATCATTTCCACGCACCCCGTCAAATTCGACAAGATCCTTGATCCGGACCGGCGCAGCACCGACCGCTTCAGTGGTTATAATCAGGCAGGATATCAAAAGTGCTAGAGATCGGATCATAGGAACCGCGTCAGGGACAGTTGGGAAAGCCGCGCGGTAGTGGTGAACAGCGCCTCGAGCCGGAATTCGGCGTCTTTGAGTTGCGTGGCGGCTTTGAAGGGATCGACGCCCAAAAGATCATTCTCGGCCATTTCCAAATGTGTTCTCTGGCTGGCATTGCGCACGCGTGCCTGTTCCAGCCTGTTTTGCTTGGTGCCGATATCGGCTTGAACCTGAACAAGCTGGTCGCTGTCAGAAATCATTTTTGATGCTGCGTGTTGCAGCGCATTTTGATCTCTTGCCCAGCCGCCAATCAGAAACCCTTGGGCTAGAGTGGTCAATGTCTGAACCACGGCGTCGGGTGCCGTCTGGGACGAGACATTTATGGTTTGAAGGTCGCCTATAGGGATGTCTGGCACACCTTCCGGTGCTGTCAGCAGGTCTGTTAGTGCAGTGGCAATTACGAGCTCCGGTGCTTCATGAGGAGATTGGGCCAAAGCTGTCTGAAGATGTGTTGTGACTTGCGCGGCATCCGGCAATCCCTGTGCCCACGCAAATGCCTTGCGTCCGGCGTGATCGGTTTTAAGCACGGAAATGGAGCTTTCAAAGGCCTGCCGCGACGCCATGACAAAGGTTTCTTCATCGTTTCCCAGGGCGGCTTGAATGGCGGGCTCTAAGCCTGTTTCCATCGCTGCCATGGCAAGCTGCTGCGTTTCGAGTAATGGACCGATTTCACGGGCTGTTGTGTCAAATGCTTTTAGCTTGGCGATCTGATACGTTATCGCATGAATCTGTCCGGTTTGACCTGACATATGGGCGCGCGGGTTGCTGACGCGACCGGTTGTCAATTCGCTGGAAAGGGCAGAAATGCGGGATTTCAGAAGTGCGCTTTGGGATTGAAGGAATATCCCGCGGGTTAGGTCTCCAATTGGTACCATGTGATTATCCTATGCTTAAAAGGTCATCCAGCATTCCGGAAATGGCCTGAAGGGCTTTGGCGTTCGCGGCATATGTTTTTTCAATGCGCAACAGCGTCTGCAGTTCGGTGTCGGTATCTACGCCCGATCCGCCGAAGCTTTCCTGAAGAGTCGCGTGGGTGGCTTGGGCGGCGGCAAGGGCGTCTTCGTTCAATAGAATTTTCTGGGACAGATCAGTTGAAAGCTCAAAGGCATGCTGGGCAAACCCTGATCTGCCAAAAACATGGTCGGTTTCAGCAGTCAGCCCGCCTAGAACATAAGTGGCTTCGACTTGTGCTTGATTCACCGTCAGCGATGCGGCTGGGTGATCAAGGCTGTTGCTTGCGAACAATTGCGTCGCGGCATTAGGGTTGTATGTACTTTCAACCAGATGATCTGCGAGCGAATTCAGTTTTTGCAGGTTCTGCGGTGCGGTTTCATCGCGCATTTGAAGTAAGGCAGCCAATCGCCCGCCGCTGGGCAGGTTCAGGGTTGTGCCGTTTATTTTGGGCGTATCAAGAGCGCCGTTTTCTACCGACTTATCGGCGGTGATCAGTCCGCCCGTTGAAAATGATATTTCGTAGGGCAGTTCATCCAGCAGAAATTGTCCCTTGGTGGTGACCAAAGCAATGCTTCCATGCGGACGGGCGATCTGGCGGATCGGGATCAGCTTTGACACTTTGTCGATCAACGCCTGTCTTTGGTCCTGCATGGAAGCCGTGCTTTCGCCGTTAGACGACACAATGGCCGTGTTGAGCTTGGCGATGGTGGCCAGGTGGCCGTTCAGGGATTTGACGTCAGATGAGATTTGCCGGTCTGCATCCTGGCGGGTTTCCTGAAGCCCCTTTGCGATACCAGAGATTTTGTCGACAAGCGCCTGAGCCGATGAGTGCACCGCATTTAGACGTGTCGCAGAGCCCTGATGGGTGGCAAGCGACTGTAAAGAAGTCTCAAGTTTGGTGGTCAGGGCATACAAGCTAGCGGGGTCGTCAGACGTTCCCCACAGGCGTTCGATTTCGGTCAGCTGACCAACCGTTGTTGACAGCCCGCTAGTGGTCGCGTTGGAAAGTCTGAGTTGTGTCAAAATACGCTGATCGACGGGGCGGTTAATACCGGTGACGACTGCGCCACCGTCGCGGCGTGTTTCGATGCTGATATCCCGCCGAGCATAGCCGTCTGACAGGGCGTTTGCCAGATTGGAAGATGTGACACCCGCAGCGCGAAGGGCGACAGTTAGGCCAGAGGCGGCGTTATTGAAGGCGGCGGTCAGGGACATGGGAGTTACCGTTTGATGTTCGTTGTTTCCTGCAGCATTTCGTCAACCGTCTGGATGACTTTTGCGTTGGTGGAATAGGCGCGCTGGGTTTGGATCAAGTCTGTAAGTTCTCCGGCAACGTCGGTGGCGGATTCTTCGCGCGCGTACCCCACGATTTCACCTGTAGGACCAGTGCCGGCATCCCAAAGGAAGAACGTGCCGCTGGTTGTCGAGGGGCGATAGGTTTGTTGATCCAAGGCTGTAAGACCGTTTGCATTAGGCATATCCACCAAGGGCACCTGATAAATCGTGCGGTAAACGCCTGTATCGAACAGCGCATTCACTTTACCGCTTGCATCGACCTCGACCCCGATCATGGCGCTGGTGGGCGAGCCGTTTTTGTTTAGATTCAAGGGTACAAAAGTATCGGACAGCTGGGTCATGCCCGTTTCATCACCCAAGCCACCGATGTGTATCGAGATGTCACCCCGCCGCGCTGTGACCGAGATTCCGCCGGTTGCTGGATCATAGGCCCCACCCATACTGTCTGTGACGGATTCCAGTGTACCGCCTGCAATCCGGCTGTCTGCAAAGTTGAGCAAATAGTCGCCTACAATGGCGTCTTCAGATGCCCCATCTCGCAAGATCATACGCCAGCTGTTTGACGCGCCAGACGAGGGAACCGTGGGGATGAATTCTACATTCATGCTTTGGACAAGCCCAAGATTGTCGTAGTAGGCCACTGAAAGTTCCTGGGTTTGCCCATCGGATCCCGCGATTGTGTCTGTTGCGGGAAGATTGAGGCCAAGGTTGATTTCAGTGGTTGCCTGTCCGTCAAGCTGGTTGGCGTTGATGCGGATGGGTTGTAATCCTTCGGACGTGTCGCGGGGGTAGGTCGGAATGGTACCGTCTGAATTTGCAGGCCATCCCAAAAGGATCATCCCGGATTCGTTGCGCAGATAACCGTTTTCGTCCGGTCGGAAGCTGCCCGTTGTCGTCAAAAGCATTTCCGGCGAGCCTTCGGCGCCGGGTACGAAGGCACCCGATGCAACGGGCAAAAGCCCGCGACCGCGAATGGCAAGATCGGTGGGGTTGGCACTGGTGACCAGCGTGCCCCCCTCGGAGATCAGGCGTTGGGTGCTGGCGCGCACCCCGCCCGCAGCGTATTTTCCCCCGTTTCCCGCCGTAACCATGGAATGAAACGTGGTTTCGACACGCCGGTACCCATAGGTCGAGGCGTTGGCAATGTTGTCCGAAATCGAGGCCAGTTTGCTGGCGTTCGCGTTCAGACCGGCCACGCCAGCGTTGAGGGAAGAGGAAATCGTCATGCCGCACCTGCTGTTTTCGAGAATCGCTTGGTTCTCTACAGCTAGCGCCTCATGCTTAACGGCCCCCTAATGTTTAAACTTTGCTCTAATCTGGCAGGTTGCGAAGCACGATCACCTCGATGCGATTGTTTCTTATCGCCATGGGATCAAATGACATGGGTGACGAGGCCCCATGCCCCGTAATTTTGCGAATGCGGCTGGCCTTGGTTCCCTTGCAAACCATGAGTTGGCGCATGGCGTTGGCGCGATCAGCCGATTGTTCCCAAACGGTATTTTCGCGCAATACAACCGGCCGGGCGCGCGTATGAGCAGACAAGGCGATGTTGTTGTTCAGGCTGCGAAGATTGTGAGACAGAACAACGGCCATATCCTGAAGCAGTGGTGTCGGGGTAATACCGTCATCAAGGAAAAGTGGCGATCCTTCTAGGGCGAACAGTTCGATCACGAGACCTTCTTCGGTGACCCGCGTGATGATCTGCCGAAATACGTTGTCTTCGACCATACTTTCGCCACTACGCCCCAAAAGCTTTTCTTCCAAAGCATGTAACTCATCGTCTTGCGATCCTTCGTCACGCGCTTCTCCGTCGATGCTGGCCCCAAGCGCGCCGCGGGCTTGACGGGCTTCGGTCGGGTGCCGGTTTGACGCCCCCATGCCAACCTGCGGAAGGACCTCTTCCGAAAAGACACTGTCCCCGCCAAACGATCCGTCGCCGCCACCGGAAATCCGGTTTACCGGAACGGTAGGGTTGAAATAATCCGCAAGCCCCTTGCGTTGTTGTTCTGTTGTTGCGTTCAACAGCCACATCAACATGAAGAACGCCATCATCGCCGTGACGAAGTCTGCATATGCGACCTTCCACGCGCCGCCGTGGTGACCACCGGCAACGATGACTTTCTTCCGTTTGATGATGACTGGCGCCGCGTTTGATTGCGCGCTCATCCCATCCACCTATTCTTCCACCCGAGTATCAGGGGTAGAGCGCGGGAATGAACGCTTCGTTAATTTCGGTGGGTCGGTGGTTACGGGTTGCGGACAATTGTTGGAGTGTTCGGTTAACAAAATCCTAATACCGCATTGTGATACCTCGGGTATGGCCTGTAGGATGACCTTGGAGTGTTTTCTGAAACCGGACGGACCTATGAAATACCAAAATAATTCGGCCTTGATCATCGTTGATGTCCAGAATGATTTTTGTCCTGGCGGGGCTTTGGCGGTTCCGGAGGGGGATCAGGTTGTGTCGGTGATCAATCAGATGATTGACGGCTTTGGAATCGTGGTTCTGACGCAGGATTGGCATCCACAAGGTCACCTGTCTTTCGCCAGTCAACACGAAGGGGCGGCCCCGATGGAGATGGTGAAGATGTCCTACGGAGATCAGGTGCTGTGGCCAGATCACTGTGTTCAGGGTAGCGTTGGCGCAGATTTCCACGGCGATTTGAACATAGATGCCGCGCATTTGACCATTCGCAAGGGCTTTCGAAAAGAGATCGACAGCTACTCGGCGTTTTTTGAAAATGACCGAACAACGCCGACAGGACTAAGCGGTTACTTGAAAAGCCTTGGTGTCGAAAAGGTCGTTTTGACGGGATTGGCAACGGATTTTTGCGTCTATTACTCGGCGCTTGATGCCGTTTCTCAGGGCTTTGATGTTGTGCTGGAAGAAAAGGCCTGTCGCGGCATTGATCTGAACGGCAGTCTAGGCGCAGCGTTGGACGATATGCGCCAGAAGGGCGTTGAGATCAAAAGCTAGGCGCGCGTCAGCGCAAACCGGGGCAAAATCTTCATAATTTCAATAAAATTCGCGGAATTTGGACGACAGATGCGTGACAAGCCGTCTTTGCAGACGTTATCAAGCTCGCATCTAAAAGAGGGTTTACCGTTGGATATCGCAACGCGCGTCTATAACCACAAGTGGAAGATCGACCCGATCGTCCGGTCTTTGATCGACACAGACTTTTACAAGCTGTTGATGTGTCAGAGTGTTTTTCGCAACAAACCCCATACACAGGTGCGGTTTTCGCTGATCAACCGGACCACTGATATCCGCCTTGCAGACCTGATTGATGAAGGCGAGTTGCGCGAACAGCTGGACCATGTGCGTAGCCTGTCGCTTTCGCGCGGCGAAAGCACCTGGATGCGCGGCAACACCTTTTACGGCAAGCGGCAGATGTTCCGACCTGACTTTATGGACTGGTTCGAAAACCTGCGCTTACCCGATTATCATCTGGAAAAGCGCGACGGTCAGTATGAACTGACATTCGAAGGCAGCTGGCCCGAGGTGATGCTTTGGGAAATACCTGCGCTGTCCGTTTTAATGGAGCTGCGCAGCCGCGCGGTTCTGGCCGAAATGGGCCGGTTCGAGTTACAAGTGCTTTACGCAAGGGCGATGACAAAGCTTTGGGAAAAGGTCGAGCGGTTGCGCAAGGTGGAAGGACTGCGGATTGCGGATTTTGGGACGCGTCGGAGGCATTCCTTTTTGTGGCAGGACTGGGCCGTACAGGCGATGCAGGAAGGTCTGGGAAACAAATTTGTTGGTACGTCGAACTGCCTGATTGCCATGCGGCGTGAAGTCGAGGCGATTGGTACGAATGCCCATGAACTACCGATGATCTATTCGGCTTTGGCTGAAGATGACAACGCTTTGCGGCAAGCCCCCTATGATGTTCTGGCTGATTGGCACGAAGAACATGACGGCAATCTGCGGATCATTCTGCCGGACACCTACGGTACCAAGGGCTTCTTGAAAGGCGCGCCGGATTGGTTGGCGGGGTGGACAGGTATCCGTATCGACAGCGGTGATCCCGAGGCTTCGGCAGAGGTGGCGATCAACTGGTGGAAAGAGCGTGGTGAGAACCCAGCCGAAAAGCTGATTATTTTCTCGGACGGCTTGGATGTTGAGAAGATGATCGAACTGCAAGAGCGGTTTACGGGGCGGGCCAGAGTGTCTTTCGGCTGGGGGACGTTGCTAACGAATGATTTCCGAGGGCTTGTGCCAGGGGATGGTTTGGCTCCGTTCTCGCTGGTTTGTAAAGCCGTTTCGGCGAATGGTCGTCCAACCGTGAAGCTGTCGGATAATCCGAACAAGGCGATGGGACCTGCCGACGAGGTGGCGCGGTATAAGCGCGTCTTTGAAGTGGGCGAGCAGGTGGCCCGCAAAGTCGTTGTCTAAATGCAAAAGGCCGACGAAAACGCCGGCCTTTCCGGGCTTGCTCTAAGATTCAGCTTTGGAATGATTTCTCGATCCGGTCGAGTGTTTCCATCGACGACAGCACCTCGTGGACTGATCCGTTCGGCTCGCGACCCTCTTTGATTGCGGCGATAAACTCGCGGTCGATCAGCTCGATCCCGTTGTTCGAGATTGCGACATCTGACAGATCAATCTGGTTTTCACGCCCATCATAAAGATCGTCATAACGAGCGATGTAAGTGCCGTGATCGCAGATATAGCGGAAGAAGGTGCCCAGCGGTCCGTCGTTGTTGAACGACAGAGACAGGGTGCAAATCGCGCCGGACGGCACCTTCATTCCGATGGTCATGTCCATAGCGATGCCCAGTTCCGGATGCGCCGGACCCTGGATGCCGAACGCCTCGGTTGCGACTTCGCCAGTTTGGTACTGGAACAAATCGACCGTATGACAGGCGTGGTGCCATAGCAGGTGATCGGTCCAGCTGCGCGGCTCGCCCTTGGCGTTCATGTTCGAACGACGGAAGAAGTAGGTCTGCACGTCCATCTGCTGGATTTTCAGCTCGCCTGCGCGGATCTTGTTGTTGATCCACTGATGCGACGGGTTATAGCGGCGCACCTGACCGGCCATGGCTAAAACGCCGGTTTCCTTTTGCACTTCACAAATACGGCGCGCGTCTTCCAGCGAGTCCGACATTGGAATCTCGATGAACACCGGCTTGCCCGCCTTCATGCAGGCAATGGCTTGTTCCGCGTGAAGCTGTGTCGGTGTGGCCAGAATGACAGCGTCAACGTCATCACGGTTGATACACTCATTCAGATCGGTCGAGGCATGGCCGATGCCACGCTCGGTGGCCAGCGCTTCGATTTTCGACTGGGTCGGGCCCATGACCGAGGTCACGGTGACTTCTTCAATAGCGTCCAAAGCCTCGAGGTGTTTCATCCCAAAGGCGCCATAAGCCCCCGCTACACAAATTCGCATGTCGCGTTCCTTTCTCAGGCGTGGTTTTCAAAAATGATATGCCCCACGGCAGTATTCGATGCCGGGACGTGATAGAAACGGTGGACCTCGGTGATGTCATCGTTCAGGGCACCGCGCATGACGTGCCACATCACCATCTCAACCCCTTCCGAGCCCGCTTCGCGCAGGTATTCTACGTGAGGCATTTGCGCGAGCCCCTCGGGGTCCGAGGTCAAACGGTCAAGGAAGGCATTGTCCCACTCTGAGTTGATCAAACCTGCGCGTTTGTACTGCAGCTGGTGGCTCATGCCGCCTGTACCGTAGATGTGCACGTTCAGGTCTTCATCAAAGCTTTCAATCGCTCGGCGGATAGCTTTCCCCAGATTGTAACAGCGATTGCCCGTTGGCGCTGGGTACTGCACCACGTTCACACAAAGCGGAATAACCAATGCAGGCCATTCGCCATCTTGCGGGATATCACCGTACATCACCGAAAGTGGAACGGTCAGACCGTGGTCGACCTCCATTTCGTTCATGATAGTGATGTCGAATTCATCAAGGATCAGCGACTGGGCGATATGGCTGGCCATTTTCTGGTGGTTTTTCACGACCGGAACAGGACGCGGGCCAAAGCCTTCGTCGGCGGGCTGGAATTCGGCTGCGCATCCCAAGGCGAAGGTTGGAATGCAAGACGCATCAAACGCGGTGCAGTGGTCGTTGTAGACCATGAAGATCACATCGGGATTGTTTTCTTTCTGCCACTGGCGCGATTTTTCAAAACCCTTGAAAACCGGCTGCCAATACGGCTCATGCGTATTGCCCAAGTCCATTGCGACGCCAATGGCGGGCACGTGCGAGCAGCCGATACCTGCGGTAATTTTTGCCATTATTCTTCTCCCCACTCGGATTTGTATCGATTGCCTTCGATCGGGCGACCGCCGTTCACCATCATTTCACGGTATTTTTCAACACCCATGCCGGTCATCAGACCCGCCAGGTTTTGAAAGTTGATGCCGTCGTTTGCGGCCAGTTTGCTGGTGTAGTAGATGTTTCCACCCAGTTCGAGCAGGCGGTTCCAGTCGCGTTTCAAAACTGCGTCGCGTTGATCGGCAGTCATAGGGAAGCCGTCAAGATAGGCTTCTTCATCCGCCTGAAATGCGTCGCGGTTTTTCTGCAATCTTAAAGAAATACAGAATTGGTTCAGGTGATATCCCTCGCGCGAGCGGTCCGCGTCAAAGACGAAGGTGCCCGGAATATCTTCATAATCTTTTTCCATCGCGTTTCCTTTCCGATCCTCTTTTCGCATTGCGGTCGGGATCATAGCTGCACGTTACATAGAGACTTGTAGGCCTTCTAATCCAATTTGAAACGGGTGCGGTGTATAAGTGTAGGCTATACTGGGTTACTTGGTTGCCAACACTGCAGAGTTTTTCAACGTCTCCAAGAAGCGGTTCTGTGCGTCTGTGGGCTGCCAGTTTCTGCGGGTTGTAAGACCGATGGCCCGTTTGTTGTTTTCAAGTGGTATCGGCAACTTTACGAGCGTCCCATCCCGCAAATCTTCTTTAATTTGCTGTTCCGAGATTACAGTCACAAAATTATCCCGCTGCATCAGCCCCCTAATGACAACCAATGACGATGTAACCACGCGGATCGGAGTTTGGGGACGGTCTTCAATTTTCAGTGTTTGAAAAATGAATTGACCGGCAGGCGTGGCAATCGGGGATGCTATCCAAGGAAACGATAGTGCGTCTTCCAATGATATCGCGGGTTCGCCGACTAGTGGATGGTTTGGTCCTACGATCAAAGCCAGTGAATCCATGAAGAGCTTTTCTTGGACAATATCATCGGCGGGTGGGGGATTGCGCAGCGCCCCGATCAGGCAGTCAATTTCACCTTCCCGCAAGTCGCGTAACAATTCGGAATACCGGCCTTCGATGACGCGAACTTGCAGGTGTTTTTCTTCAGACACCATTTTTTGAATGGCGGCGGGCACAATTTCACTGCGCGCCAATGGAAGGCTGCCCAATGTAAAGCTAATTCGGCCGTTTCCGGAAAGAGCCGCCAGTTCTTCGTGCGCTTGACGGATTTCCGCGCGAGCCAGCTTGACGGCTCTGTTAAGAAGTTGGCCTGCGCCGGTTAATTCGATTCCTCCGGGTGCCGAGCGGAAAACCTCAAATCCGCAGGTTTCCTCTAGTGTTTTGGCCGTTCTGTAGACCGTTGGCTGTGCAAGCCCCAAGGCGCGCGCGGCGACGGTATAGCTTCCGTGTGATCCAATCGCGGTCAAGGCGCGCAACTGGGCAGACGTCACCTTTTGTTCAAGTTTGCGATGCTTGTTTTCCTCACCCACCGAAGAAAGGGCTGCGTCTGCGCCCATTTTCAATAGATTCAACGCCCGACCGGCCCGATTGGCAAAAATCATCCCTTCTTTCGAGGTGGTTAATCCCTTGCTTCCGCGGATTAGCAGGGCAAATCCGATGTCGCGTTCAAGTTTGGCAACAGCCTGACTGGCCGCAGGTTGCGTAATGTACATCCGGTCTGCTGCGGTAGAGATCGAGTGATGGGCCTCGGCTATACAGAACACATGCATGTGCCTGATATTGGGCAGATCTTTGAAAGTGGGCTCTGACTGCATTTTGCTGCCTCATAGATAAAACTAATAGTCTACCCTTCTTTCGAAATAGGCAAGGCGGGTCGTTCAAGGCATTTTGGAGCGCGAAATGTGAACAGCTTTCTTACGAATAGGGAAAAGAAATGTCGGATAGCAAATCAGCACTGGTGATCAGCGCCCATGCGGCAGACTTTGTTTGGCGTTGTGGTGGTGCGATCGCTTTGCATCAGGAACTTGGCTACAACGTGACAGTCTGCTGTCTAAGCTTCGGAGAGCGGGGTGAAAGTGCCCGACTTTGGAAAGAAGGCAAATCGCTGGATGAAGTTAAGGCGATCCGTCGCGGTGAAGCCGAGAATGCCGCTGAAGCATTGGGCGTTCACGACATCAAATTCCTCGATATGGGCGACTATCCCCTGCGGTTCACCGACGAGGCAGAAAATCAGGTTGTTGATATTATCCGCGACGTGCAGCCGAACTTTATGATGTCCCACTCGAAATGGGACCCGTACAACACTGACCATATGAAGACGACAGATTTTGCTTTGACCTGCCGGATGATCGCGCAGGCATGGGGGCATAACCCGGGTCAAAAGGTTCTGGGTGCGCCACAGATGTATCTGTTCGAGCCACATCAAACCGAGCAGATGCATTGGAAGCCGGACGTATTCTTGGACATCACCCCAGTTTGGGAAAAGAAACGCAAGGCGATGGAATGCAATGAAGGCCAGATTCACCTTTGGGATTTCTACACTCGCGTCGCTCAGCAACGCGCGAACCATTTCAAACGTAACTCGGGCGGTATGGCTGGCGGGCGTGACTGCAAATACGCAGAAGGGTTTGAATCGATCTTCCCGCGCACTGTAGACGAGCTGAGCTGATGGGTATTCAACCGAGACAAACGGGCGTTGTGGTTCAGAATATTGAACGTGCTGATCAGGATGTGATCGATGGCTTGGCAGCATGCGGCGTTGCAACTGTGCATGAAGCGCAGGGCCGCAAGGGGCTGCTGGCAAGCTACATGCGCCCTATCTATTCCGGCGCAAGGGTGGCTGGATCGGCGGTCACCATTCTGGCGCCACCGATGGACAACTGGATGATCCACGTAGCCATCGAGCAGTTGCAAGCGGGTGATATCATGGTGCTGGGGACGATCTCTCCGTCAGATGCGGGGTACTTTGGTGATCTCCTGGCAACCTCGGCAATGGCGCGGGGATGTCGGGGTCTGGTGATTGATGCCGGAGTGCGTGACGTGCGCGATCTGACCGAGATGGGTTTTCCGGTTTGGTCCAAAGCGATCGGGGCGCAAGGAACCGTGAAAGAGACTTTGGGTTCGGTGAACGTGCCGGTGGTTTGTGCACAGGAACTGGTGAATGCCGGTGATGTGATTGTGGCCGACGACGATGGTGTCGTTGTGGTGCGCCGCGAAGAAGCTGCGGATGTATTGGCTAAGGCGCAGGCACGCGAAGCGAATGAGGGTGCCAAGCGGGCGAAGTTCGAGGCCGGTGAATTGGGCTTGGACATTTACAGCATGCGCCCGCGTCTTGAAGAAAAAGGACTGAAATACATCTGAGGCAGGCAAGGGGGGCGCTGCCCCCCTTGGACCCCCCGGAGTATTTTTGGAAAGATGAAAGAGAGCGCGATGCGTGGTGTTCGATGCATGTGGATGCGGGGCGGGACCTCGAAAGGCGGATATTTCCTGAGTGAGGACCTGCCTGCTAATCGCGATGCGTTTCTGTTGGGGGTGATGGGATCGCCTGATCTTCGTCAGATTGACGGGATGGGGGGCGCGGACCCTTTGACTTCGAAAGTGGCTGTGGTGAAGGCGTCCGAACGGGACGGCGTGGATGTGGATTACCTGTTTTTGCAGGTGTTCGTGGACCAGCCGATTGTAACGGATGCACAAAACTGCGGAAATATTCTGGCAGGTGTCGGACCGTTTGCGATCGAGCGCGGATTGGTTGAGGCGCAAGACGGCGTAACGCCCGTTGTGATCTATATGGAGAACACCGGGCAGGTCGGGGTCGCGCGCGTTTCAACGCCCGGGGGTGTTGTCAGCTATGACGGTGACGCGACAATTGACGGAGTGCCGGGCGGATCGGCCCCGTTGCCGATCGAGTTTAAAGATACGGCTGGATCGAGCTGCGGTGCGTTGTTGCCGACCGGGAATGTGAAGGACGTCATCGAGGGTGTTGAGGTTACGATGATCGACAACGGAATGCCCTGTGTGGTCATACGGGCCGAAGACATGGGCATCACTGGCGACGAGACCCCTGAAGATTTGGAAGGCAACGCAGAGCTTCGGGCGAAATTGGAAGCGGTCCGTTTGGCTTGCGGTCCGGTCATGAACCTCGGGGATGTGACGGAAAAGTCCGTGCCGAAAATGACGATGGTCTCCGCAGCAAAGAATGGCGCCATCGGCACGCGGACTTTCATTCCTCATCGTTGCCACAAAACCATTGGCGTCTTGGGCGCAGTGAGCGTTGCGACGGCCTGTTTGATTGAGGGCAGCACGGCTTACGATCTGGCCAACAAGGGCGATGGCGCAGAGCGCAGCCTTTCGATTGAACACCCGACAGGCGAAATGACCGTCGTGGCAACTTTGGATGACACGGGCGAAATCACGAGCGCTGCGATTTTGCGCACCGCCCGTAAATTGATGGATGGAGAGGTTTTCGCATGAGTGAGACACAAGTGATGGATGCGGATTGGCTGGTTTTTCATCCGAACCCGAAGAAACCTGATTTTGTTCTGCCGAAGGGCGCGGTTGACGCGCATTGCCATGTGTTTGGCCCGTCGCCCGAGTTTCCTTTTGCGCCTGAACGCAAATATACGCCCTGCAACGCGGGCAAGGATAAGCTGTTTGAATTGCGGGATTATCTGGGATTTGAGCGCAATGTGATCGTGCAGGCAACCTGTCACGGAAAGGACAACCGCGCCATGGTGGATGCTTGCCGTGCGGCGGGGGACAAGGCGCGCGGCATTGCAAGCGTGGGGCCAGATATCACCCGCGAAGAGCTGGAAGACATGCACGAGGCCGGTGTCCGGGGCGTGCGCTTCAACTTTGTCAAACGTCTGGTCGATGCCACCCCGAAAGAGGTGTTCCTGAGCATCGCGGATAAAATTAAAGACCTTGGCTGGCACATCGTTGTCTATTTCGAGGCAGCAGATCTTGAGGAGTTGGAACCGTTTCTGAAGCAACTGCCGACAACCATCGTGGTCGACCATATGGGTCGGCCCGATGTGACCAAGGGTGTCGATCATCCGGATTTCCAACGGTTTATCCGGTTGATGGAAGAAAATGAAAACATATGGTCCAAGGTCACATGCCCGGAGCGTCTGACGGTGCAGGGCACACCCTATGATGACGTCGTTCCATTTTATCAGGCTATTGTCGACCGGTTTGAAGACCGGGTCCTTTGGGGCACCGACTGGCCACACCCGAACATGAAATCGCACATGCCAGATGATGGCGCACTGGTCGATTACATACCCAAAATCGCGCGAACCCCGACCCAGCAGCAAAAGCTGCTCGTTGACAACCCAATGCGTCTTTACTGGGCGCAATGAGCAAGGAGAAACCCAATGGGTGACATTACCTTCGACAAACCGGGGCATGATTATCATATCGACATCCCGGGAACGACCTTGTTTGACGGCAAGCAGGCTATGAAAGGCTATGCGTTGAACAAGATGTGCTACGATTTCAATCAGGCGGTGAACCGTGAAGCGTTCAAGGCTGACGAAGAAGGCTGGATGGAAAA
>CAYVRN010000040.1:0-27485 GCA_964453855.1 uncultured Rhodobacterales bacterium
ATTTTAAGCGGGTCAATCTGGGTTTCTGCGCCAGTTTTCCCAATCTTCAGGTGTATCCAGATCTGTTAAAGCATGAGCAGCATCAAGTGCTACTGGCAAAAAACCGTGTCGTTCGACAACTGCCTTTGCACCAGAGTCCCCTTCCAATTGCACCAGTTCATCAAAGTGGTTTCGGCGAAAAATGACAGGATGTCCGGCTTTCCCATTTTCTGATGTTGCGCGGATGATCTGTTGCGCGGCACTATGTTCGGTCGCGCGCCAGAGCTGTATCATATCCTCAGCCGTGATTTCTGGCATATCCGCAGGAAGGATCATCACCGCGTCACAAGCCTGCGCTGCCTTGATCCCGCATTTTATAGACTCAGACATGCCAAGCGATGATTTGGCAACGTCCACAATCACAATGTCCAGCCCGCTCAGAACATCGCGTCTGCTTCGGTAATCATTGGGTAGGGTGACGAACACGGAATCCGAACACGAAATAGCCCGCTTGGCCATCACACGCAGCAACGGCACGCCGTTGACTTTTTCCAGCAGCTTGTCGCGACCCCGCATACGCGAGGACGCACCAGCCGCCAAAAGAAGGGTTCCCCGCTTCATCCGCGCAAGCGCTCACGGTCCTCATCAAAGCCTGAAGACGTAATCAAACGCGCTCGCCGCATTTGTCCAAGGATTTCGATCTCAACCTCCAACCCGTCGCAGATTAGGCCGACGGGCAAGAACCCGAAGGCCAGCGATTTTTGAAGATGGTGTGAATACCCCCCAGAGGTACAGAACCCAACGACCTCGCCCTTGACCCAAATCGGTTCATAGGCGTTTACGTCCGTATCATCTGCATCAACCTCGAAAGAGCAAAGCAACCGGTCGGCACCTCTCTGCTTTTCCGCTTCCGCAGCTTCCCGCCCGATAAAATCCGCCGTCTTGTTCCAGGCGATAAACCGATCCATTCCGGTTTCGCATGGTGTATAATCAGGTGAGAACTCACGCATCCAAGATCCGAAGAAACGATCCAGTCGCAGGCTCATCATGGCGCGCATCCCAAACGGCTGCATATTCAACGGCTTCCCAGTTTCGCTCAAGGCGTCCCATAAAGAACGCTGATCCAGCACGTTGCAGTATATCTCGTATCCCAGATCACCTGTGTAGCTCAGACGTTGCACGGTACAGTTGACCCGTCCAACGGTGATCTGGCGGACATCCATGAACTTCATCGAATTAATATCATCGCGAGAGGCATTTTGCAGTACAGCTTTGGCATTCGGACCTGCAATCTGGAAGCCGCTTAGGCTATCCGAGATATTTTCTACCCGAACCCCATGCATTGCGTTCTGCTCGAACCACCGCATGTGAAAAGCTTGCGCCCCATAGGATGCCGTCACTTGAAAATCGTTCGGGCTTAGGCAAGAAACCGTGAAGTCACCAATCAACCGTCCCTTAGGAGACAACATGGGGATCAGTGATACGCGCCCCGGCTGCGGGATGCGACCCGCCATAATTTCATCAAGCCAAGCCCGCGCACGACGGCCAGTCACACGATACTTGCCGAAATTGTGTACTTCGTTGATGCCTACATTTTCACGTACAGTTTTGACTTCCCGGGCCGTCGCTTCCCACGCATTCGAGCGCCGGAACGATGGGGTTTCAAACCGCGGCTCATCGCCTTGCGCAAAATAGTTTGGAACTTCGAGTCCGTACTGAAAGCCCCAAACAGCTCCCATCTGGTCAAAGGTTTCGAACATAGGCGTTTGACGCACCGGGCGCGCCGCTGGCAATTCTTCGTTTGGATACGCGACGCTGAACCGCTTTTGGTAGTTTTCGATTACTTTTGGGCGCGTGAACCCGGGGCTGATCCAGTCACCAAAGCGTGCGACATCCATTGCGAATGTGTCGCGCTCGGTTTCCCCTTCAATCATCCACTGGGCCAGCATCAAACCAACGCCGCCACCCTGACTAAAGCCTGCCATAACGCCGCACGCGCTCCAATAATTCCGCATGCCCGGCACGGGTCCGACCAAAGGGTTGCCGTCCGGTGCGAAAGTGAACGGCCCGTGGATCACCGATTTTACGCCAGACCGCGCAAGGTCAGGGAAGCGTTTATAGGCAAACTCGATCGAAGCCTCGATCTTGTCAAAGTCATCGGGCAACAGTTCATGTCCAAAACTCCAAGGCGTCCCGTCCACTGCCCACGGTCGGCACGGTTGCTCGTAAAATCCGATACACAACCCCATGCCCTCTTGCCGCAAATAGCTTTCGCCAGACGGGTCCATCACATGTGGGTGTTCGATCCCGTCGGCCATCATGTCTTTGATCAACGGAACCTCGTCAGTCACAAGATACTGATGCTCCATAGGGTGCAGCGGTAGATAGACACCCGCCATTGCTCCAACTTCACGGGCCCAAAGACCGCCTGCATTCACGATATGCTCGGCGTGGATTGTTCCTTTGTCTGTCACAACATCCCAGGTTCCATCTGCACGCTGATTGGTTTCTTGCACCATGCAATGGGTTTCGATCGTCGCGCCACCCATGCGAGCAGCCTTCGCGTAGGCGTGGGTCGTCCCTGATGGGTCTAGATGCCCGTCAAGCGGATCGTAAAGTGCGCCGATGATACCGTCGATATTCGTCACCGGTGCAATTTTCTTGATCTCTTCAGGACCAACAATCTCGGTTTCCAGCCCCATATAACGGTGCTTGGCGCGCTCGGCCAAAAGCATGTCCATGCGATCTTGATTGTCGGCCAGGGTAATACCGCCGACATGGTGCAATCCACATGACATGCCGGTGATCTCTTCCAGTTCTTTATAAAGGCGAATGGTGTAACCCTGCAGCGCTGCCATGTTGGTATCGCCGTTCAACGTGTGAAATCCACCGGCCGCATGCCAGGTTGAACCGCTGGTTAACTCTGATCTCTCAACCAGCATCACGTCCGACCAGCCCAGCTTGGTTAGGTGATACAGAACCGAGCAGCCGACAACGCCGCCCCCGATGACAACAACACGCGCTGTGGTTTTCATATTTGTCTCCCTCAAACTTGTCCCAACATGCCATTGCCGTTTTAAATGACCAGCCTAAAACCGACGAAACCAGTCGCGCTTTCATCTTTCCAAAAATACTCTGGGGGTGAGGGGCGCTGCCCCGAGGGGGCAAAGCCCCCTCATTGCGTCAAACGACGGCAAATGTCGGCTTTGTGCTATTCTATAGCTTGAAACCGGATAGATTCATCCCGATTCAAGTTAGGGAAAACCCATGAAAACCCACACTCAGGCCGTCGTGATCGGCGGCGGCGTCATTGGATGCTCGATCCTATATCACCTCACAAAGCTCGGATGGAACGACGTCGTACTACTGGAACGCGACGAGCTCACATCAGGTTCAACATGGCATGCCGCCGCCAATATTCACGGCTTACATGACAGTGCCAACATCAGTCGTCTACAGCACTACACCATGACCCTTTACAATCAGCTGGAAGAGGAAACTGGTCAGAGTTGTGGCGTGTTCCAGCCGGGGTCGCTTTATCTTGCGCAAACTGAAAACCGGGAACATCAACTGCGTCTGCAAGCGGCGAAAGCCAAGCTTTACGGGATGAACTTCCACGAAATCAATCGGGACGAAGCCGAGCGCCTGCATCCCCTGGTCAACTTCGACGGAATCCGATGCATCATGTACGAACCCGATGGCGGAAACGTGGACCCGTCGGGTGTTACGAATGCGTACGCCGTCGGTGCACGCCAGAAGGGCGCGGAAATTCATCGTTTCACCGCGGTGATTGGAACGGAACAGCAGCCTGATGGATCGTGGATTGTGCGCACCAACAAAGGTGACATTCATACACAATGGGTTATCAACGCGGCCGGCCTTTGGGGGCGGGAAGTCGCTGCTCTGGCGGGCATCGAACTGCCACTGCAACCGACCGAACACCAGTATTTCGTCACCGAAACCATCGCTGAAATTGATGCACTAGACCGCCGGTTGCCGTCTGTCGCGGACCGTGACGGCGAATACTATCTACGCCAAGAAGGCAAAGGCCTGCTGATCGGCGCCTATGAGCGTGACATGCGTTTCTGGGCCGAAGAGGGCACGCCACTGAATTTCGCCCATGACCTGTTCCCCGACGATCTGGAGCGGATCGAGGAAAACATGATGCGCGCGATTGACCGCGTTCCTTTGGTTGGCGAGGCAGGCATCAAACGGGTGATCAACGGTCCGATGATCTGGACACCAGACAGCAATGTGGTTCTGGGGCCTGTGCCCGAATTAAAGAACTATTTCTGCTGTAATGGTATCATCCCTGGGTTCTCTCAATCCGCTGGGATGGGATTGATGGTCGCCCAGTGGATCATCGAAGGCGAAATGCAATACGATATGTTCGGCTGGGACATGGCGCGATTTGGCCTTTGGGCGAACGACAAAAAGTTCGTCAAAGCCAAAGTCGAAGACGTTTATGCGCATCGCTTTGCCATTCACTATCCCAATGAAGAGCGTGCGGCAGGCCGGCCTTTGCGGACACGGCCAGCATATGAAATGCAAAAAGGTATGGGAGCTGTCTTTGGATTGAACTACGGCTGGGAACATCCGTTGTGGTTTGCAGACCAACCCGAAACGGTGGACACAAACGGCTTCACCCGCCAGAATTGGTGGGAACCCGTCGGGCGCGAATGCCGCATGTTGCGCGATCATGTAGGTGTGATCGATATTTCCAACTTTGCCAAATATCAGGTCAAAGGGGCAGGTGCCGAAGAGTGGTTGAACAGTGTTTTTGCCAACACAATGCCCAAAGAAGTGGGCCGCTCGTGCCTGACACCGCTTATCGGCGTGCGTGGCGGGATCGCAGGCGATGCCACGGTGACCCGAGTATCTGAAGACGAGTTCTGGGTTGTCAGCTCGGGGATGGCCGAGCGCTATCAGAAACGCTTCTATGATACTGTGGAATTGCCTGAGGGGACGACATTTACTTCGATGACCGATGCCATGTGTGGATTCAACGTTGCGGGTCCAAAGTCGCGTGATCTGTTGCAGCGCCTGACGAATACATCGCTTGCCACCGAAGATTTCCCGTTCATGCGTTCTAAATTGATCGATCTGGCGGGGGTTAATTGTCTGGCTCTGCGTGTTTCGTTCACGGGCGATTTGGGGTGGGAGCTACACTGCAAAGCCGAAGATCAAGCGCGTCTGTACGAGGCATTGATCGACGGTGCGAAAGCGTTGGAGGGCGGACCCGTCGGCTCTCGGGCGCTGATGTCGCTGCGGGTCGAGAAAGGGTATGGCTCATGGAGCCGCGAATACAGCCCCGAGTACTGGCCGCACGAAGTGGGGCTAGAGCGCTTGTGCAAAATGCAGAAGGACTTTTTAAACAAAGCTGCATGCGCAGATGTACTTGCCCAACCGGCCCGCGAGCAGTTGGTGCTGGTGCATGTCAACGAAGATGACGTGAGCATGTCAAATTCGGATGCAACCGGTGGCGAGCCAATTTTCAAAGATGGAGAAGGTATTGGGCGGGTCACCTCGGGGACTTACGGTTACACCGTCGGTATGTCCCTTGCGCTTGGTTATATAAAAGCTGGGACCGCACTGCCGGGGGATGATGTTGAGGTCATGATCCTAGGAAAATCGCATCGTGGGATCATTTTGCATGAACCGCCATTCGATCCGAAAGGCGAGCGTTTGCGGGCCTAAGGCCTTGGGGGCTTTGCCCCCAAACCCCAGAGTATTTCTGGAAAGATAAAAGGGGCGCGGCTTGTATTGGCCGCGCCCTTTGCGTATCACCGCCTGACTGAATTTGAGGAAATATGAATGACCAATCCGCAGCCGTCCATTGTCCTTGTTCGTCCTCAGATGGGCGAGAACATCGGTGGTTCGGCCCGCGCGATGTGGAATTTCGGTTTGGACCGGATGCGGATCGTTGATCCACGGGACGGGTGGCCGAACCAGAAAGCTGTTGCTATGTCCTCGGGGGCGGGGCGGCTTTTGGACGAAGCGGTTTTAAGCGATGATCTGGCGACAGCTTTGGACGACTGCACCTATGTGTTTGCCACAACAGCGCGGCGGCGTGAACTGACGAAACCGGTGTTTACACCGGAACGCGCGATGGAGATTGCGCGTGAAAAGATTGCTGCGGGCGAGAAGGTAGCAGTGATGTTCGGACCCGAGCGGTCGGGTCTTGAAAATGAGGACATCGCGCGTGCTAATGCGATTATATCGGTGCCGGTCAACCCGCTTTATGCGTCGCTCAATCTTGCGCAATGCGTGTTGCTGGTGGCGTATGAGTGGGGGCGTCAGTCCCTAGAACAGGTAGCGGAAAGCGTTGAAATGGGTGGCACAGAATGGGCTACAGCCATTGAGATGGAGAAACTGGCCGAGCATTATGAAAGCCGTCTGGACGAGGCCGGTTTCTTTTTCCCGCCTGAAAAATCCGAAGGTATGAAAGTGAACCTGCGAAACTTGTGGTCACGCTTGCCATTGACCCGCGCGGATGTGCAAATGATGCATGGCATGTTGCGTCAGATGGTCCGCTGGAAAGACCGCGGCGACTGACTAGGTACTCCCTGAGCGAAGGGACTGGAAAGGGTCTGAGGATGAGCGAGAAACGCACAATCTTTGAAGAGGTCGGCGCAAATGCCAACCAAACACCGGGCGCTGCAACCGGTATGATAGACGGCCACGGCAAAGGCGCACGCAAAGGTATTCGTGCTTGGCTAGTTGTGCTTTTTGCAATGGTTATGGTGATGATTGCGGTTGGTGGCTTAACAAGGCTGACGGACAGCGGTTTGTCGATCACCGAGTGGAAGCCGGTCTCGGGAGCGCTTCCACCAATGAGCGAAGAGGTGTGGCTGGACGAGTTCAAAAAGTACAAACAAATTCCAGAATACCAGTTGCAAAACAAGGGTATGAGCCTTGGTGAGTTCAAAACTATCTACTGGTGGGAATGGGGGCACCGCCAGCTGGGTCGGACAATAGGCCTGGTTTGGTTTTTGGGGTACGCCGGATTTGCATTGGCAAAACGTGTTCCGACGGGCTGGCATCGTCGTCTGATCTGGATCGGCGCGCTAGGCGGTCTACAAGGGGCTGTCGGTTGGTGGATGGTTTCCTCGGGGCTCGAGGGTTCGATGTTGGATGTAGCCAGCTACCGATTGGCCACTCATCTTGGTTTGGCGTTTGTAATCCTTGGCTTTATCGCGTGGTATGTCTTCCTGTTAGGCCGATCCGAGCGTGATCTGCTGCAAGCCAGACGGGGCAAAGAAGTGCGTCAGTTCAAACTGTCCACAGGTCTTATGCATGCGGCATTTTTGCAGATCATTCTCGGCGCCTTGGTGGCCGGTATTGATGCTGGGCGCAACTATCCGGATTGGCCGCTGATGGCAGGTGGGTTTTTGCCGCCCGATCTTTTTGCGCTCGAGCCGTGGTGGCGGAATTTCTTTGAGGACGATGGGCTTGTTCAGTTCATGCACCGAATGATGGGCTATGTATTGTTTGCTTTCGCGATTGTCGTCTGGCGTCGGGGCCAGAAATCGGCGCATGCTAGAACGAAGTTTGCGTTCAATGCGGTGATGGCGATGATCACGGTTCAAATGGTGCTTGGCATCGTAACAGTGATGTATTCTGCCCCTTGGCATTTCGCGATTGTTCATCAGATTGGTGCGGTCATCAGCTGGGTTCTTATCATTCGGGCACGTTTCCTGTCAGGTTATCCAAACCAGCAAAGTATTCGGGGGTAGTATGAGCCAATTTAATGACTTGATGGCGTTTGAACGTCAAACCACCGCGCTTTCCGAAGTGATGGGGCGTTTGGGCTGGGATCAGGAAACCATGATGCCTAAAGGGGCTGCTGATCAGCGGGCCGACGAAATGGCGGCTTTGGAAGGTGTTCTGCATGAACGTCGCACTGACCCGCGTCGCGGTGACTGGTTGGCAGCAATAGACGATACCACTTTGGATGCCTCGGGACAGGCGATGATGCGTAAAATCCGCAGAGATTTCGCCCGCAATACCAAGGTACCTGCTGATCTGGCCTCGGAAATTGCCCGTGTTACAAGCAAGTCTCAGGGAATATGGGCGCAGGCACGGGCTGATCAGGATGTTGCAGCTTTTCTTCCGGTGTTGTCGCAGGTCATCAGTTTACGCCAGCAAGAAGGGCAGGCGATTGCAGGCGATGCGGATGTCTATGACACGTTGCTACAGGACTATGAGCCTGAATGTACCGCTGCTCAGCTTTCAGCTATGTTTGATGCAATGCGGCCACGATTGGTGGCACTCAGAAATGCGATTTGGGAAAGGCCTGAACCAAAGGGTGTCAGGGGCAGTTTTGACGAAGCCGCTCAACTGCTGTTGACGGAAAAACTGGCAAAGACGTTTGGATACGATCTTGACCACGGACGCATCGACAAAGCGGTGCACCCGTTCAGCTCTGGTTCGGGACTTGATGTGCGGATCACGACACGCACGTCGTCTGCCGATCCATTCAACTGCATTTACTCGACTATTCACGAAGTCGGGCATGCGACTTATGAGCAGTCCATCAGTAAAGACTATCTGCTAACGCCCTTAGGAGAGGGCGTATCGATGGGGGTTCATGAAAGCCAAAGCCGGATTTACGAAAACCAGCTGGGTCGGTCGCGTGCCTTTACCGGTTGGCTATTCGGGCAAATGAAAGATGCGTTTGGCGATTTCGGTATCGAGACCGAAAACGACTTTTTTGCAGCTGTGAACAAAGTTGGCAAAGGTTATATCCGGACAGAGTCCGACGAGGTGCAATACAACCTGCATATCTTATTGCGCTTCGATCTCGAGCAGGCGCTGATGTCTGGCGATCTGGCAGTATCTGATTTGGAAGCCGCTTGGAACGATCGTTTTCTTGCAGATTTCGGGTACGCTGTGAACAACCCGTCAAATGGCTGCTTGCAGGATGTCCATTGGTCTTTGGGTTTGTTTGGCTACTTTCCTACTTATAGCCTGGGTAATGTGTACGCCGGGTGCTTGCATCAGGCATTGCGCACGGCTCAGCCTGATCTGGATGAAAATCTGACGCGTGGGGATTTATCAAAGCCGCTTGGATGGTTACGTGACAATTTGCAGGTTTACGGCGGGCTGCGCGGACCTAGAGAAACTATTCAACACGCTTGTGGTTTCGAGCCGTCCGAGCAACCTTTGCTGGATTATATCGAACAAAAGTTTTCAGCTATTTACGGAATATAAAAAAGGCGCCATTTGGCGCCTTTTCCTTAGAAAACCGGGATAAGGTCTGTCCCGAATTGGTTACCGATCGTGCTGCGGTCTGGGAAAAGCAGGTCCTGATTGCCGAATTGGTATTTCACACCCAACGAGATCGACTCTCCGCTTGCGTTCGGAACCCAGTTCACCCGTTTTTCCCACGTTGCCAGCTCGCCGCTTAGGGTCAGTCCATTCGGCAATGTATAGTCGATGCCCGCCGCGATCAGCGTGGTAAATCGGTCGGTTTCGTCATTGTCCATCAACGCACCAAGCCCTACCAATGTCAGACCGTCGTTGACGTGAACCCATGCGTTTCCGCCGAAAACAACGTTTTCAAATGCAGGAAAGTTTTCGCCCTGCTTGCGGGCATAAAGCTGAATTTTCACATCGTCGTCGGTAAACGAGAATTCGCCGCCATGGAAAATGTAATTTTTGCTTTCCGCATCGATACCTTCCCACCCCATAAAAAAGGCGGCCGAGAATTGATCAGAAAACGCATAACCTGCGTGAAGGCCAAGCGACATATCCGTCGAAGAGCTTTCAGATAGTTTGGCCATGCCAATATCCGCCTGACCAAGAAAGACTCCGGACCATTGATAGGCCAATGAGCCTGTGGCTTTTACCGTCGATCCGGCCCCACCCAAATCGGAATTCAGGTGAAGTTGAAATTGTTGTGCCATGTCATCTGCAACAGCTGCGTTTGCAAAAAGCAGGAAAGGAAGTGCCAAAACCTGTTTCATAGGTACCTCAATAATAACAAGCCGCGCTTTATGCGCGGCTTGTTATTATTCTTGGTCGTCGTCTTCATCACCTTTGTCCGCGATCCAGGCGACCGAGACGACTTCTTCGCCTTTTCCGGTGTTGAACACGCGCACCCCGCCTGCGCTGCGAGAGCGGAATGATATGCCATCAATTGGCACGCGGATGGACTGACCGGTTGACGTGGCCAACATGATCTGGTCGTCCAATTCGACTGGGAATGAGGCCACAATCTCGCCGCCGCGCATGGCTTTGTCCATGGCAGCCACACCCATGCCGCCGCGCCCGCGAACCGGATAGTCATGACTGGATGACAGTTTGCCCGCCCCCTTAGCGGTTATTGTCAGTAGCAAGTTTTCTGCTGCAGACATTTCTGCATAGCGCTCTTGCGACAGCGCCATATCTGCAACTTGTTCTTCGTCAGTCTCGGCTGCGTCATCGGTGATGCCAGCAACAGCACGGCGCATTTTCAGATAGGCAGCGCGCTCTTCTGGTGTGGCTTCAAAGTTGCGTATGATCGACATCGAGACAACCCGGTCGTCACCTGACAACTTGATCCCGCGAACACCCGTAGACTCGCGCGAGTTGAAAACGCGCAGATCGGTGGTGCGGAAACGGATCGCGCGACCCGAGTTGGTGAACAACATCACGTCGTCATCTTCCGAGCAGATGCGGGCGTTGACCAGCTGGATCGAGCCGTCTTCGGGTAGTTTCATCGCGATTTTACCATTGCGGCGAACATTGGTGAAATCCGACAGACGGTTGCGGCGCACATCGCCACCGCTGGTGGCAAAGACGATTTGCAGGTTTTCCCACTCTTCGTCCGGAACATCGACCGGCATGATCGCCGCAATCGACACACCCGTCGGAATCGGCAGAATATTGACGATTGCCTTGCCCTTGGAAGTACGGCCACCAAGCGGCAATCGCCATGTCTTCAGCTTGTAGACCATTCCGTCAGTGGTGAAGAACAAGAGCTGCGTATGAGTATTGGCGACGAACAGGGTTGTTACCACGTCGTCGTCTTTGGTGGACATTCCCGATAGGCCCTTGCCACCGCGCTTTTGGGCGCGGAAATCAGCCAAGGCCGTCCGTTTGATATAGCCAGACTGGGTGACCGTCACGACCATGTCTTCACGCTCGATCAGGTCTTCATCTTCCATATCGCCTGACCAATCGACAATCTCGGTGCGGCGATCGACAGCAAACTGGGCTTTAACTTCGTGAAGCTCGTTGGTGATGATCTCCATGATCCGCTCGCGCGAGGCAAGGATGGCAAGATATTCCTTGATCTTGCCGGCTAGTTCCTGAAGTTCGTCTGTGACTTCTTTCACGCCGATCTGAGTCAGACGCTGCAAACGCAACTCGAGGATTGCACGAGCCTGCGTTTCAGACAGGTTATAGGTACCATCCTCGTTCATTGTATGGCTCGGATCGTCAATCAGCTTGATGTAGTCCGCGATTTCGGCAGCAGGCCAGCGGCGGGTCATCAATTTTTCGCGTGCCTCGGCGGCATCCGCCGAGCTGCGGATAGTGGCAACAACTTCGTCCACGTTTGAAACAGCCACTGCCAGACCGCACAGGATATGACTGCGTTCACGTGCCTTGCGCAGATCAAAGGCTGTGCGGCGGGCAACGACCTCTTCGCGGAAATCGAGGAAGCTGGTCAGGAACCGGCGCAGGGTAAGCGTTTCAGGGCGGCCGCCATTTAGCGCCAGCATATTGCAGCCAAACGAGGTCTGCATTGGTGTAAACCGGAACAACTGGTTCAAAACCACATCAGGCGTTGCGTCACGTTTGAGTTCGACCACGACACGCACACCATTCCGGTCGGATTCGTCCTGCACATGGGCGACGGATTCGATTTTCTTGTCGCGGACAGCTTCGGCGATCTTTTCGATCATCGAGGCTTTGTTCACCTGATAGGGGATTTCGTCTACCACGATAGCAAAGCGATCCTTGCGGATTTCTTCGACGTGGGTTTTTGCGCGAATGATCACGCTTCCACGGCCCTCAAGATAGGCTTTGCGTGCGCCAGAACGGCCCAGCATCAAACCGCCGGTCGGGAAGTCGGGGCCAGGAACGTACTGGATCAGGTCTTCGCTTTCCAGATCTGGGTTTTCGATCAGCGCAAGCGTGGCGTCGATTACTTCTCCCAAGTTATGCGGCGGAATGTTCGTGGCCATACCTACCGCAATACCCCCAGCACCATTGACCAGCATATTAGGGAAGCGAGCAGGCAGAACCGTCGGTTCGCGGTCCTTGCCGTCGTAGTTGTCCTGGAAATTGACGGTCTCTTTCTCGATATCGGCCAGCATAAAGGCCGCAGGCTTGTCCATTCGAACTTCGGTATAGCGCATCGCAGCCGGATTATCGCCGTCCATAGAACCAAAGTTGCCCTGACCGTCAAGCAAGGGCAGGGACATCGAGAAATCTTGCGCCATGCGAACCAGCGCGTCATAGATCGCGCTATCCCCATGCGGGTGGTATTTACCCATCACATCGCCCACCGGGCGTGCCGATTTGCGATAGGACTTGTCGTGCGTGTTTCCGGTTTCGTGCATTGCATAAAGAATGCGTCGGTGCACCGGCTTAAGTCCGTCGCGCAAATCTGGGATTGCACGGCTGACGATCACGCTCATCGCGTAATCTAGATAGGATGTGCGCATTTCCTCTTCTATGGTGATCGAAGGGCCATCATAGACGGGACGCTCAGGAAGGTTGTCTTCCTGATTTTCAGGCGTTTCTGGGGTGTCGCTCAACTGCTCAACCTTGTTGGTTATTTGCCACTATATTTTGTTGAGTTGACTATAACAGAGGCTGCATGTGGGGCGCAATGTTTGATCGCCTGAAAAGCGGCTTTAGACTTGGGTTCTAAGGGCTTTGATCCAAAGAAAAACTAGAAATGCCGAAATGACAGCGTTCCAGCTGGGCATCGACAAGCCAAACATGGCCCACGAAACTTCATCGCATAGCACGAGCTTTGGACCGTCTACGGACAAAAGGTCAGCGGCACTAAGACTGCCCAAATCCGGACCGCCACCTGTGCAGCTTTTGGGACCTTCCCACCAATCCCGCTCGACACCGGTGTGGTAGACTCCAAGCCCGCTTGTGATTGCGGCTGCAAGTGCACCAAGCAAAGCCATCCAAGGTAGACCCAACAGCGCCACGATACCGATGGCAATTGCTGCCATATGCGGCCACCGCTGCCAATAACACATCTGACAAGGCGCAAGCCCGATCACATATTGGAAAAACCAAGCCCCAAGAATCATGGCCAGAGAGCCAAGCGTTGCTAGAAGTATCCAACCGTTTCTCGTCATAGGTATTTCACCGCAACAAAGCCCCCGATTAGCAGAAGCATAAAGGCTGTGAACACAAGGCCAAGTCGTTTTTCGATAAAGTCACGTATCGGTGAGCCGAATTTCCACAAGAGTGCCGCCACAATGTAAAATCGAATGGCGCGGGCAATGATGGCGGTTGAGATGAACACGCCAATCGGCATTGCGGTCCATCCGGACAGAATCGTGATGACTTTGAATGGGAACGGTGTGATGCCTGCAATCAGAACTGCCCAGAAGCTATAATTGTTGAACCGTCCGTTAAACTCGGCCATCGCGTCGCCTTTGCCAAGCGCCTCGAGGATTGGTGCCCCAATGCTTTCATAGAAAAACGCACCGATTGTGTATCCCAATAGCCCGCCCAGTACCGAGGCAATCAGCGCAACCGTGGCAATCAACCATGCACGCTTGGGTTGGGCCAGAATGAGCGGGATCATCAAAACATCTGGCGGGATCGGAAAAACCGACGCTTCGATGAAAGCGATGAACGCCAGGGCCCAAATCGCGTGCCGATGCGAAGCCAGACTCATTGTCCAGTCGTAAAGTGATTTCAGCATTTGGCCCTCATTCACAAATCAATAGGAACGCACTTAGACCAAGTAACTCTTTATGAAAACACAGAATGCGTGTGGTGACAGCTTGATGCTTACGCTCAAACATAACAAAAAGTTTATTGGTGTCTGAGTGACGTCTTTTCAAGCGTCCTAATTCCTCCTCTGGAAAGAGTTCGATCAAACGAGGAAATATGACATGAGCGAAAAGACAAATTACTGCACTGGAAAAGGTCTATTCCCAGCAATCGCGATAATCGCTGGAATGATGTTGGGCGTGCCGTACCTGTTAACACTGGGCATGTAAGACTTTTGAGCGCACTGAGCGCCTCATACATTTTTCGTCAAAGTCTTGGACTTAATTTCGTGACGAAACGGTTTCGCGCCCTAGTTCATCTGCAGGGCGGTCATGCGCTCTTCCCTATTTGTGAATGTCGAGATTGCAGCATTAGCTGCGATTTGGGTACCACAACCTACGCGGCGGGCAGAAACTGCTCTGCCGCGTTTTTTTAATTCAGGGAAAACGAGTCAATCAGCTGAAACATGCCGTCTGCTCTTTCTCCGACAAGGCTGATTTCGTTGATAAAAAATGGCTCAGGCAGATGTGGTTCAATAGCCTGGGATAGAACCGCCTCGATGGCATTTATATGTTTGGGGGGAAGGGGACCGCTTAGCGTCATGTGAAAGCGAAATTCGTCAAGGACGTAAGGGTAGCCCCATCTTCCCAGCAACTCCACATGCCGTACTGACAGGTTTGGCTTGCGCCGTTTGGCAAGCTCTTCCTCGCTTGGTGGATGCCGAAAATGGTCAAGTTTTCGCACGAGCTCAGAAGCCAATCCGTTTAAAGCCTCCAGATTGCCTGTTGGCACTAGGGCCAGAACCCGACCCATCCGCGAAACTTTCAAACGATCTATCGAGACTTTGCTTAATTGTTGGCATAGCTCTGCTGTCGCCTGTATTAATTCATCTTCGCCCACACCCTCTGCCAGTGGAAACGGCGGTTTAAGGGTGGCATGAAAGCCATATTTTCTGGGGCGTTTGGTGATTTCCGAAATGGGAACGGGCAGGGTGCCAATATCCGGATGTGTACATGTTGTGCCTGTCAAAGCATCCCACCCAAGCCATGACGCCCCAAAAGCAGCCAGCGGGCCAGCAGGAGGGGTATAGTAAATGGCGTAACGGGTGTAAGTGGTCATGAATTGCGCATGACGGCGCTTAACACGCCGGAACGTATCTGATGTCGCGTATCGCGCCGCCGTCCAGTTTGTTCAAGGCTTCCACATAACCGGGAGAAGCAAAGGCTGCATAAGCGGTTTCCAAGTCCGGCCATTTGATGATGACAGTGCGTGTAACCTCTCCGTGTTCCTTTGTCGCCACCGGTTCACCGCGGGCTACAAAGGTGCCACCACCAGCGGTTATGGCTGGACCGGCAAGGGCTGCGTAGGCTGCGACTTTCTCTGGGTCTATGATCTGTTTGTAGATCGTGATTTGGTATATCTCGCTCATGTTTTTCCCTGAATTTCATCGGCCAAGCAGGACCGTTGACTGCAGTTTGAACGCATTGTTGGATCACCCGCAAGGCAATTACGGTTGAAAGGCAGCGGAAAGGGCAATTCTCGCTTGATCCCTCTGCGCATGGCCTCTAGTAAGACGCAAATTTAATCAGGCCACCGGACGGGTGGCCTGTCAGCCTATGCGAGGAAAATATGCAAGTCACCGAGACCCTGAACGAAGGCCTCAAGCGCGGTTATGCGATCACCGTAACTGCCGCCGAGCTGGACGCAAAAGTTAACGCCAAATTGGAAGAGGCCCGCCCTGACATTGAAATGAAGGGTTTCCGCAAGGGTAAAGTTCCGATGAGCCTGCTGAAAAAGCAGTTCGGACCGCGCGTTTTGGGTGAAGCCATGCAGGAATCCATCGACGGCGCAATGGGTGAGCACTTTGAACAGTCGGGCGACCGTCCGGCGGGTCAGCCCGAGGTCAAGATGACCAACGAGGACTGGAAAGAAGGCGACGACGTCAATGTCGAGATGACCTACGAAGCGCTGCCGGAAATTCCGGACGTCGATCTGAAGTCGATCGAGCTTGAGCGTATGGTTGTAAAAGCCGACGACGCAGCCGTGACCGAAGCACTGGAAAACCTGGCCGAAACCGCGCAGGATTTCAAAGATCGTCGTAAAGGCTCGAAAGCAAAGGACGGTGATCAGGTTGTCATCGACTTCGTTGGTAAAATCGACGGCGAAGCCTTTGATGGAGGTTCGGCAGAAGATTACCCGCTGGTTCTGGGCTCGAACAGCTTCATCCCTGGTTTCGAAGAGCAGCTGGTTGGCGTAAAAGCCGAAGAAGAAAAAGACGTGACCGTCAGCTTCCCCGAAGACTATCAGGCGGATAACCTGGCGGGTAAAGAAGCCGTCTTCACCTGCACCGTGAAAGCCGTGAAAGAGCCGACGGCGGCCGAGATCAATGATGATCTTGCAACTCGCTATGGCGCCGAGAACCTGGACGGTCTGAAAGCGCAGATCGTTGAGCGTCTTGAGCAGGAATACACAGGTGCCGCACGCGCCATCACTAAGCGCGCGCTTCTGGACAAACTGGACACTATGGTGTCGTTCGACCTGCCGCCTTCGCTGGTTGAAGCAGAGGCCAGCCAGATCGCCCACCAGCTGTGGCACGAAGAAAACCCCGAGGTGCACGATCACAACCACGGTGAGATCGAAGCAACCGAAGAGCACACCAAACTGGCAGAGCGTCGCGTACGTCTGGGCCTGTTGCTGGCAGAGCTTGGCCAGCGTGCCGAGGTTGAAGTGACAGACGCTGAAATGACCCAGGCGATCATGCAGCAAGCCCGTCAGTATCCAGGGCAAGAACGTCAGTTCTTCGAATTCGTTCAGCAGAACCAGCAGATGCAGCAGCAGCTGCGCGCGCCTATCTTCGAAGACAAAGTTGTTGATTACGTTTTCGAACTAGCAACTGTGACAGACAAGGAAGCGTCGAAAGACGATCTTCAGAAAGCTGTTGAAGCGCTAGAAGAAGAATAATCTTCAAAGATTTCTTTTAGAAAAAGCCGGCCTTTGGGTCGGCTTTTTTCGTTATGGGACTGCGCGCAATCGCGCATTGCCCTTCATTGGGTAAAGTACCACTCTGATTAGAAGAAAAAAAACAAAGAGGGCTTTCAGATGAAATTACCATTCCTAGTGGTGAGCGTTTTTGGCTTGATGGCCGCGGCAGGTGTTTCGGCTTGCCCAAACACAAATCTCTATGGAGACAGCTACGAACTTAGTGGGTCAGACATGTATAACCCGCAATCTGTTTCTGTCGTTGCGGGCGGGGATCAGCAAATCGCTAACTGCGGTATCAATTTCGGCTCTGATAAGGGCACTGGATTTGTCACTGTTGAGCCAGACTTTTCGCTAAGCCTGAGCGGCATGCAGAACTACAAGCTGGCGATCTCGGTTGTCAGTGATTGTGACGCGATTCTGTTGATCAACACGGGCGCGGTGAACTGGTATTATGACGATGATGATAACGGAAACTATGATCCGATAATCACGCTAACACGGCCCTCGAACGGATGGTTGGATATCTGGGTGGGAACCCACGACGGTCAGTTGTGTGACGCAGTTTTGACGCTTGAAACCTTTAAACGGTAAACTGTTTTGGGGGATGGGATTAGAAACCCCATGCCGTTAAATTCGGGTAACGCCGTTGGAATGGAAAAAGTCCAAAACCTCGTCCGTTAGCATGCCCTTGCCCGCTGCGTTCTGAGGCAGATCGAACCCGCCGCCTGTGTTGATCTCGATAACGACGGTACCCTTGTCTGTGATTGCGATATCCAGAGATTGATATTTCACCGGCGTGAACAAGCGTGCCGCACGAGTCGCTGTTTCTAGCAAAGCATCCCAATGGGGCAGTTTCTGGCCAATTAGCTGAGTGCCGATCCGGGTGGGCATCGAGCCGTTTCATCTCCATGCCGTCTTTGACGGTGATGTTCAGAATTTCGCCGGTCTTTGGATCAATGTTACTGCACACGTTTCCAGACCGCCAAAACGCATCGGCAATATTGCCTCCTCCTGGCATTTTGATCACGGCATTCGGAAAAAAACATCGTTGTCGCGCACCATCGAGACCATGCGAACGGTCGCAGTGGCCGAGCACACCTGATCCAGCATCGAATGATTATTTACAATGCGTTGAAGAACGTAAGCCGTTTTGCCCAACATGTTCTCAAAAAAATCGCCATAGCTGACCGCACCGATGGTTTTCAAGTAAACATTGCTTTCGTCGGCACCCTCAATATGAAACGCACCAAAGCTGCAGATGCCACGAAGGACTTTTCCGAACAGGGGTAGCTCGGCTTGGGTCAGAAACTCTTTTAGCGCCTCAACCGAGCTTAGTTTAGGCATATCCCCGAAACCGCGTTGAGATCGGTCAATCACGGCAACGGTTTCTGGAACAGCAACACCGCCCATGGCCATCGTTTTATCGGCCAAGAATTTATCTTCGGTCAAAGCATCCCAAGTGCGATCGCAGGTATCCGCGACAATGGGCCAGTGCAGCGTGTTCGAGATAAAACGAGAGATGTCTTCGGGGCTGTGACGTTCATCATAAAGCTCCCAAGCAACATATTCCGGCATCTGGATTTTGCGAGTACTGCGGTGAAGCTTCCAGAACTCCAGCGCAATTTTCCGGCGGACTTGCCGCTTTTCTGCGCGGCTAAGCGCATGTAGTCAGCCGTGTTGAAGTTCGAAACCGATTTTGTCTGGATGTCGGTTATTTCCGCAGTATTTGCCATTGTTTCGCCTTTTAGGATCAACTGTTCACTAAACGGATACAATCAAGATAAGGCGAGATTTGCATTCAAATGTGGCAAATTTTGGGAAAATGAAAAAGCCGCGCAGGTGGGCTGCGCGGCTTAGCTTCGGAATTGATTGGAAGCTTACGCTTCGTCGGCCGAAGAATCTGCGTCGTCGTCGTCCGAAGCTGCAGAACCGATATCGTCGAACAGTTCGGCGATTTCGTATTCTGCTGCGGCTTCTTCTTCCGCGGCCAGTTCCTGGATCGATTTACCCGATGCCTGAAGTTCAGCTTCTTCCTGCGAACGAGCAACGTTCAGGTGGATGATTGCTTCTACTTCTGGGTGCAGGGTGATGTGCACATCGTGCAGACCCAGTTCTTTGATCGGGCGGGCCAGAGCGACCTGCTTGCGATCTACAGTGAAACCACCGGCGGTTGCAGCATCTGCTGCATCGCGGGTCGAAACTGAACCGTAAAGCGCGCCGGCATCCGATGCCGAGCGAATCACGATGAACTGCTGACCGTTCAAACGATCTGCCAGATCTTCGGCTTCTTTCTTGGTTTCCAGGTTGTGGGCTTCCAACTGTGCCTTACGAGCTTCGAACGACGCAATGTTGGCGTCCGACGCGGTTTGCGCTTTGCCTTGCGGCAGAAGGAAGTTGCGTGCGTAGCCCGGCTTAACGTCAACGACGTCGCCCATTTGGCCCAGTTTGGCAACACGCTCAAGAAGGATAACTTGCATTGTGCTTTCTCCTTACTTCACAGCGTATGGCAAAAGGGCGAGGAAACGGGCGCGCTTGATAGCACGGGCCAATTCACGCTGTTTCTTTGCCGAAACTGCGGTGATACGCGAAGGAACGATCTTGCCACGCTCAGAGATGTAGCGCTGCAGAAGCTTCGTGTCTTTATAGTCGATGGCTGGCGCGTTGTCCCCAGAGAACGGGCACACTTTGCGACGGCGGAAAAATGGTTTTGCTGCCATGGTTTAGCGTCCTTTTCTAAGGGTTACTGACGGCGCTCGCGGCGTTCGCCACGGTCATCACGTTTTTGCATCTGAACCGACGGACCTTCGGCGTGCTCGTCAACCTTGATGGTCATCACACGCATAACGTCGTCATGCAGGCGCATAAGGCGTTCCATTTCCTGAACCGCAGCCGCAGGTGCGTCGGTCTTCAGGAAGGCGTAGTGGCCTTTGCGGTTTTTGTTGATTTTGTAGGCCATCGTTTTGACGCCCCAATACTCGCTTTCGACGACTTTACCGCCGTTGTCCGCGAGGACGGTGCCAAAATGTTCGACGAGGCCTTCAGCTTGCGCGTTGGACAGGTCCTGACGCGAGATGAATACATGCTCATATAGCGGCATGTGCACTCCAGTTCACTTTGTGGCGCATTTCAACGAACGGGGCATTCAACCTTCCACCCCCGTCCTCGAGAGACTGCGCAGATTCCAAACCTGTGGAAGGAAGCGCCCTTTTACACTTATGGCCGTTTTGTGCAAGGGGGTTACGTTGGGTCAAGGCAATATCAGATTGCTGCCAAAATTGAGCCTCATTTGAATGCAACTCTAGCCTGTGTCGGGTGATCTTTGCCCGCGGTTTGCAGGAGGCTGCTATGACAGCAACTGATGTATTTAGTTCCAGGCGCGATGCCGGAACCGGCTTGGGTCATAAGCGGCAGACCGCTTTCACCTTTGCTGAAACGTCGTCCAGTGCCTTGTTTTTCCTTTTCAGATCCGTTTTGGGCATGATGTTTATTATGTCCGGGCTTGGTTTGTGGTTTTTACCCGGTGGCGTTGATGTGCCTGAAGTGCGCGTCATGCAGATGGGCGTGACCGCGTTTTTCCTGCTCATCGGTTACGCGTTGTTGCGCGGTAATCCCCCCGCGCAGCGTCCGGAATTGCATATCGACTTGATCCGCCGTTCGGTCGAGATTGGCATTCGGGACATGACTGTGGTGTAGTATCGATGGCGCGATATCAAATGGACGAGCTTTCCGACATTGCCGTCATTGGCACACAGGTTCTGGCTACTGATATTTCTGGCAACGAAGTTATTTCACTGGAACTTGAATACAACAAGGCGGCGCAGACGCTATGTGAATTCCTTAAAGATTTGCCTCCGTTGGGAAGAACGCAAAACGTTTTTGCATAATCCTATTTGGACTTGGCGACGCCTTTCATGATGGAAGGCGTCCTTCCTGTTGCACCGACCGAACGGGCGGGGTATCCCGATGGGAACAGATAACAGGAGGGATCAAATGACCAAAGCCTTCGTATTCCCGGGGCAAGGGGCGCAAAGCATCGGAATGGGTAAAGCCCTGGCTGATGCTTATCCAGCCGCCAAGGCAGTTTTTGACGAAGTAGATGAAGCTTTGGGCGAAAAACTCTCGGCGCTGATTTGGGAAGGGGATCAAGAGACACTGACACTTACCCAAAACGCGCAGCCGGCCCTGATGGCAACCTCGCTTGCAGCTATGCGGGCGCTGGAAAGCGAAGGGGTCACGATTAAAGCGGCCTCTTACGTGGCAGGGCATTCTCTGGGTGAATATTCGGCTTTGGCTGCTGCAGGGGCGCTAAGTGTCTCAGATGCGGCACGCTTGCTGCGGACCCGTGGCGAGGCTATGCAAAAAGCGGTTCCTGTCGGTGTCGGGGCTATGGCCGCATTGCTGGGACTGGATTTTGAAGCGGCGACTGCTGTGGCCCAAGAGGCTGCGATGGGCGAAGTTTGTCAGGCGGCAAACGACAATGACCCCGGTCAGGTTGTGGTTTCGGGTCATGTAGATGCCGTAAACCGCGCCGTCGCGCTTGCCAAAGACAAGGGCGCCAAGCGTGCCGTTCTGCTGCCTGTCAGTGCACCTTTCCACTGTGCATTGATGGAACCCGCGGCCGAGGTTATGGCGCAAGCTTTAGAACAAGTGGACATCAACCGTCCCGCCGTACCAGTTGTCGCCAATGTCGTAGCCGAGGGCATCACCGATCCTGCGACCATCAGATCATTGTTGGTTCAGCAAGTTACCGGAAGCGTTCGCTGGCGCGAATCCGTGCAATGGATGGCCGAGAATGGAGTCACTGAAATCTGGGAAATTGGCGCGGGAAAAGCGTTGTCAGGAATGGTGCGTCGCATCGAGCGATCAATCGCATGTGCGGCAATCGGAACGCCGGATGACATTAAAAAGGCCTTAGAGGGCTAAGAATGACAAAGGTTTTGGAACTGCGCCGCTTGTCGGATGACTTGGTGTATAGATTCCATTATGTCACGCAAAATGAGGGGTACTCGTACCAGCGCGAGGATCAAGAGGTTTTCCTTTCTTGGCGCCAAGACTTCGGATGGGGAGCTTGGGATGGTGATGTTCTTCACGGAAGGCCATGGGACGTTCCCTATTCTCAACAGACAAAAGATGCACCGCCTGAGGGGCTTTGGGTATCGCAGAAGGGTATTAAATCTTATTGTTACAATCTGGTTCATGTGAACCGATCAAAAACTGGAGAAGTTCATGTTTGATCTAACAGGTAAAAAAGCGCTGGTGACCGGCGCGTCGGGCGGTATAGGCGGAGAAATCGCGAAAACGTTGCATGCAGCAGGGGCCACCGTCGGCCTATCAGGCACGCGCACCGAGCCGTTAGAGGCTTTGGCCGCTGAATTGGGTGATCGCGCTTATGTTTTGCCCTGTAACCTAAGTGATCCTGAAGCCGTAGATGCGCTGCCCAAGCAAGCCATTGAAGCTATGGGCGGGGTGGATATTCTGGTCAATAACGCCGGTATCACCCGCGACCAGATTTTTATGCGCATGTCGGATGAAGAGTGGCAGAGCGTGATTGATGTCAATCTGACCTCGACCATGCGTTTGTGTCGCGGTGTCATGCGTCCTATGATGAAAGCCCGCTGGGGCCGCATCATCAACATCTCGTCGATCGTTGGTGCAACAGGTAACCCCGGTCAGGTGAACTATGCTGCGTCCAAGGCAGGTATGGTCGGTCTGACCAAATCTATCGCCTACGAAGTCGCTAGCCGAGGGATCACAGCGAACGCTGTAGCGCCAGGTTTTATCGCCACTGCAATGACCGACAAGCTGACCGACGACCAGAAAGCGGCCATCAACGGGAAAATCCCAGCCGCCCGCATGGGAACCCCGGAAGAGATAGCAGCAGCGGTTCTATTTCTTGCCAGCCCTGAAGCAGGATATGTCACTGGAGCGACCTTGCATGTGAACGGCGGAATGGCCATGCTGTAATTGCAGGGGCGCTTTGCTCTGAAAGCATTTGCCAAGGTTGCAACTTGTGCTATAGGCGGCGCAGCTTTCAGCCGATGGCTAAAATCATCGGTGCTTCCGCTTGACGCGGGGTCCCAAGCCGCCCTATTGGGCAAAAAGAAATCGCCGTCCCAATGGGGAGAGGGCAAAAACGAACCATAAGGTTCATGTAAGAGGAAGAAAACATGAGCGACGTCGCAGATCGTGTAAAGAAAATCGTTGTTGAGCACCTGGGTGTTGAAGAAGACAAAGTTGTTGAGAACGCTTCGTTCATCGACGATCTGGGCGCAGACAGCCTGGACACTGTTGAGCTGGTTATGGCTTTTGAAGAAGAGTTCGGTATCGAAATTCCTGACGACGCGGCTGAAACCATTCAGACCTTTGGCGACGCGGTGAAGTTCATCTCTGAAGCTTCCTAAGTTTTCATCCGGATATTCGGATTGAACGGCGCTCTGATCTCAGGGCGCCGTTTTCTTTTGGTTCGACGCGCATGAGTCGTGTCTGGGGACGAGACAGTCGCAGGTGTTCATGTGAGTGCGGGCGATTACGCGCATCAACGACTGACAGTTTTTGGCAAGGAGGTCGTTATGCTTGTAGTCCCTGGGATTGAACTTCAAAAAGGCCGCTGTGTCTCGTTACAGCGTGGGCGCTTGGATGAACCGCAGATTTGGCACGTTAATCCAGTAGAAAAAGTACGTGAATTCGCAGAATCCGGTGCAAGCCTGATCCACGTCACCGATTTTGACGCCGTTGCGGGTGAAGAGCCTCAGAGCGAATTGATTGAAGAGATTATTCGCGCTGCTGGCGTTCGTGTACAAGTCGGCGGTGGCATCCGATCAAAAGAGCGGGCGGCAGATTTAATCGACAAGGGCGCCGCGCGCGTGGTGATCAGCACGCTGGCAGCGTTGCAGCCTGATCTTGTTAAAGAGATTGCAAATACGTACCCCGATCAGGTGGTGTTGGCGATTGACATCTGGCAAGGCGGTTTGATGACTGAAGGTTGGCGTACAAAGTCTGCGATGTCACCAGAAACACTGATGGAGGCTTATGCAGAAACGCCGCTGGCCGCGATTGTCTTTACAGACATCGACAGCGACATTGAAGACCAAGACGCCCAGCTGGGGTTGATTTCCGGTCTCTCAGGTTCTGCCCGTTGTCCGGTATACGCGCGTGGCACCGTGCGTAATCTGGATGATATTTCACGCCTTAAGTACATTCCGGGTATTGAAGGGGCACTTGTCAGCCGTGCTCTGTTCTCGAAATCGATCGATCTGGCAGAAGCCATTGAAACAGCAGCACCCACAATCGAGCCAACGGCTGATTTTCAGTAGATAATCGCAAAAATATGCTGAAGAGTTATGGGGGTAAGGGGCGGCTTTGACGAGTCACCCCTTGCCCCCATTGCATAAGGCAAGGTATGCACAGCTAACGAAATCTGAGGAAGGGACAGCAATATGCGTCGCGTTGTCGTCACAGGTCTGGGAATGGTCACTCCGCTTGCATGCGGGGTTGAGGAAACCTGGAGCAGAATTCTGGATGGTCAGTCCGGAGCAGGTCCAATCACACGCTTTGATGCGTCTAATGTGACGACAAAATACGCCTGTGAAGTTCCGCTGGGGGACGGTACCAACGGTACGTTCAATGCCGATGACTGGATGGCCCCAAAAGAGCGCCGCAAGGTTGACGACTTTATCCTGTATGGAATTGCCGGTGCGGATATGGCCGTGCGGGATTCTGGCTGGATGCCCGAAGATGAAGAAAGCCGTCTTCGAACCGGCGTGTTGGTTGGTTCAGGTATTGGCGGCTTGAACTCTATCGCAGAAACTGCTGTTTTAATTAAAGAAAAGGGACCGCGTAGAGTGTCTCCGTTCTTTATTCCGGGTGCCTTGATTAACCTGATCTCGGGTCAAATTTCGATCAAGTACGGCTTCAAGGGGCCGAACCACGCGGTTGTGACCGCCTGTTCAACGGGCGCGCACGCGATCGGCGATGCGGCACGTTTGATTATGACCGATGACGCTGACGTGATGATTGCAGGCGGTGCCGAGGCCGCGATTTCCGAAATCGGGATTGCCGGATTTAACGCCTGTAAGGCACTGTCCACCAAGCGGGAGGACGATCCAAAGGCTGCAAGCCGTCCTTATGATGCTGACCGTGACGGTTTTGTCATGGGCGAAGGATCGGGTGTGGTTGTATTGGAAGAATACGAGCACGCAAAAGCCCGCGGCGCGAAGATTTATGCGGAAGTCGTAGGCTACGGTTTGTCTGGTGACGCTTATCACATCACCGCACCTTCCGAGGACGGCGAAGGCGGTGAGCGCTCTATGCGTGCTGCTTTGAAAAAGGCGGGTCTTGAACCGAAAGATATCGACTATATCAACGCTCACGGCACCTCGACCATGGCGGACGTAATTGAGTTGGGTGCGGTCGAGCGCATGATGGGTGAGCACGCAAGCAAAGTGACCATGTCGTCAACCAAGTCAATGACCGGTCACCTGTTGGGTGCAGCTGGTGCGATTGAAGCGATCTTTTCGATACTGGCGATTCGTGATCAGGTTGCGCCGCCGACTATTAACCTCGACAATCAAGCCGTTGAAAGTGCTGTAGATTTGGCGCCCAACGCCAAGCGCGAACGTGAAATCAACGTGGCTCTGTCGAACTCGTTCGGATTTGGTGGGACGAACGCCAGCGTGATCTTCAAAAAGGTTGACTAAATGTGGCGGTCGATCGCCTCTAACGTCTTAACGTTTATGATCGTAGCGATTTTCCTGCTTGCCGGAGTGATCCTTTGGGGGCAGGGACAATATCGTGCGGCTGGACCTCTTGCATCCGCAATCTGCCTAAAAGTCGAGCGCGGATCGAATATGATTGAGGTTTCAAGAAACCTTGAGACAACCGGGGCGATTGGAAGTGGATCTATTTTTCGGATCGGGGTGAAATACGCCGAAAAAGAAAATGATCTGAAGGCGGGCAGTTTCCTTGTTCCAGAGCAATCTTCGATGGAAGATATCGTTGATATCATTACCGAAGGTGGTCCAAGCACCTGTGGCACCGAGGTGGTTTATCGCGTCGGAATCACGTCGGTCGATGTGTTGGTTCGTGAGATTAATCCGGAAACGGGTCGCTTTGAGCAGGTGATGAACTTCGGTGCACAAGATCAAGTTCCAGAAGCGTTTACTGCGGTTCACGATCAAACTGGAACGCGGTACCGTATTCAATTTGCAGAGGGTGTGACAAGCTGGCAGGTCGTTCAGGGATTGTCTGCGGTTGATGTTTTGCGTGGAGAGATTGAGGGCATTCCGGCCGAAGGGTCTTTGGCACCGGATAGCTATGAGGTGCGTTTTGGCGACAGCCGCGAGGCAGTCTTGAACCAGATGGCCGAGGCACAGGTTGAGATTTTGCACCGAGCCTGGGAGGGGAGAGCAGACGGTTTGCCGTTGGAAAATCCCGATGAGGCGCTGATATTGGCGTCGATCATCGAAAAGGAAACCGCTGTGGCTGATGAACGTCGGGTGGTTGCCAGCGTGTTCATCAACCGTTTGTTAAAGCCAATGCGGCTTCAAACGGATCCGACAGTGATCTATGGGATCACACGTGGGCAAGGCACTTTAGGACGCGGTCTTCGCGAAAGCGAGCTAAAGCGAGAAACTGATTGGAATACCTATCAGATTGACGGACTTCCACGTACTCCGATTGCAAATCCGGGCCGGGCGAGCATTGAGGCAGCGTTGAACCCTGAAAGTACAGACTTCCTTTATTTTGTGGCAGATGGCACTGGGGGGCATGCGTTTGCCTCGACCCTGCGCGAGCACAATATCAACGTTCGCAAATGGCGTGAAATTGAGGCTTCACAAGGGAATTGACGCTTCCGTTAATAATTATTTAACCATAACAATAGCTTACATTTGACTTTGCGAACGGTCATCTGTATAACTTGTGACAAGCTAGAAGAATTGGGCAAACGGCTCGGGTGATGAACCCGTAGCCGTTTTTCTGTTTCTCTCGTGCGGAACCCATTCGCATGAGGCAATGACTATGGCTTTGATAGAACCGGGAAAAACGACTTCTTCTTTGGAAGAGGCAATCGGGATTGCCGATAGGCAATTGCGGGACCTGACTGCTTTGGCAGCGGCGCTGCTAGAGGACATCAAGGCGGGCGATATGGAAGCAGTGAAGTCTGCCAGTAAAACGGCAGATGATCTGCGTAGGCTGGTTAGGCTGGCCATCGAAATGGAGGCAAGGCATGAACGAGAGCGAAAACGTGAAGCCGGTATTACCGGAGATTACGGACTCGACCTGGAACAGGCCCGATCTGACATTCGGTGCAAACTGGGTCGCCTTAGGCGATGCTGCCAGTCAGGACAGTTTCCTGAGTAGTCTGACTGAGGGAGAGCTTTTAGCTCTCCCTTTTTTATTCGAGTTTTGGGCGTTGGAGCATCAGTTACCCCCTGATGGTGACTGGCGGTCGTGGGTGATTATGGGCGGTCGTGGGGCCGGCAAAACCCGAGCAGGTGCTGAGTGGGTCCGGTGGTGTAAGGTGCTGATACCGGCGGGACATCTCCGTTTCTGACTATAACTTTTCTCTG
>CAYVRN010000041.1:0-27346 GCA_964453855.1 uncultured Rhodobacterales bacterium
ACTTGGTGTGCGGGTTAACCGAACCCGGCTTACACAGAACCTGGCCACGCTCAACTTTCTCACGGTCGATACCACGCAGCAGCGCGCCGATGTTGTCGCCGGCTTCACCGCGGTCCAGCAGCTTGCGGAACATTTCAACACCGGTACAGGTGGTGGTCTGAGTGTCTTTGATACCAACGATCTCGATGCTGTCACCAACATTGATCACGCCGCGCTCAACACGACCGGTCACAACAGTACCACGACCCGAGATCGAGAACACGTCTTCGATCGGCATCAGGAACGGCTCGTCAACAGCGCGTGGCGGCTGTGGGATGTATTCGTCAACAGCAGCCATCAGCTCTTTGATTTTCTCTTCGCCGATTGCCGCGTCGCGGCCTTCCATCGCCGCCAGAGCCGAACCCGCTACGATCGGAATATCGTCGCCCGGGAAGTCGTATTCGCTCAGAAGCTCGCGGATTTCCATCTCAACCAGCTCGAGAAGCTCTTCGTCGTCAACCTGATCAACTTTGTTCATGAACACGACAAGCGCAGGAACGCCAACCTGACGGGCCAGCAGGATGTGCTCGCGGGTCTGAGGCATCGGGCCGTCCGCTGCGTTCACAACCAGGATCGCGCCGTCCATCTGCGCCGCACCGGTGATCATGTTCTTAACATAGTCAGCGTGGCCCGGGCAGTCGACGTGCGCGTAGTGACGTGCTTCGGTTTCGTATTCAACGTGCGCGGTCGAAATCGTGATACCACGTGCTTTCTCTTCAGGCGCACCATCAATCTGGTCGTATGCCTGGAAGTCACCAAAATACTTGGTGATCGCTGCCGTCAGCGTGGTTTTGCCGTGGTCAACGTGACCAATCGTGCCGATGTTGCAGTGCGGTTTGCTGCGATCAAACTTTTCCTTTGCCATTGCGTTGGCGCCTCGTGGTTGGGGGGCCCCTCTGACCCGATTACTACCTGCGGGCGCGTTTATTGACTTGGGCGACGAAAATCAAGCGCCAGTTGGGGTTATTCTGCTGTCACACCAGCTTCTACACCGAACCACGCATTGTTTTCCTCAAGCCAATCTTCAAGCAGAAGGGCCGTTTTGTCCGCCAGGGCGTTCAATTGCTGGTCTCCAGTGCTAAAATACCCTGATCCGAAGATGGATTTTGCTGTCACATTCTCGATCACGATCATCTGGTAGGCCTCGTCGTTCAGCTTGGTCTGCGCGGCGTCGTCCCAGACGGTGATATGCAGGATCAGCACGGATTTTGGCGAGAGAACGACCGGCACACCAGCTTCGGCCAGCGAATAGCCATCGACACTGATTCCCAGATTGTAAAGTTTGTCACCGTCATAGGCTCGCAGCTTGTCTTCAATCGCGCCGTGAACAGCGTTAATCAGCTCGTCAGAAGTTGCCTCACGCGATCCGGGCCCCTGATGCGGGTTGGGTGCAATCACGATATTGTGCCCCAACGAGAAATCCCCCAATTGCGCGGCTGGAGGCGCTTCAAAACCGGGGATTGTGCAGCCAGCAAGACCTGTCAACATAACCGCAAGAGCAAACAAACGACGCATCTAAATCTCCAATTTTCGGTATCCGACTTCTAGAGCGCACAAAACGAAAGCGCAATCAAACCTTGTCAGAAGCTCATTGCGCCATACACTCGAGCTATGTCCAATCCCGTCAAAGTCCCTCTTGCCACCAAACCGATGTCGATCCTGCAAAGTCTGGGATCTGCGCGCCGAAATGTGCTGTCTATTCTACCCGAGATCGCCACGCGCCAACCCATGGTTTCCGGCAAGACGGGAATCCGATGGCATATGGTGATGGACCCGCCCTCGTTGAAGCGCGTTTTGCGCGACAAGCTCGAGGATTATCCCAAGTCCGGTGTCACCAAAACGCTACTTAGACCCGCCATAGGCAACTCGCTTTTCATTGCGGAAGGCACGCATTGGCAATGGCAGCGTCGGGCGACAGCTCCCACATTCGCATTGCGAAATGTGCGCGCGCTTGCCCCAGTAATGACCCGCGCGGCCGAAGCCACCTGCACTCGAATACATGCAACCCAAATTGGCCCTGCTGACATGTACGCCCAGATGGTCACAACGACCTTTCAGGTCATCTCGGATGTTACCCTTTCCGGCGATTCCGAGTTTGATCCGCAGACCGTTCACAAAGCGATCGACGCATATATCGCCTCGGCTGGGCGGGTCACCCTTGCAGATATTTTAGGTCTGCCCGCATGGGTGCCACGCGGCGGCTGGTTCAAATCTCGCAAAGCCCTTTACGACATGCGCCGTATCGCTGATGCCACCATCGAAGCCCGCCGCCGCTCGGGCCCGCGAGAGACGCCAGATTTGTTGGACCATCTTCTTGCTGCCCAAGATCCTGAGACCGGGCGCAAAATGACAACGTCAGAGTTGCGCGATAACTTGCTAACGTTCATCGTTGCGGGACATGAAACGACAGCCTTGACCTTGTCATGGGCGCTCTATTTGTGCGCCTTCGACACCGTAAAACAGGAAAAAGCACGAGCCGAGGCGCAGAGTGTTTTAAGCGGTCGGGCGGCCACACAGGATGATCTTGCTGCCCTGCCCTACATCACTGCAATCATTGAAGAGACCCTAAGGCTCTACCCCCCCGCCGCTTTGGTGTCACGCACGGCAAAGGCTAAGGACACACTGTGCGGTCGCCAGATACATCCGGGCGATACAGTGATGATCCCGATTTACACCCTTCACCGGCACCATATGCTGTGGGATGAACCCGATGCCTTCCAGCCCGAACGCTTCATGAACGGAAATGGTCCCGAGCGTTTTGCCTATCTCCCCTTCGGCGACGGCCCCCGCGTCTGCATTGGCCAAAGCTTTGCTATGCAAGAAGCCGTAATCATTCTGGCCACTCTTCTATCACGCTTCAAATTTTCTCTCACGGAAAAACACCCCGAGCCGGTGATGATCCTGACACTTCGCCCCGAAGGCGGGGTTTGGTTACACGCCGAATCCGCCTAGTTTCTTTTGTCACAAAAAATCCTTGGGGGTGAAGTTTCCTGCACGGGAAAAGAGGGGGCAAACAGCCCCCTAATCTGCCAGACCGGGTTCATCCAGCAAGTGACGGCCTGCTCGATCCTCGACTTCTATCACCCACAGATCGGGATCAAATCCGCGCTGCCGGTGGATGGCCGTGTCCACGTCACGCTCTGATCCTTTGGACAGCACATCCCACTTGCGCTCCCCTGACATCAGATCAAATCCGCGCTGGAACAGTACAGCATTGCCATCCAGCGTATTCAGCTTCACCAAAACAGCCCCAGCGGCATTATCGCCATGCGCAACAACAAACGCCGGAATTTCAGCAAGTCGTAGACGAGTCAGATAGGCCTGCACCCAGAACTCTGCCGTCAGACGAGTCATGCGTTTCCATCTTTGAACTCAAGACCCATTTCCGAGTAACGCTCAGCCTCTTCCAGCCAGTTTTCACGCACTTTCACCTGCAAAAACAGATGGACTTTGCGACCTAAAAACTCCTGTAATTCCTCGCGCGCAGCTTTCGAAATTGCCTTGATTGTTTCACCACGATTGCCAAGGATGATCCCCTTGTGACCGTCGCGGCTGACGTAAATGATCTGGTCGATTCGCGCCGAGCCGTCTTTGCGTTCTTGCCAGCTTTCGGTTTCAACGGTCAGCTGATACGGCAGCTCCTGATGCAAGCGCAGGGTCAGCTTTTCGCGCGTCATCTCGGCTGCGATCATCCGCATCGGCAGGTCGGCAATCTGATCTTCGGGATAGAGCCACGGACTTTCAGGCAACGCATCTGCAAGCCATTTGCGGAGCGCCCCAACCCCATGACCTTTTTCCGCCGAGATCATAAACGTCTCGGAAAAGTCAAACCGTTCATTCAGGTCTTTGGTCAGCCCTAACAAGTCTTCGGCTTTAACTCGGTCGATTTTGTTGATAGCCAACGCAATGTTGCGCCCCTGACCGATGTTTCCTAGCTCTTCCAGAATACGCCCTACGCCTTCGGTCACACCGCGGTGGGCTTCAATCAAAAGCACGATCACATCCGCATCAGCCGCGCCTCCCCATGCGGCAGCAACCATCGCACGATCCAACCGGCGGCGGGGTTTGAACAGTCCGGGAGTGTCCACAAACACAAGCTGGCTTTCACCTTCCATGGCAACGCCGCGAATGCGGGCACGGGTTGTTTGAACTTTGTGAGTCACAATCGAGACTTTCGCCCCGACCATCTGGTTCAACAGGGTCGATTTACCGGCGTTCGGCTCGCCGATCAGAGCTATGAAACCCGCGCGGGTCATGATTTTTCCACTTCACTCAGCAACGCTTGTGCTGCTTTTTGTTCGGCCTGACGCTTTGATCCGGCTGTTGCCGAGGCGCTCTGACCGCTTTGTAATTCACACCGGATTGTAAACACGGGCGCATGGTCCGGTCCACTTCGGGCTAATTCATTGTATTTCGGCGGGTGTTGCCCGCGTGCTTGTGCCCATTCCTGAAGCACTGTTTTCGCGTCGCGCGCATCGGCCTCGACGTTGTCCGCCCGATTCCCCCACAGACGGATCACGAATTCTTTAGCCGTTGCGAAACCGCCATCGAGATATACAGCGGCAATCACCGCCTCCATCGCGTCACCCAAGAGCGCCTGTTTGCGCCGCCCGCCCGACATCATCTCGGAGCGGCCAAGCTTCAAGACATCTCCTAGGCCGATTTCGCGCGCGATATCCGCACAGGTTTCCTTGCGAACGAGCGCATTGAAGCGCGGGGCCAACTGCCCCTCTGAGGCGCTTTTGTCACGGTCCAAAAGGGCTTCGGCCATAACAAGCCCCAACACACGGTCGCCCAGAAACTCGAGCCTTTGATTGTCCGAGCGCGTTGCTGAGGACCTTGAAGAATGTGTTACCGCCGTTACCAATAGCGACGGATCGGAAAATGAATAACCGATCCGCGTCTCAAACGCTTTTAGTTCGACCGAAAGCTTCACTCGATCCCCTTAAAGAAACGATCACCTCGCCACGTCCAGAAGAACAGCATTGATCGGCCCGCAGATGAGAACATCACGCGATCCGCCCGCCCGATAAGGTTTTCATAAGGAACAAATCCGACGCCACCCAAAGTTTGGGGCACGCGGCTGTCGGTCGAGTTGTCACGATTGTCACCCATGAAGAAATAATGCCCATCGGGGACAGAATAGACCGGAGTGTTATCAACCGAGCGGCTGGTGACATTCAGCACCGAATGAACAACACCGTTTGGCAGTGTTTCGCGCAGCTTTTCCTTCACGCATTCGCCACCGCGCCCAACTGGTGCGTTTGCACAGATGGGGTGCAGACCCTGCGGCCCCTGCGGACCGGCAACTTCATTTAATGTGCCGTCGGCCTCTAGCGGCGCCGCTTTCCCGTTAATGAACAACTGGCCGTTTTTCATCTGAATCTTGTCGCCGGGAAGGCCGATCAGGCGTTTGATATAATCGGTTCCATTGACCGGGTGCCGGAAGACCACCACATCACCGCGCTCGGGTTCACCGCCCAGAAGGCGGGTATTGTCGCCGTCGAACATGCCGCAGATGTCTTTTGCGTCAACACTCAAACCGACTGCTGGGATACGAACCGATGGGCACGAAGCATAGGAATAGCCGTAAGCCATTTTATTGACGAACAGAAAATCCCCGATAAGCAGCGTGTCCTTCATCGACCCCGAAGGAATCCAGAACGGCTGAAAAAACACAGTTCGAAACACTCCGGCGATCAGCAATGCATATACGATTGTCTTGATCGTCTCGAAAATGGCGTTGGGCTTTTTCGCCTTGTCTTGCATAGGGTTCTCCGGAAATGTGCGTTCTGGCTACATGAGGGGCGTGGCCGAAGGTGTCAAGGTCAGCCCTTGGGTTTTGGTACGGCTTCGATCACCACAAATGCTTGTGCCCAAGGGTGATCATCGGTGAGAGTAACGTGGATAATCGCCTCGTATCCCTCTGGGGTCATGCCATCCAGACGCTTTTTTGCCCAGCCGGTCACCTGCATAACCGGTTGGCCTGTTTTCAGGTTGCTGACAGACATATCTTTCCACGCGATACCCATGCGAAGCCCAGTCCCTAGCGCCTTCGAGCAGGCTTCTTTCGCCGCCCAGCGCTTGGCATAGGTTCCGGGCGTGTCCTGCCGCCGTTCGGCCTTGCGCTGCTCGGTCTCAGTAAAAACGCGATTTCGGAACCTGTCGCCATGACGTTCAAGAACGCCCGCGATGCGGTCGATGTTCGCCAAATCTGTGCCAATGCCCAATATCATTCGAAATAGGGGGCTATGAAATAATCAATATCGCCTGTTTCCTGATTGATCCGAACGTCCAATTGGGCGGACGCGAATTCGGAAATATCATCGAGAAACAACTGGGTGGTCAATGTAAGATAGAGTCCGATCGAAGGATCATACCCTGCTTCCATCCCTTCAAGTGACAACCCAGAAAAACCGGTTAGCAAACGGCACTGACGTTCGCCTGTCGGGGCAAAAGGGGGTGACAGGATCAGCAAGTTGTAGGCCGCATTTGCGGGCTCGACTGAATCCATTACTGCAATTCGGGTAGCGCCATTCCCAAAGGTTGCTGTCATCTCGTCCCAAGGCTCGGCAACGTATTCAGCCGAGGCACGCCAATCATTACAGTCGGTTAGTACAGGTTCTGCTAAAACAGGTGATGCGAATAGCGCAATTGGTATCAGGGCGAGTTTCATGCGCGCGCTTCGCCCATCAACCGACGCATTTCCTGAATGGACGTTTGAAGCCCTACGAAAATGGCTTCGCCAATAAGGAAATGGCCTATGTTGAGTTCCATAACTTCGGGAAGTGCCGCAAGGGGTTGCACAGTATCGTAGGTGATACCGTGGCCGATGTGCACCTCAAGGCCAAGCGAATGCGCGTATGTGGCCATTTGGGTTATCCGTTCAAGTTCTTGCGCAGATTCCTCAAACTTGCCCTCATGAAAAAGATCGCAATATGCCCCCGAGTGCAGTTCCACTACGGCCGCACCGACCTTAGCAGAGGCCTCGACTTGATCCGGAACAGCCCCGATAAACAAAGAAACGCGGCACCCTGCATCACGCAGAGGCTCAATAAAGCCTGGAAGCGTATTTTGAGCCCGCACAACATCAAGCCCACCTTCCGTCGTCAATTCTTCGCGGCGTTCGGGAACGATGCAAACCGCGTGCGGCTTGTGGCGCAGAGCGATCTGCTGCATTTCTATAGTTGCCGCCATTTCGAAGTTCAACGGCACCGTTAAAGTTTCCATCAGCGCTTCAATATCACCGTCGCGAATATGACGGCGATCTTCACGCAAATGCGCCGTGATGCCATCAGCACCGGCGGCTTCAGCCATCAAGCCCGCGCGGACCGGATCAGGATAGGCCGAGCCACGCGCATTCCGTACTGTAGCGACGTGATCTATGTTAACACCCAAGCGAAGTTTAGAAGACATATTTAGCCCCTGAGTAGCGTGCAGACTTGATACTAGTCCGATTCATGCACGGCGTCAGCCAGATCATGCGCTTTTTTACGGCGTTTTTTTATCCGCTTGCGAAGACGGTTCGTTCGGCGCTTCTGATAGGCGCGAATAACCGGAACCGACAGGTAATAGGCGATAGCCCCGGCAATCAAACCCGGGAGAATGCCACCGACAAGAAACGGCAGAAAAACTTCGTAGAAAAACTCGATCAGTCTGTCCCAATGGGCGTCCCGATGACTGAACAGTGCTAGAAAATTCTCCCAAAGGTCATCACTGGCGCGCAAAAAGGATCGCATCACCCCGTGCCCCATTTCCTGCCGTGGCTCCGACCCCAAAAACAGATCGCCCAATTTCAAGGAAACAACAGCGATCGGCACATAGGTCAATGGATTGCCGAAAAACGTGGACATCAAAGCGGCTAGAACATTTCCGCGAACCAATTTGGCGACGATAAATGCCAGCAAGAAATGCAGGCCATAAAGCGGGGTAAAGGTGACGAAAACCCCGGCGAATATGCCTCGCGCAATACGCTCGGGTGGATCTGGAAGGCGATTTACGCGGTGGCGTATGTATTGAACAGCACGCCCCCAGCCTCCGCGCGGATAAAACAGGTCTTTGGCCAACCTTGGTAACGATCTGGTATCGCGCCTTTTAAACACCAATGCCCTACACCTCTAACACCCGTAATTCATGTGACGGGTTGCGGGTCGCTTTGCAAGTCGCGTTCTTTGTTGGGGTTCCGCAATCGGCTAATTTCCGCAACGTCGCTTTCGGCTTCCAGTGCGGTCATGACTCGGTGAAGATGCGGCGCATCGCTGAGCTCGACATCTACAACCAAACGATAGAAATCCGGCTTGCGATCAATAAAGTTCAAATCCGAGATATTGGCTTTTTGTTCGCCAATAATTGTGCATATCCGCCCCAGAACGCCGGCATCGTTGCTGATAGTCAGGTCGAGAGAAACCATATTCACTGCGGCGTGCTGACCGGAGTGCCAGTGCAGATCCACCCAACGTTTGGACTCGCTAACGTAATCCGCAAGGACTTCGCATTCGATCGCATGCACAACCACTCCGCGTCCTCGCTGGGTGATTCCGACGATGCGCTCTCCGGGCACGGGCTGGCAACACTTCGCGCGCTCGAAATTTTGTCCTTCGGACAAGCCGATTACAGCACGTTTTGCGTCAACGTCAGGCTTGTCCGAGGGCTTATTGAGCCCCGGATAAAGCGCATCAATAACGTCAACGCCATTGATCTCGGCACTGCCCAGTCGTGCCAACAGATCCTCGCGGTCTTCAAACCGTAGCTTGGAGGCAGCTGTATCCAGAGCCTTGTCGGTCGCTTTTTTGCCAACATGCTCAAAAGCCGCTCGGGCCAAAGCCTGCCCCAATTTGACAAACCGCTCCCGATCTTCGGCTCTTAGCGCGCGCCGGATGGCAGACCGGGCACGACCGGTAACCGCAATATCCAGCCATGTCGGCTGCGGCTTCTGCCCCTCGGCGGTGATAATATCAACCGACTGCCCATTTTTCAGACGGCTCCAAAGCGGAACTCGCATGCCGTCCACTTTGGCTCCGACACAGGCGTTGCCAATCCGCGTGTGGATCGCATAGGCAAAGTCGATCGGCGTCGCGCCGCGCGGCAGCTTGATGACATCCCCTTTGGGTGTGAAACAGAACCGCTGATCCTGAAACATCTCAAGCTTAACAGCTTCCAGAAATTCACCGTGGTCATCGTCGTCACCAAAGCCCTCGGTCACCGTTGTAATCCACTTGGCGGGGTCAACAGCAAACGGGTTCGCGGATCTTTGGCCGTCTTTATAAGACCAATGCGCCGCTACGCCGGTTTCGGCAACATCGTGCATCTGTCTGGTACGAATCTGCACCTCGACCCTCTTGCCATCACGCCCTGAAACCGTCGTATGAATCGAGCGATACCCGTTTGATTTTGGCTGGCTGATGTAGTCCTTGAACCGCCCCGGCACCGCTCGCCAGCGCTGATGGATCGCCCCCAACGCGCGATAACAATCTTCTTCGGTTTCGGTGATCACGCGGAAGCCGTAAATGTCCGACAAGCGGGAAAAAGGAATGTCTTTTTCCTGCATCTTGCGCCAGATCGAATAGGGTTTTTTCGCGCGACCAAAAACCTGAGCCTCGACATTGGCCTTTTCAAGCTCATGACGCATGTCGCCGGTGATCTTCTGGATCACATCACCGGATTCTTTCTGCATCATGATAAATCGACGCATGATCGACGCGCGCGCTTCGGAATTGAGCACCTTGAAGGCCATATCCTCAAGGTCTTCGCGCATTGACTGCATACCCATCCGGCCGGCCAAAGGCGCAAAAATCTCCATCGTTTCGCGCGCTTTTTGGGCCTGCTTTTCTGGGCGCATAGCCTTGATGGTACGCATGTTGTGGAAACGGTCTGCAAGCTTGACCAAAATAACCCGAAGGTCTTTGGACATCGCCATAAAGAGCTTACGAAAGTTTTCAGCTTGTTTTGTCTCAGTCGAGGACAGCTGAAGGTTGGTCAGCTTGGTGACCCCATCCACAAGGTCCGCCACTTCCTGACCGAATTTTTCTGCCACGATACTGTACGAGGCGCGCGTATCCTCGATTGTGTCGTGCAGCAAAGCTGTGATGATTGTTGCATCGTCCAGCTTTTGCTCGGTTAACAGCGCTGCAACGGCGACAGGATGGGTAAAATAGGGATCGCCCGAATGGCGCTTTTGCCCATCATGCATTGAGAGGCCAAATGCATAGGCCTCTCTGATCAGTTTTTCATTTGTCTTTGGATTGTAATTGCGAACCAGCGCGATCAGATCATCAACGGCAATCATGCGAGTGTTGATCCTTTGCGAAGGTCACAGCATTACCGTGGCCGCTGAGCGTCCATTAATGCCCGAAGCAGGTTTTCTTCGGTCATATCATCCTCGGCAGGCTGATCGCTTTCCGCGCCCATCAGCAGAGCCATCGAATCTTCTTCAGGCTCGTCGACTTCGATCTGGGTCTGGTTTGATTCAATCAACCGCTCACGCAGTTCTTCTGCAGACTGGGTTTCGTCTGCGATTTCACGCAGGCTGACGACAGGGTTTTTATCATTGTCGCGGTCAATGGTAATCGGCGAACCCGCCGAAATTTCCCGCGCGCGGTGGGCGGCAAGCATTACCAGTTCAAACCGGTTCGGAACCTTGTCTACGCAATCTTCTACGGTCACGCGGGCCATGAAGCACTCCAATCCATTCAGGTCGTACGAAAGCCGCCTTCTAATCCAGCCAAAACATAATGACAAGGCTGGTTTACAGTGGTTTCACTTCAGCAAGCAGATTTTTCGGCAAAGCCGCACACATCTGAGCAACCGTCAGTCCGCTCACGGGATGCACCCAGTCTGCCGCGACGTCGGCAAACGGCACCAGAACAAACGCGCGATCCTGCAAGCGGGGGTGCGGCAGGATCATAAAATCCGGCGTGTCTTGCATCTGCTTTTCAATCGGCAGGTCCCGCCATTGGGTCCATGAATGCAAATTTGGCATGACACAATCTTCAATCGCCAAAACATCCAGATCCAAAGTCCGCGCCCCCCAACGAGAGGTACGTTTGCGGCCAAACTCTGCTTCAATTTCGTGTAAAAATGCCAACAAAGCCTCGGCTGATCGATCATCATCAATCGCTAAAACGCCGTTTACAAAATTTGGCCCACTGCCAGCTGGAAATGCCGGGGTTTCAAAAAAACGGCTCACCGAAGTGATTCGCACGCCCCGATCCCGTATCATTTTGATAGCTTGCTTCATTGTTTCATGCGAATTTCCACAGGAAGTTGCTACATTTCCGCCAAAAGCTACATATGAAATTGCCATTTTACCTTTTTTTGACTCGCGAAAACCGCTTAGCCCCTTGTCAGATTCCGATATCTCTATATCTTCATCAGATACAGCTCAGCAAGCGTAACCACTCACTCAAACGCCCGGGTTGTGATATTGGTATGAAAAGGATTTTAGCATGTTCTATAAGGACGAGCGGCTTGCGCTGTTCATCGACGGGTCGAACCTATACGCAGCTGCGAAAGCACTTGGCTTCGACATCGACTACAAACTCCTGCGTCAGGAATTCATGCGCCGAGGCAAGCTGCTACGCGCCTTCTACTACACTGCTCTTCTAGAGAACGACGACTATTCTCCGATCCGTCCGCTGGTTGACTGGCTGAACTATAACGGCTTCACCATGGTGACAAAGCCTGCAAAGGAATACACCGACGCCCAGGGTCGACGTAAGGTCAAAGGGAACATGGACATCGAACTAACCGTCGACGCCATGGAATTGGCGCCACATGTCGATCATATCGTTCTTTTCTCGGGCGACGGCGACTTCCGCCCGCTGATTGAAAGCCTTCAGCGTCAAGGCGTGCGAGTCTCGGTGGTATCGACCATCCGCAGCCAGCCGCCGATGATCGCCGATGAACTGCGTCGTCAGGCGGACAACTTTATCGAGTTGGACGAACTGCGTGATGTGGTAGGTCGCCCTCCGCGTGAAGACCAAGACATGGGATGATCCATCCCTGAGTTTATTCGAAAGGCCGCTGGCGGGAACGCGAAGCGGCCTTTTTCATTTCAGCCACTTTTGAAGTGTATTGCGTAGGTCGTCCAGCAAGACGGGCTTGGCGAGATAATCATCCATACCGGACCTCAGGCAGACCTCGGCTTCGCCCTTAAGCGCATTAGCCGTGACCGCGATAATCGTCGACGGTGCAAGGTTCTTTTCTTCTTCCTGTGCGCGTATCATACGCGTTAACTCAAACCCATCGGCGACAGGCATGTGGCAATCGGTCAGTACGAGCGCATAGGTGCCCTGTTGCCACATCCGGAAGCCCTCTAATCCGTCGGATGCGATGTCAGCCTCAAGGTTCAACCTTTTCAATTGCTGATCAATTACGATTTGGTTTGTCCGGTTGTCTTCCACCAACAGGACTTTTCCCACACCTTCAAAGGAACCATCAACTGGATTTGGGTCATTTGAAGACTCTGGATGTGCAACTATTTTTTTGCGAGTTCGCGTTACTGCCGCCCAGAGTTCCTCGGGGAACAAGGGTTCGGCCACAACGTTGTAAACATTAGGCTCATCCGGCGCGACAAACGCGTCGCTGCCTAAACGCACCGCAGACAAAAGTGGCGGTCCGTCTTTGATTATATCCAGCAACAGATTGTCATCGTCCGGGTTTGCCAGGTTCCAAACCAGTGCCGTATTTCGATCCGCAGCCTGCAGGGTTTGGGACAGGTCCTGCACACTTTCCAAACGCTCGATTTGTGCCCCCAGCGCTTCGCTGTACCTAGCAGCCAGATCACCGGGCAAAGCGTCGGGGTCTGCCAGCACGACGATCTTCACCCCAGACAGGTCCGGAAGCGACGTTTCGCCCCGAGCCTCTTTCAAGGGTAGAATTACGGTCATAACTGTCCCGACACCGATTTCACTTTCACAGCTAATTTCGCCCTCCATCAGAGCCACGAGGCTCTGAGAAATGGTCAAGCCCAAACCGGTCCCACCGTGGCGGCGCGTTGTTCCATCCTCCGACTGTGAAAAGGGATCGAACATGCGTTCCATCGTCTCGGCCGACATGCCGACACCTGTATCCTGAACGATCATCTCGAACGTATCTGCTGAAGATCGCCGAAAAATAAGCGACACACGGCTTTCATGATCTTCTCCGGTTGAGCCGGTGAATTTGATCGCATTCCCCACGATGTTTAGCAAAATCTGGCGTACACGGCCTTGGTCGATCTCGGCCCACTCTGGCAAAGTCGTGTCCCAGTCAAATTCCAACCGGACGCCTTTTTCGCGGGCAATCGGACTCAACGTGTCCAGCGCCTTTTCAATTTCGGACAACATCCTGACTGGGCGCACGTCAAGTTGAAGCGAGCCAGCTTCGATTTTTGAACTGTCCAAGACGTCATCGACAATACGAAGCAAAGCTTGGCTCGAATCGCGGATAGTTCTTGTCATCCGTTGTTGTTGGGGGGTCAAAACCGTTTGGTCCAAAATTTCAGACATACCAACCACACCATTCATAGGGGTGCGGATTTCATGGCTCATATTCGCAAGAAAGTTACTTTTCGCCCGCCCCGCGGCCTCGGCCTTTTCTTTGGCTTCTTCGAGCTCTTCGTTATAGCGGGCATTGAGACGTGAAAAAGCGTACATAATAGCAAAGACAACCGAGCCGGTTGTTATCGTTTCTGTTCCTACCACATACGTCTGCGCCATTTCTTCGTCGACCAATATTGGCATCAAACCATACTGTCGTGCATAGATTCCCGCGATCCAGCAAAGAACGGCAAACCCCGAGAAGAACAGAATCCACCGACGCTCGAACCTCAACGAGAACAGCAAAAAGCCGGCCGCAATCGTCATAACAAAGTTGCTTTCCACCCGCGCGACCGGATGGGTGAACGCCAAGTTCACCGCGAACGCAAGGTTCGCAATCACCAGCACGGCGAACCTTGCCAGCATGTAATGCTTGGAGCGCCACAAGATCAAAGTGACAAGCAGGGCCGTAGCTGTAACGCCGCACAAGATAGCCATAGCCGGTACTTCAATTAGATAGCCAATTATTGCCCAAGCCGATGAGACTGCAAGAGCAACCCAAATCACCATCGCCACGGCTTTTTTGCGGGTCTCAAAGCCGATCTCGTCATGCGCCTGGGAGTTTTTATCTTGGGCACGAACTTTCAAATGGTCGCTCCTTTAGCTTAGTTTGCGCTATGCGTTCGGTAATTTTTTATGATTTGGCTTAAACCTTAGGTTCGCGGTTGGATGGCTCAGATATAACCTTTATACGTCTCAGCACGTAATCAGATTAGGTTATGTTCGCGAATAAGAAAAGCCGATGCACCAATGACACAAAAGCCCGCTTTAACGATTTTCCTAGCCGCCCCCCGCGGCTTTTGTGCCGGTGTGGACCGCGCCATAAAGATTGTCGAAATGGCATTGGAAAAATGGGGGGCGCCGGTCTTTGTCCGGCACGAAATCGTCCACAATAAGTTTGTCGTCGATGGTTTGCGCGACAAAGGGGCAGTCTTTGTCGAAGAACTCGATCAGTGCCCCGATGATCGCCCCGTCATTTTTTCGGCCCACGGCGTGCCCAAAACCGTACCTACGGAAGCGGTCCGCCGCGAAATGATCTATGTCGACGCCACCTGCCCACTGGTAAGCAAGGTCCACATCGAGGCGGCGCGTCATTTCGAAACCGGGCTACAGATTATTATGATCGGCCATGCGGGCCACCCCGAGACCATAGGCACGATGGGTCAATTACCCGACGGCGAAGTCCTTTTGGTCGAAACCCCCGACGACGTGTCTGATCTTGCAGTGCGCGACCCGGCAGCATTGGCCTATGTCACGCAAACCACACTTTCTGTCGATGATACGGCAGCAGTCGTCGCAGCGTTGCAGGACCGGTTCCCTCAGATACAGGGCCCTCACAAAGAAGACATCTGCTATGCCACCACCAACCGGCAAGAAGCTGTCAAAGCTATGGCCTCAAAGGCACAGGCGATGCTGGTCGTCGGCGCGCCCAATTCGTCGAACTCAAAGCGGCTTGTCGAGGTCGGGAAACGCGCTGGGTGCGCCTACTCGCAGTTGGTCCAAAGGGCGGATGACATCGACTGGCGAGCACTTCAAGGGATTTCAAGCCTCGGCATTACTGCAGGGGCCTCGGCGCCTGAAGTTTTAGTGGATGAAGTGATTGAAGCGTTCCGAGGCGAATACAACGTCACCATTGAGCTGGTTGAAACCGCAAAAGAAGACGTGGAGTTCAAAGTTCCACGCATTCTAAGGGTCTGACCGGAATGACCTCAGATTCGAAAATAGAGAAAACACTCGGCTATTATGATAGCGCGGCACAACAGTATCAGAACTTGATCGCATCCGAAGATACGCCGTATCTGGCCGAATTCATCACGTTGATCGCCGGTGGGGGGCGTGTTCTGGACCTTGGCTGCGGCCCCGGGCACTGCGCCGGGGAAATGGCGCGAGCCGGACTGTCTGTGGACGCGAGCGATGGCTCGGCAGAAATGGTTGCCCTAGCCACGAAACTTCCAGGGGTCCGCGCTGTTCAGGCGCTTTTTTCAGATCTCGATGAGACTGCCATTTATGATGCCATTTGGGCCAACTTTTCTCTCTTGCACGCCCCGCGCGGGACACTTCCTGATTGCCTTGGGCGAATTCACCAAGCGCTGAAGCCGCAGGGACTGTTCCATATCGGGATGAAACTGGAACAACAAGACGGCACGGATCGCTTGGGCCGGTATTATGCTTATTATTCGCGCGACGAACTTGTGACCATGTTGGCCGACGCAGGCTTCACCATCGTACGCGAGGAGTTGGGTGCCGGGAAGGGCATGGCAGGCATTGAAGAGCCTTGGATTGTCATTTGGGCGCGCTCTGCGCCGGAGGTACTATGAACGGTTTCACCCTGTATTCCATGCCAAGCTCGGGCAACAGTTACAAGATCCGCCTGTTTCTTTCGCTATCGGGCCGCACCTATCGGCATGTCCCGCTTGAAAGCAATTCAGCCGAGCTTGAAGCCGCCAAGGCATCAGGGACCTTGCCCCTGGGCAAACTGCCCGTTCTTGTATTGGCCGATGGCACCACCCTAACTGAAAGCGGCGCGATCTTGTGGTATCTTAGTCAAGAGACGGACTTCCGACCGGTCAACGCGATGGCACAAGCGCGCGCTCTTGAATGGATGTTCTTCGAACAAAACCGCCTTGAACCTGTTATTGCTGTTCGCGCCTCTCTGCGCAGCTACCCACATCTGGCAGAGCAGGCGACGCCACAAAAAATGGACACGCTTTTACATGACGGCATGGCCCTTTTAAGCGTCATTGACACGGCCCTTATGGATGCCAAATGGCTGACTGGTGCTTCACCAAGCATCGCTGACATCGCACTCTACGGCTACGTGCACAGTTCGGGCACGCGCGGTGGTTATAACATGGATGCCTTCCCGTATATCCAGAATTGGTGCGCTCGCATCACGGCCCTTCCCGGATATGTCCCACTGGAATACATCCCATGACCCAACTCTATGCCTTCACCGACGGCGCATGCTCAGGCAACCCCGGCCCCGGCGGATGGGGCGTGCTGTTGCAGGCCAAAAATGGCGACACAGTTTTGAAAGAACGTGAACTTTCTGGTGGAGAGCCTGAGACCACCAACAATAGGATGGAACTTCTGGCTGCCATCAACGCATTGGAAACGCTTGACCGAGCTAGTCAAATCACCGTCGTCACGGACAGCGCCTACGTTAAAAACGGCGTCACAGGATGGATTTTCGGCTGGAAGCGAAATGGCTGGCGCACCTCGAATAAAAAACCGGTGAAGAACGTTGAACTCTGGCAACGTCTTGACGACGCACAAGCCCGCCATCAAGTCACGTGGGAATGGGTCAAAGGCCATGCCGGACATCCAGAAAACGAACGTGCCGACGAACTCGCGCGCGCGGGCATGGCCCCCTTTAAAGCCTGAATTTCATCTTTCCCCAAATACTCCGGGGTCCGGGGCAGCGCCCCGGTCCGCCAACGCACCTTAGTGCTGCGGTTTGATGAAAGTACCGTTCTGCAAATCCATAATCGCTTGACGCAACTCTTGCTGTGTATTCATCACAATCGGACCATGCCAAGCTACTGGCTCTTGCAGCGGCCGCCCCGAGCACAGCAGAAACCGAACACCTTGTGGCCCCGAACGCAATGAAATCTTGTCTCCGGTGTCGAACCGCACCAAGGTCCGGTTGCCGCTCATGTCGCGGATGTTCAATTCCTCGCCCTGAAACTCCTTTTCCACCCGCACGCCTTGCGGACGCGAAGCATCCCGAAAATCCGCACTCCCCGCAAATACATAGGCAAAAGCGTTTGAATAGGCATCCACCGGCAACGTTTTGCGGGTGTTTGGAGGAACCGAGACATCGACGACCATGGGTTCGGCAGCAACGCCGTCAACAGGTCCTTCTGTACCCCAGAAGCTGCCGGTGATGATTTTAACCTTCGTGCCGTCATCATCAGTGATCACCGGAATATCATCAGCCTGAATATCCTGATACCGCGGCGCGGTCATTTTTAGGCTCGAGGGCAGGTTCGACCATAGTTGAAACCCATGCATACGGCCTGCAAAATCGCCCGAGGGCATTTCCTGATGCATAATTCCCGAGCCTGCTGTCATCCATTGGACCCCACCCCGTTTGAGCAACCCTTTATTGCCCAAAGAATCCCCGTGCTCGACTTGCCCCTCAAGCACATAGGTAATGGTTTCGATCCCGCGATGCGGGTGCCACGGAAAACCACGCATATATTTGGCCGGGTCATCATTGCGAAAATCATCCATCATCAGGAACGGGTCGGTTTCGCTTGTGTCCCCGAAGCCGAAGACGCGATGCAAATGCACCCCCGCCCCTTCCATTGTGGGCTGGGCGCGGGACTCTGATTTTACCGGACGGAATGTCATTTCGGGATCTCCTGTTTCGCACACCCTTTATATGGCCCGGGCGGCCTGTTTGAACAGACCGCCCGGCAAACACTGACTGTGCATTTTTACAAAGTTGTCACTCGGCCCATTCCCAAGGGCGTGTAAACTCGCCCAGCAAATGGCCAATTTTTTCCTCGTCTGCCTTTGGCGACAAACGAGCGACAAGCCCTCGTTTCTTGTCGTCTACAACCTCGACTACACGAGACGAAACACCGGCCTCTTCCAAAGCGGCATTGTAGACACGGGTAATCGCCTTTTTACGAAGGTCCGGCTTAAAGATCTTTCCAACCGCGGTCTTGGGCAGTTCCGGCATTACCTCGATAAACTTGGGTTGCGCCGCACGTTCGTGAACGTTGGTTTTCGCATGCTCCATCAACTCTTCCGACGTCACGGTCGCCCCATCGATCAATTCAACATAAGCGCAGGGAAGCTCTCCGGCAAAGGCATCGGGTTGACCAATTGCACCAGCGAAAGCTACCGAGGGATGAAGCAACAAGGCTTCTTCGATCTCGGCCGGATCAATATTATGTCCTCCGCGAATAATCAGGTCTTTTGCGCGCCCTGTGATCCAAAGATAGCCATCTTCGTCCATCCGCCCCAAATCGCCCGTGCGCAGGTGGGTGCCGAGATAGTACAAGTCAGCGTTTTTGGCTGCCTCGGTATAAGTTTCACCGGCCAGTACACCGGGGTTCGAAACGCAGATTTCACCAACTTCATCAACGGCGCATTCAATCATTTCGCCGTTTACAGTTTTTACGATACGAATATCCGTGTGCGGGAACGCAATACCGACAGAACCGATTTTTTTCTCACCATCGGGCGGGTTGCACGAGACCAGACAGGTTGCTTCGGTCAACCCGTAGCCTTCGACGATGGTGACGCCCGAGCGTTCGGTAAACCGTTTGAACAGCTCAAGGGGCATCGGAGCCGAGCCAGAAAACGCTGTTTTCACCGATGAAATGTCAGCATCCACGTCGCGTTGCATCAAAGCTGAGACGGCTGTTGGAACAGTGATAATAAAGGTGGTTTTCCACCGCTCGACGAGTTTCCAGAAGTTGTCGAACACCCCGTCGCCGCGATAACCCGCAGGCGTCGGGAAAACCACATGCGCCCCGGACGCAATCATCGCCATCAGGATCACGTGGCAGGCAAAGACGTGAAACAATGGCAGCGGGCACATGATGCTGTCTTCTTCCGAGAACAGCAGTCGGTCCCCCAGCCAACCATTGTAGATCATGCCGGAATACTTGTGCTGCGCCACCTTGGGGGTGCCAGTGGTGCCTCCGGTGTGGAAGTAGGCCGCCACACGATCCCTTTTGGGGTCTTCGAATTGCAGCTCGGTCGGATACTTGCCCAGTTCGGCATTAAAGTTCTTCAACGTGGCATGGTGATTGCCCGGATTTTTGGGGCGGATCAGAGGAACAATCCAACTTTTCGGCGGGGTCAGATAGCGGTTCAGGTCGACCTCAAGAACTGTATGCACACTCGGTGCATGACGCACCGCTTCGGCGCATTTCTGGGCGACATCCGTTTTTGGGAACGCTTTCAGCGTCACCACGACCTTGGCATTGGTTTCACGCAGTATTCCTGCGATCTGCTCGGGCTCAAGCAAGGGATTTACCGGATTGACAATCCCTGCAATCATCCCGCCGATCAGCGTAACGGATGCCTCGTTACAAATCGGCAGAACATAGGCGATGCTGTCACCCTCGTTCACACCGAGGTCTCGGAACATATTGGCCGCCTGCATGCATTTACCGTGGAACTCGCTCCAGGTCAGAGTTTCAGCCTTGTCTTTTGGTCCCGATAAAATCTGGAAACTTACTGCCGGTCGGTTCGGAAACCGATCCTTGGTCGAACTGATAAAATCATACATCGTGACGGGAACGTCGAGTTCCTCCCACGCCCCCTCACCCTCAATTGCGATACGATCTGCATGCGAGCTATAAGCCATCACTTCCTCCCCTGCCGCTATTTGTGCGGCTTTTTAATTGATAGGGGAAAGATGATGCTCTTTTACGCGGCAATCAAGGTTTACCAAGCGTTGATGCGTATTTTACTCGGCGGCAATACCATCTGTGAATTGCAACCGCGCCAAACGCGCGTAGAGGCCATCCTGAGAAACTAGTTCGTCGTGGCTGCCTTGGGCGACGATCTGCCCCTGATCCATGACAATAATCCGGTCCGCTTTTTTCACCGTTGCAAGACGATGCGCCACGATGATGGTCGTGCGCCCTTCGGCCAACACGTCGACTGCGTTTTGAACCGCCCGCTCGCTCTCGGCGTCAAGTGCACTGGTTGCTTCGTCCAGTAATAGCACGGGCGCGTCACGCAGAATGGCCCGCGCAATAGCGATGCGCTGTTTTTGACCACCTGAAAGCATCACCCCACGTTCGCCCACGAAGGTGTTGTAGCCTTCTGGCAATTTGACGATGAACTCGTGCGCGGCAGCCGCTTTAGCAGCGGCTTGAACTTCATCATCTGTCGCTTCCGGACGTCCGAAGCGTATATTTTCCATGGCAGAAGCTGCAAAAATCACCGGATCTTGGGGAACAAGTGCCAGTTCCTTGCGTAGGCTTTCGCGGTTGGTTTCATCAAGCGCCACCCCATCAAGCGAGATCTTTCCACCGTTCACGTCATAAAACCGCAGTAGCAACTGGATGAAGGTCGATTTGCCGGCCCCGGAAGGACCAACCAGCGCAACGGTTTCACCAGCTTTCACAGTTAGATTGATGCCTTCAAGAGTTGAAACATCAGGGCGTGAGGGATAGCGGAATGAGACGTTTTCAAACGCAATTTCACCGCGAACCGGTTTTGGTAACGCCTTGGGCTGATCGGGGTCTGAGACACTGTCGCGCACTTCCAGAAGCTCGACCAAACGCTCTGTCGCTCCGGCGGCACGCTGCAATTCGCCCCAAATTTCAGACAGGGCGGCGACGGAACCGGCCACCATAACCGAATAAATCACAAACTGGATAAGCGCGCCTGACGACATATCCCCGCTACGCACATCATGCGCACCGATCCATAGAACGCCAACAACTCCGGCAAAAACAGTGAAAATCACAATCATTGTCATAAGTGCTCGGGTTGTGATCCGACGGCGTGCACTGTCATAGCTGACTTCCGTGACCCTCGCGAATTCGGCGCTGCTCAGGCGTTCTTGCGTAAAGGCCTGAACCGCTTGTACCGAAAGAAGTGCCTCGGATGCTTTGCCAGAAGATTCTGCAATCCAATCCTGATTTTCTTTACTTAGTTTGCGCAGTTTCCGTCCCATAGTCACAATGGGCAACACAACCGCTGGCACCAGAAGAAGAACCAACCCTGTCAGTTTGGCCGAGGTGAAAAGCATCAAGGTCAATCCGCCAAGAAAGATCAGCACATTGCGCAAAGCGACCGAAATCGATGAGCCGATCACAGACAGGATCAGGGTCGTATCGGTGGTGATCCGCGACAGAACCTCGCCGGTCATGATCTTTTCGAAAAATGCGGGGCTCATACCGATGGTGCGGTCAAAAACTGCCATTCGGATATCGGCGACCACGCGCTCGCCCAGCCGCGTTACAAGCGCGTATCGCAGTGCCGTTCCAGCCGCCAAAAGGGCGGCAATGCCGATGGCTGCGGCGAAATAGCGGTCAACAATGGCGACATCTTCGGCGTTGAAATTATCAACAACACGACGCACGGCGATCGGCAGAGCAAGCGATATGCCCGCTGTCAGAATGAGAGCGATTCCGGCAAAGAACGCTATCAGTCGATAAGGCGCGATAAACGGCATCAAAGCGCCAAGTGCGCCTACACGTTTAGATTTTTCGCGATCCATTCCGTCCAGATCGCCATATGAACCGTGAGCCATGCCATTTTCCTTATATTTGCCGTTAAATGGCTTTTCGGGACCCGAGCGTCAACCTTTGCAACGTCGATTTGCGGAATAGCCGCAGTAACGCACGCAGTGAAAGCCAGTGTTTAACCCTTCATTCCCCATCTTCGCAGCAATTCACGAAACATCCGGCTTTGCGAAAGGGAACAGAATGAACAAGGCAGTGACGGACGGAATCACCTTTATGCCACCGGAATTCTCGGGCGGTTTGAATGTTTGGTCGCGCGGGGACGGCACCCCCGGAAGCGATACATACGACGGTGCGGCAGACGCTGCATATGTGCCCGCAGATCAGGATTTCGGGGGCTGTCTAGAGCTTCAGAAAACGCAATCGGTTCAGAAACTGCGCTATATGGGGCAAACCCCTTTGCTGCCCGGGTGCTATCTGAAGATCACCGCGCGGATTAAAACGGTCAGCGGCAATTTCCCATCGGTCCGCATCGCTGGCTGGGCCGGAGGCCCTGGTAACGTGCACATCGATGGTCTGACGGAAACCGGCCCTCAGATAACGTTGAGCGCCTACGGAAACATCGTCGAGGTGTCTGCGATTGTCGGTTCGGGCAACCGGACCGGCGTGGCCATGGTTTGGGGTACAGATGCCCTTTACGGACATTTCGGTTTGGACCTGACCGGCGCAAATGGCGGAGTGGTTAGGATTGATGATCTGAAAATCGAGGACATCACGCATGTATTCCACCGCGACATGATGGGCTGGGTCGATGTTCGTGACTTTGGTGCCATAGGCGACGGTCTTGCAGATGACAGTGCGGCATTCGAAGCGGCGGACGCTGCCGCAAACGGGCGCGATGTCTTAGTTCCTGAGGGGGTCTTTTTTCTGGGTCAGAACGTCACCTTCGAAAACCGCGCCGTGTTTCACGGAACCGTTTCGATGGACGACAGCGCAATTCTGTCATTGACGAAAAATTTCGATTTACCCAGCTACATCGACGCGTTCGGAAACGAGGCTTTGGCCTTTCGCAAAGCCTTCCAGTCATTGTTGAACAACTCGGGGCATGACAGTCTCGATCTTGGCGGACGCAGAGTTGAGCTTGATGGACCCGTCGACATGGCCGCCGCTGTCCCGAACAAATCCACCTACGCCACTCGGCGGGTGATCCGGAACGGCCAATTTTACGCCAAAGATAACTCTTCGTGGGCAAGCGATGTGCGGACTTCACTTGCCAGCTATGCGATCACCAATCCCTACCAGCTAACCAATGTCGCGAATATCGCCAATATTCCTGTCGGCTCGCGCGTCACCGGCGCGGGTGTTGGGCGCGAAGTCTATGTCCGCGACCGCAATATCGGCGCAGGGACCGTCACCTTGAACCTGCCGCTCTACGACGCCGAAGGCACACAGACCTTTACGTTTACGCGGGACAAATACCTTCTGGATTTCAGCGGATTTGCCAGCCTTTCGAAACTTGCGATGGAAGCGATTGAATTCCAATGCTCGGGACATTGCAGCGCGATAATGCTGCCACCGTCGGGATCTTTGTTCCAAATACGCGACAGCTTTATCACGCGCCCCAAAGATCGAGGCATCACGTCCCCCGGCAATGCGTGCCAGGGGATGATGATCGACCGCTGCCAATTCCAGTCAGATGAAAGCAACTTGTCCGTGCAAAACCGCTCAAGCATCGGTTTTAACGCGGCCGGAAACGACCTTAAAATTCGCGACAACCGCTGCATTCATACCCGCCATTTTGGCGTTCTTGCAGGTGGTGGAAACCTGATCAGTGGCAACCACTGGTTCCACGGCGACAACGAAGCAAACGGTATTCGGGATGCGGGTCTGATCCTTACTCAAACCAACTGCAAAAGCACAATTGACGGAAACTATATCGACAACAACTTTATCGAGTGGTCGAACGAACATGATCCAGAACCGGCACATTCAAACGAGTTTTCTTTTGGCGGCCTCAGTATTTCGGACAATATTTTCAACTGCAATGACGTTGCCCCTTGGTTTACCTTCATTGTCGTCAAGCCACACGGAGCGGATCATTTTATTCACGGTCTGAACGTGACCGGCAATGTCTTTCGAACTCTGAATGGCAATATCGACCGGGTTGAAGCCATCGACAGTTCGTTTGCAGACCTGAACTATGACCGGATGCGAAACATCGTTTTCCAAGGCAACACCTTCAATGCGGTAGACACTGGGGTCTTCAACCCTTTGACACTGGATGCGGTACAGGTCACAGCCAGCAGCACTTGGACCATTTCGACAGACAAACAGCTTCCCTTCCAAGGCTTCGCCCGCCGCGTGACCGGTGTTGTATTGCAGGACGAGATCACCAACGCCGCCGGCGCAAAAGTGCACGCAACGCCCTTTGCGAAGTTGCGCCAAGGGACTGACAAGGATCAGATTGCCTTGATCTGGCCCGAAGCCACAAAAGGCACTGCGACCGTGACCATCCGAATGGACAATTCCCTTTAATCAAAAGTCTAAATCAGACCCAACTCGAAAAGCCGCCGCATTTTTTCCGGCGGCTTTTTTTCCGGAACGTGCTTTTCTGGCGCAGGACAAAGGCTTGAAATCACGCTATGCTGCATCGCAGAAAAAGGAAGAATCATGACCGGCATCGTGCTTACCATTGCCCAGCAAAAGGGTGGATCTGGAAAAACCACACTGGCGATCAATCTGGCCATTGAGGCCCTGTATCGTGGCAAGAAGGTTGCCGTTGTCGATACTGACCCGCAGGGAAGCCTGGGGCGCTGGTTTATGACACGGATGGACGAACTTGGGGCACCGGATCTCGAGCTTTCCACAGCGTCGGCTTGGGGTGTTTCCTATGAGGTCGGCAAGCTGGCCGACAGCTTTGATCTTGTGATCGTGGACACCCCCCCGAAAGCCGATAGTGATCTTCGCCCTGCTCTGCGCGCTGCTGATCTTGTTGTGGTACCCGTTGCGGCCAGCCATGTGGACCTGTGGGCGACCGAAGGGGTTCTGGACCTTGCCCGCCGGGAAAATCGGCCGGCGCTGGTCGTGCTGAACAGAACGCGGCCCAATACACGTTTGGGTAAGGAAATCGCAGCGAAAGCGTCGGAACTGAATGCGTTGTTGGGAACTGCCTCTCTCGCCAATCGTGTTGCATTCGCAGAAGCCCCGGGACTGGGCAAAGGCGTTCGGGAGCTGAGCCGTGCCAAACCGGCGTCGACCGAAATCGAGGCCTTATATGATGAAATCATGGCTGTGTTCAGCAAATAATCCTAAAATACAAGCTTCCGAATTGGCGGCGGCGGTAAATCGGCTTGCTCTTCAAATTCAATAGGCATCACATTTTCCGGACAACCGGTCATTTCCCAGTTGCTGGTGATCAATAGATCGCCAGCCGAGATTATGGCTGCGCCTGTACTATCTCCTTCTGCAGCAGCGTGAAAATCGTCGCCAAAAATCATTTGCGTGCCGTTCAAACTCAGTTTGGCCGGGCTGCTCCCCCCCTCCGAGGCAATAACCAAAGTCGACGAAGTTGCTTCATCAGAACAGTCGCCAGGAACCCCCAATTGCGCATCGCTAGAAAAAGTTATCTGCCCTTTCACATGAAAGATTACGTTTTCCATGATGAAACCACCTTCCGACGGCAGGCGCTTCAAAATAAGATCACCCTCGACGATGGCGACACAAGGTTCAGAAAAGTTCACATCCAATGTGGTCCGCCCGCTAGCAGGAAAACCGTCACAATCCGGCCAGCCCGGATCAAACTCGCTACCACGGAAATTATCAATGAAGGTTTCAAGATTGGTCACATGGTCCGGATGTCCGGCCGGAATGGACAGGTCAAATATGAAATCATCGGGTTCGACCAGATAATCAGAAATTGACGCCTCGTTCAGCAGATCCGTCAGTTCAATAGGAACAGCGTTTGTGGTGCCGCAATCTGCCGGATCTTCCACAGATTCAGCATTCCCACCAAGCGAGGCGTCGTTGATATTCGAAACGCTGAAAGTTGCCGAAACCCCGCTTTCTCCAACTTGAACACATGTGTTTTGCCCTAGTGTCAGACTGCCATCCGCGTGAAGGCACGACCCGCTCACGAGTACCGAGTTTTGTCCCGTATCGTTGTTCCCCAAAGAAAGAACTCCGTTTCCAACGCAAGGCGGCAAAAATGGACCATCTGAATTCAATGCAATAGCAGTTGCCACAACGTCAGATGTTTCTCCGCCCAGAACGGCGACAAACATATTCCTGATGGCGTTTCCATTTGTTTCAGTGCGCAATGCGCTTACCCGAACAGCATTCAACATTGAACCAAATGGAAGAGAAGCTTCGGGGTAAAACAATCCGACCGTTCCCGCCGAGCCTTCGATGTCTAGGAAACCGACCTCAACTGCCGAAGCAGGCACCACATCGCCGTACAGATCAGCGGGCATGTTAACCGCAGCATAGTTTTGCGCGACTGCGATGATTGCATCCCTGTCTACCAAAGCCAGCTCTGCTACGCCGCGAGGCAATTCCATCACCGCAGCAAGCGCGGTTGCGTCAGCCACGTTTTGCATCCGTGTTTTGAAGTATGTCAGATGGGCGGAATCAACCGCTAGACCGGCGATCCCTAGGATCGGGACAAGCACAAACAAGGCATAGACCAGGACTATCCCAGACGCATCCCGCCAAAATTTCAAAAGACGACTTTTCAAATCGCTTCCAACTTCCTGTTCGATTGAAGAACAGATTAGCGATCCCGCGCGGGAAACCCAATCAAATCCTTTGCATGTTCGACAATGCTTTTTTGCAAAAATCGTGCTAAGCGTCATGTCAGATCAAGGAGGCCGATATGCCTAAAATTGCTCACCCGTCATCCTGTCAAACTGTGGTCACAACATTCGAAATGACACCAGGCACCTGTCAGGATCTGCTTGATGCGCTTACCGACGCCTACCAGAGCTTCATCTCGCACCAGCCCGGCTTTATCAGTGCTGGCTTGCATGTAAACGACGCCCAGACCCGCATTGCCAACTACTCGCAATGGGAGCGGCGCGAAGATTTTCAAGCCATGCTGCGTTCGGATGAAATGCGCGAGCGTAACCGTCGCATCAACGAACTATGCCGTAGCTTTGAGCCTGTGATGTATGATGTGGCCGCCGTCTTTGGCTGACCCGCTAGTATGACCTGCATCAAGGTGCAGACGGAAAACTTGGAACATATTGTCCCTAAGCAAAGGAGACACGCGCATGTACAGAAACATACTGGTTCCTATTTCATTCGATGAGGGTCGCAACTCAAAACAGGCCATCGAAATTGCCAAACTTCTTGAAACCAAGGGTGGTAAAGTCACGTTGTTGCACGTGATGGAAGAAGTCCCCGGATATGCGGCGACATATATGCCCGAAGGCTATATTGAAGACAGCCGCCGAGGGCTTCAGGAAGAACTTGAAGCCGTTGCTGCGGACATCCCTGGCGGGCAGGCCAAGGTGATAAGCGGACATTCGTCCACGACTATTCTTGAGTTTGCCGAAAAACATGGACACG
>CAYVRN010000042.1:0-9193 GCA_964453855.1 uncultured Rhodobacterales bacterium
CCGCAGATATCGACAGGTAGAGGGGTAATCTTCCCCTCTTGGCAGAAGAGCTACGACCAACCGGCGGGCCCGCCACCTTTTGCGATCAGAGAATAGAGTTTGACCCTGCCGGATATGATCCGCGCGGGGCAATCGTGATGGGGTATAACCCCATCCTACGGACCCTTGTAGGATGGGCGCTCGGCACCCATCACAAACCACCCCCGACCAAAAGGTTCGCGCCCGAACCGAGGGTGGGCCAATCAGTCGTCGCCACCTTCGCATTCCGAGTAAACGTCGCGCATCATGAGACGCCCCCCACTTCACGCCCGCCCGAGGGCGGGTCGGGCGCGAACCGGACCTACGGCCCGGAAACAATGAAATACAGGACATCTTCAATATTACTAAATTTAGAATCCCTATTTCCACATCCCATTGCCCCCATCCCCTACCCGCGCTATCACCCCTGCTAACGAAATATTCACCCGCAGGAGAGCACAATGGCCTCGTATCAGTATGTCTACCACATGGACGGTGTTTCAAAGACCTATCCGGGCGGCAAAAAGTGTTTTGAAAACATCCGCCTGTCGTTCCTGCCCGGCGTGAAAATCGGTGTGGTCGGCGTTAACGGTGCCGGTAAATCGACCCTGCTGAAAATCATGGCGGGACTTGATAAGGACTTCCAGGGCGAGGCTTGGGCCGCCAAGGGTGCCAATGTGGGCTACCTGCCGCAGGAACCGCAACTGGACGACAGCCTTGATGTGCGTGGCAACGTGATGCTGGGTGTGGCCGCCAAGAAAGCCAAGCTGGATCGCTTCAACGAACTGGCCGTGAACTACAGCGACGAAACCGCCGACGAAATGGCGCAGCTTCAGGACGAGATCGACAGCGAGAACCTTTGGGATCTGGACAGTCAGGTCGATGTGGCGATGGAGGCCCTGCGCTGCCCGCCCGACGACGCCGACGTCGCAAGCCTGTCGGGTGGTGAAAAACGCCGCGTAGCGCTCTGTAAACTGCTGCTGGAAGCGCCCGACATGCTGCTTCTCGACGAACCGACAAACCACTTGGACGCCGAAACCATCGCTTGGCTGCAACAGCACCTGATCGACTACAAAGGCACCATCCTCTGCGTCACCCACGACCGTTACTTCCTGGATGATATCACCGGCTGGATCCTTGAACTCGACCGTGGCCGCGGCATCCCTTACGAAGGCAACTACTCAAGCTGGCTGGAACAGAAAGCCAAGCGGCTTGAGCATGAAGCCCGCGAGGATAAATCCAAACAGAAAACGCTTGAGCGCGAACTTGAGTGGATGCGTCAGGGTCAGAAAGCCCGTCAGGCGAAATCGAAAGCGCGTATTCAGGCCTATAACGAACTGGCCAACCAGTCCGAGCGCGAGAAAATTACCCGCGCGCAGATCGTTATCCCGAACGGCCCACGCCTGGGCGGCAAGGTTATCGAGGTCGAAGGCCTGTCGAAACACATGGGCGACAAGCAGTTGATCGAAGGCCTGTCCTTCAGCTTGCCCCCCGGCGGCATCGTCGGCGTGATCGGTCCGAACGGCGCGGGTAAATCGACGCTGTTCAAAATGCTGACGGGTCAGGAACAACCCGACGAAGGCTCGGTCAGCTATGGCGACACGGTGCAACTGTCCTATGTCGACCAGTCGCGCGACGACCTGAATGACAAAGACACCGTGTGGGAGGCAATTTCCGGCGGGGCCGAGATCATCGAACTGGGCGACGCGCAGGTCAACTCCCGCGCCTATTGTTCATCGTTCAACTTCAAAGGCGGCGACCAGCAGAAAACGCTGAACCTGCTTTCGGGCGGTGAACGCAACCGCGTCCACATGGCACGGCTGCTGAAAGAGGGCGGCAATGTTCTGCTGCTCGACGAACCGACCAACGATCTCGACGTCGAAACCCTGCGGGCACTGGAAGACGCACTGGTCGATTTCGCCGGCTGCGCCGTGGTCATCTCACACGACCGCTTCTTCCTCGACCGGATTTGTACGCATATTTTGGCCTTCGAAGGCGATGCGCACGTCGAATGGTTCGAGGGCAACTTCGAGGATTACGAAGAGGACAAGAAACGGAGACTTGGGGCGGATGCGCTAGAGCCGAAGCGGTTGAAGCATAAGAAGTTTAGTAGGTGATTTTCCGCTAAACTACAAATTCTATTTCTTTTTTGACTGTAGGATGGGGTTATCTACCCCATCTTAACCCTTTCCATATTCCTCACATGTCGGATTGATGGGGTATAACCCCATCCTACATCTTCGGCATACGTGCATTGATGGGGTGTAACCCGATCCTACGCGAACGTACCTGCGGGCATTTTTTCGATGAACTCCGGATCAACCTTCCCCAACCGGATATCCCGATGGATCGACGAATACGGCCAATCCGTTGGCACTTCGCACAACCCATGTTTCACGGGATTGCCCCAACAATATCGGATATGCGCATCGAAATCGTCTTGGTCGCGAATGCAATGCTCCCAAAATCTTCGTTGCCAAATCCCGCCATCCCCTTTCGCCACCTTCGAGGGTGACCGTAGGATGGGGTTATACCCCATCTTCCCCCGCAACGCCCGCGTGAACCGCCCCTTGATCGCACCCCAACGCGTCCCATACTCCGCATCCCCTTCGGGCAACGTCCACACCGCGTGCAGGTGATCGGGCATCACCACAAAGGCATCGCAACGCCACGGATGCGTCCGCCACGTCGCCGCATAGGCGCTGCGCAGATCGTTGATGTGATCAATCAACAGTCTGGACCCGCGCCACTCCAACGCCACGGTGAAGAAATAGCTGCCGCCTTTGAAACGGATGCGCCGGTAGTTGGTCATCCGGCGATCATGCGCGGTGATGGTTAACGCGGGGTTGATGCAGACGCCCCCAAATCCATGCCGACCCTTGGTTAATGCCGCATAAACCTTATTGATATGGCGTGATATTGGATATCACTTGCACTCAAGGGTAAACCGACTCAAACTCTGAACAACCAATCGGGACGAAAAAAGGAGCCCCAAGATGAAACTACTTGCAACTGCAGCTGCTACCCTGTTGATCGCAACCCAGGCCGTCGCCGGATCGTATGAAACCCGCTGTAAAACAGAAAGCGTACCCTATCAGGAAGTCGTCAAGGGCGGCACCCCAGAAGAGGTTCTGGGCGGCGCGATCATCGGCGGATTGCTGGGCAAAGCCGCGACTGATGACAACGCGGCGGCGGTTGTGGGCGCGTTGATCGGCGGGGCGGTTGCCAATGAAAGCGGCTCGACCACGGTGACCAAATACCGCGATGTCGAGACTTGTACCAACGTCTTTATCCCTGACCGCATCGAGAACCCCGCGCGCCTTGAGCAGGTTCTGGTTGACCTGAAAGACGGACGTAAAGTCAGCCGCGAGACCATCATGGACGTGCAGTACACCATCGGCGTTGCCTATGACGGTGTCTGGGGTCCAATGTCGCGCCGTGCCGCCGAAGAATATCTGGCCAGCCTTGAGCCGGAAGTTGTCCCTCAGCAGACGCTGTATTCGCTGGTTGTGAATGATGTTGTGATCGTCAGCTCTACCGACGTGTCAGCCATTGACGAAATAAAAAGGGCGCTGGCCGAGGCCGGTGTGCGCGGGTCGATCTTCGTCGATCTGCAATAAGCCGCTCCAACAGGCAGGTGCAATCAGGCGGGCCGATATGCCCGCCTTTTTGTTTGCGGGAAATTGACAATCCGGCGGCCACCTGTTCCAAGGCCTTCAACGGATTTACCAAGGGGACGCCAAGCCATGACCACCGCCAAACGTATCGTTCTTTCCTCGGACCACGCCGCAATTGATCTGCGCCGCGCCATTGCCGACCATATCTCGGCCCAAGGATACATGGTGGACGATATCGGCCCCGTGACCACCGAAAGCACCCATTACCCCAAGCACGGCGAAGCCGCGGCGCGCAAAGTGGCCTCGGGCGAGTGCGATCTGGGCATCATCCTGTGCGGCACCGGTCAGGGGATCATGATGGCCGCGAACAAGGTCAATGGCATTCGTTGCGGTGTCTGTTCCGACACCTTCTCGGCCCGCATGATCCGTATGCACAACAACGCCAACATCCTGTCGCTGGGTGCCCGCGTGATCGGCGAAGGCCTTGCGCTGGATATCGTTGACGCCTTCCTGAGCGCCGAGTTCGAAGGCGGCCGTCACGGCACCCGCGTGGACATGATCACTGAAATCGAAGGCTAAGCTTGGGCTTGGGCTTGCCCTTTCGCTGTGCCCGCGTCACCATGCACCCATGAGAACGCGGGCCGACATTCTGACAGATGTTCCCCTGCCCAGTGGCATGGTGCAGGTGGATGAATACGGGTTTCTAACAGATCCCGACGCATGGACTCCCGAATTTGCCCATCACGTGGCAAAGCTTGAAGGAATATCGCTTTCAGATCGCCATTTCGAAGTGATCGCATTCATCCGAAGCCAGCAGGAAGAAAACGGCGTCACACCCGACCAACGGTGGGTATTGAAGTTCTTGGGTCGCTACGGGGCCAGTGACAAGTCAGCCGCCAAAGACATCCTTTATGCGCTCTTCCCGCAGGGCTATGTAAAACACGCCTGCAAGATCGCAGGCATGCGACAGCCTCGGGCCTGGTCAACCGGATAAAGCAGCGGCTCTTTAGACCCGAAATACATGCTGAAAATAAAATATTTGCCAGAACGCGTGCTGTTCTTCTAATCTAATCTCGGTCCCGATAGCCATTCCTGACTGGGACCACACATGGGAGGAACAAGATGAAGTTTAAAGCACTGGGCCTGATGACCCTTGCAGCCATGACGCTATCGTCTGTCGCCAGCGCCGATATCTACGTGCGCATGGGTAAGAAAGACGAAGCCCAAAACATCGAGGTCACACTTAAAGACGGCGCTCTATGGTGCACCCGCGTGTCCGACGGTTTCGAGATGTGCAACGGCATGACCGAAGGCGAAGATCACCTATGGCGTGGCAAAAACATGCGTCATCCGGACATGCCGAAATGGATGAAGTTCAACGGCACCGTGGCTTTCCTAGAAACCGGTCTGAACATCAAAGGATGCGCCTTGGGCATCTGCGACGCCGAAGACTGGACGAAGGCGGAATAATCCGCCTTCTTTAGTGAACCGTCACCGGTGACAAATCATGCTGGCGGGCCAGAACAAAGGCCAGCCGGCGATTATTGACCAGCGCAAGCCGCTCGCCTTCGGTGTTGTGAACCGCATAAAGCTTGTCCACGCTGCCGACTTTTTCACGCAGTTCTTCAGGCAGGTCTTCGATCTTGACGGGTCGGACATAAACGATCCGATCCGCCGCTTCCGGTCCGAAATCGAATTTGTTGTCCATGGCTTAACCCTTTTTGATGTTAATTGTTTGTACGACAGTTTCCGGCTGCGTCTTAGTCAGATCCACGTGCAGCAAGCCGTTCTCCATCACGGCCTCCCCCACTTCAACGCCATCAGCCAGAACATAGCTACGTTGGAATTGCCGCGCTGCGATTCCGCGATGCAAGAACACCCGCCCGTCGCTGTCATCGTGCTGCCGGCCGCGAATGACCAATTGCCGGTCTTCCAGCGTGATTTGCAGATCATCCATGCTAAAGCCCGCCACCGCCAAGGTGATGCGGTAGGAACTGCCCGAGGTCTGTTCGATATTATAAGGCGGATAGCCATCGTTGCCGGATTTGGCGGTGCGCTCGACAAGGCGCTCCAGTTCATCAAACCCAAGAAGATAGGGGTGGGCCCCCAAGGTTAGTTTTGTCATCGACACGTCCTTATTCGTTCAAGCGACAGTCTTGCGCGGCCCCGCTGGGGCGACCGCACGTGATAAATATGGGGCGACTCTCTGGATCATGCAAGAGGTTGGAAAAATTGAAGGATTACTGTAGGATTCGGGCAAGACATCAGGTCCAGAAATTGGAATCACCCCATGAATGCCCGCTTCGAAGTTGAGATGAAGAACGACGACGTTCTGCGCGTTGAGCTTGAAGTGTTCAAACAGGAACACCGCGATCTTGACGAAGCGATCCACGCACTGATCGAAAAGGGCACGGCGGACCGTCTGACGATCCAGAGGCTCAAGAAAAAGAAGCTGAGCCTGAAAGATATCATCGCCCGTATCGAAGATCGTCTAACACCGGATATCATCGCCTGAATCGCGTTGCATTGCAGCATTGCCTCAGTATAGTGCGCCGCTTCAAGCAGGAGACAGGCCAATGAGCGCAGTCAAAGTGGGAATCATCATGGGCAGCCAGTCGGATTGGCCCACCATGAAGGAAGCAGCCGATGTTCTGGATGAACTGGGCATCGCCTACGAGACAAAAATCGTCTCGGCACACCGCACCCCCGACCGACTTTGGGACTATGGCAAAACCGCCGTGGGTCGTGGTTTGCACGTGATTATCGCGGGCGCTGGTGGCGCGGCACACTTGCCCGGAATGATGGCGTCTAAAACCCGTGTGCCTGTGATTGGTGTGCCGGTCCAGACCAAAGCCTTGTCCGGTGTCGATAGCCTCTATTCCATCCTGCAAATGCCCCGTGGCTTTCCCGTGGCCACCATGGCCATCGGCGCAGCAGGTGCCAAAAACGGTGGCCTGATGGCGGCCGCAATCCTTGCCAACACCGACCCCGAAATCGCCGCCCGCCTTGACAAGTGGCGCGCCGATCTGTCGGCCTCAATTCCGGATGAACCCGTCGATGAGTAACGCTCCCCTTCCCACCGGCTCCACCATCGGCATCATCGGCGGCGGCCAACTGGGCCGCATGCTGTCTGTCGCAGCCTCGCGCCTTGGCTTCAAAAGCCACATCTTCGAGCCAGGCGCCAACCCGCCCGCAGCGCAGGTCGCCGATGCGGTGACCACCGCAGGGTACGATGACGCCGCGGCGCTGAAAGCGTTCGCCGAAAGCGTCGATGTCATCACCTATGAGTTTGAAAACATCCCGACCGAGGCGCTCGACATCGTCGAGGCCATCCGACCCGTCCGCCCCTGCCGCGAGGCGTTGCGTGTGTCGCAGGACCGGCTGGTCGAGAAAGCATTTCTAACGGACCTCGGTCTGAAAACCGCGCCATTTGCCGCCGTGGACGACGCAGAAGATCTTGCAGAAGCCATCGCCGCGATCGGTCTGCCCGCCATTCTGAAAACCCGCCGCTTCGGATACGACGGCAAGGGTCAAGCGCGGATCATGACAGCTGACGACGCTGAACAGGCGCTGGCGGACATGGCAGGTGCCCCCTCGATCCTGGAAGGATTCGTAGATTTCAGCCACGAAGTCTCTGTCATCGCCGCCAGAGGCGTCGACGGCGAAGTCGCTTGCTTTGATCCCGGTGAAAACGTCCACAAAGACGGCATCCTCAGCACCACCACCGTACCCGCCCGCCTGACTGCATCTCAACGCACAGATGCCGTGCTTCTGGCTGCCCAAATCCTCAACCGGCTGAAATACGTGGGTGTCATGGGGGTCGAGCTTTTCGTCACCCCGAAAGGCTTGATTGTCAACGAAATCGCCCCGCGCGTGCACAATTCCGGCCACTGGACCCAGAACGGATGCGCGGTGGACCAGTTCGAACAACATATCCGCGCCGTCACCGGCTGGCCCTTGGGCGACGGTGGGCGTCACAGCGACGTGGTTATGGAAAACCTGATCGGCGACGACATGGACCGCGTGCCCGAGATAGCCAAAGAACCCAACGCGGCCCTGCACCTCTACGGCAAAGCCGAGGTCAAAGCGGGCCGCAAAATGGGCCACGTCAACCGCGTGACAAAGCCCTAATTTCATCTTTCCAAAAATACTCGCGGGGGTTTCAAAGGGGGCAGCCAGCCCCCTTTTGTTCTTGGTACGCCATTGACCCGAGAGATCAATGGACGGAGAGGGGGCAGCCCCCCCCTGTGCCCTAGCCGATAAAACGCGACACAACCTCGCCTGCCATAAAAGCCGGTTGCCCGCGCACGAACGTCGCCACAACACGGTTCAGATCATCAAGCACCACAAAGTCCGCCCGCAATCCAAATTCGATCTGCCCGCGATCCGACAAACCCAAAACACCGGCCGGACCGCTGGAAACCAAAGCCCAGGCCGATCCTAATCCGATCTGGTCCGCCAAAGCCAAGGCTGCCTGTCGCGGGGCCGGATAGTGGTAGTCCGAAGCCAAAGCTACCCCAATCCCCTGCCCGATCAAGTCAACGGCGGACACCTTGCCAGCATGGCTTCCTCCACGCACCACATTCGGCGCGCCCAGAATCACTTGATCGCCGCCGTCCTGCGCAAATCGGGCAGTTTCTTCTGTCTCGGGGAATTCCGACACTTCCACACCGATAGATCGGAACCACGTACGCCCTGCGATCGTGTTATCGTCATGGCTACCCACGATCACACCCTTGGCGCGCAGTCGCGCCGCCAGCCCTTCAAGCGCCGCAGGCACCTCTTCGGTCCGGTTATGCATCGCTTGCATCATCGCCAGATGCGCTTCGGGCGAGCGTCCGCCTTTCAACGCCTGTCCGGTCAGACGCGGAGGCTTTTTGCCCTTGATCAAAGCGTCATGCGGCAGATGGTCGTTCAGCACCACATAGGTGATCCCACCGCGATCAATCAGCGCTTCCATCGCTTCATAGTCGTCCAGCATATGCGTCTCGAACCGCAACTGAACCTGCATATCGACGCGCAAATCCGGTGTGGTCTTCAGACCGTCCACCAACCGCGCCGCATGTTCGGGGCCACGCATACCGCCCTCCCAACTCCAGAACTGGGCTAACACTGCAGTGGTAATACCGTTGGCAGCCAACTCCGCATCGACCGACCGCAAACCTTCGCCGAAATCCTTCATCACGCCCCGCCGCGGTGCCAGATGCCGCTCGAACCCGTCGCCATGGATATCGACGATACCGGGAAGTATGCGAAAGCCGCTAAGATCAACAGACCTGCCATGACTGCCGCTTGCAAACATCCCGTCAGACACAGCCAGATCCCCCTCAGCCAGTCCATCCGGCCAAAGCACCTGCGCGCCCTGAAGCAAAAGATCAGTCATCGTCGAACCAGTCCCATCGTTCAAACAAATCCACCGCTTGGGGCAATAGCTCCAATTCTTCCAAAGCCTCGGCCAGCCCCAACGCGGGATCAAAGGTTTCCTCTGACAGAAAATGCAGTGTCTGGGCAAGAACGATCGGATTGTTCATCATGAAGGTATGGCTTGTCGACAGAAC
>CAYVRN010000042.1:9293-26032 GCA_964453855.1 uncultured Rhodobacterales bacterium
CGCCCCAGATCAACCGGCGGTTCGGGTTTTGACGCTAGCCAGTACCGCAACAATATCCCACCCATCGAGTGGGTCACAAAATGCACCGGCGTATTGTCAGCACAGCGGGCCACAGCTTGCTTCAAAGTCGGACCCGCAAGCGTTTCAACCGGCGCTTGGGTCGAGGGATAGCCCACGCGCACCGTTTGATATCCCGCCAACGTCAATACCTCATCCATGGCCCATAGGCTGGCCTCGGTTCGTCCAAGGCCATGCAAAAGAACCACACAATCGGCACTGGCCGAAATCGGAGCAAGAGAAAGCAGAAGGGCTGGCAATAGTCGCATAACTCTCAGATAATATCGCGGCGGGCGTCGCGAAAGCCCGCAAACGTAATATTCGAGGTGCTTACGTGACTTCCCCCCGCATCGCCGCTCGCGCGGTCATTCTGCACGACGACCGGCTTTTGCTGGTCAACGCCTATGCCGATGCCAACAGCACTCTTTGGTGTGCTCCGGGCGGAGGCGTGGAAAAGGGGAGTTCGATACCCGACAATCTGATCCGCGAAGTACACGAAGAAACAGGTCTGACGATCAGCGTTGGCCCGCCCTGTTTGATCAACGAATTTCACGACCCGAAAACCGGCTTTCACCAGATCGAAGTGTTTTTCCGCTGCAAGATCACCCAAGGGCGGCTTGATCCCGATTGGCAAGACCCCGAGCGGATTGTGGACAGGCGCCGTTGGGTCACGCGCGAAGAGATGGCAGGTCTGCGTTATAAACCCGACAGCCTGCCCGAAATCGCTTGGCGAGACCGCTCTTTCGGCTATGACCCGCTTGAGGTCATCGTGCCCGCCACCTAACCCCCAAACGGTTCGGAATAAATCAGGTCAATCTGCGCAGGCATCTCGTGACCGTCCGGCATGATGACACCAGTGTACTCGGCCGGATAGGGCGTGTTCAGACGCCCCCCAAGGCCGAAATCAAAACCGAAACGACCGTAATAGTCGGGGTCTCCCAGCACCACTACTGGCGCGTTTGCATAGCTTAAAGCCGTCTGACACAGAGCGGACCCAACGCCTTTGCCATGCCGTTTCGGGTCTACGCACACCGGCGCCAATGCCAGCCACTTTTCGGGCGCGGCCATCCGGCTTAGAGCAATATGTCCGATCACCCGCCCGCGATCTTCGGCGACCAGTTCCAGCGCCATATGACCACCGCTGCGCAGGGCATCGACCAGACCCGCTTCATCCTGTTGGCCAAAGGCACGGGCGATCAGATCTGCCACAGCTTTTTGGTCCTTGTCTGCATATCCCCGCACAATCATGTCTTTCCCCTTTTGACCAGTGACAGCCCCACGCCGCCAAGTACCATTATTGCGCCGATGACAGAATCCCAAACCGGCACTTCGGCCAGAAACAGCAACCCGCCAGACATCGCAATTACCGGCACAGTCAGCTGCGCCACCGCTGCGACCGAGGCCTCGAGCTGCGGCAGAACCGCGTACCATAGCGCATACCCAAGCCCAGAAGTCACCGCGCCGGACAAGACGGCCAGCAGAACGCCCTTCATCGCCAAATCTGAACCTGTGCCGATCACCAACGCGACCAGAATAGCAACCGGTGCCGCCAGAATGAAATTGGCCGCCGTTTCGCTTAACCCGTCATTGGCACTGCGCCCGACCAGCGAATAAATGCCCCAACCGATCCCAGCCAAGGCCATAAAGCCTGTCGCCACAATGGGCACCTGCGCGCCCTGCCCCGGCCACATAAGCCACGCTAGACCGGCAAAAGCGACACCTGCGCCGACCCAGCGGTTCACCGACGGGCGTTCCCCTTTGATCAAAGCGCCCGCGAACATGGTGATTTGCACGATCCCGAACAGGATCAGTGCCCCGACGCCCGCATCCAGCGCTCGGTAGGCCAGCGAGAAGCCGAAGATGTAGACCAAAAGCGAGATGACGCCACTGGCCCGCCGCGCCCCTCTCAGACGCACGCCGCCCCGCAAAAGAACAGTCAGCACCCCAAGCGTCACCGCCCCCGAGACGATCCTGATGACCCCGAAATCTAACGCCTCCATCGCGCCATCGGCCAAAGCCATCCGGTTCAGAACCGAATTGGCGGCAAAGGCAATCATGGTCAGCCAGGTGAGCAGAAACAGGCGCAAGGGGCTCTCCGAATGTCAAACAGGGCCACGGGGGCCCTGTTGTCGTGTCGATCTATCCTAGCCGATTTTTTCGGTGCAGCCAGAGCTAGATGTGATTGGCGAAAAATCTGGGCCGAAGCACCTGAGAGACAAGCGCCCCGGTTCCCGCCAGTGTCAGAACCACCACAAACAGCCACCCGATGAATGGCGCAAGGGCGATCACCGCGGCACTCAGCGCGCCAAGCAGGGCTGCCCCTGCGCGGATGATCAGGCTGTCGGGTTCCTCCATGCCAATCGCCAACATCAGGCCGACGCCCAAGGTATAGGCGCCGATGACGTAGCCGATAAAGCCGGCCAGTCCGGCAACCAGCCAGAAGGCAGGTGTCAAGATGATACCCACCAAGGTCAGCGCCGAGATCACGCCAGCACCGATCAAAACAGACAAGCCCAGAAAGCCCATCCACAAACCACGGAACGGCCGCTCAAGCAGCGCGCGGCGCATATCTGCCAAACGGGCCGGAGCAACAGCCGCAATCAAGGCGGCCAGAACAGCCACGGTCAAAACGCCCTTAAGGAAGCTTTTGAACAAGAAGCTTTTCGGGCTTTCCTGCGGGAAGTCCTCCATCAAATGGCGTTCGACGGTGACGCTGTCAGTGATGAATGCTGGCAACTCGGTTTCGCCATCAGGCTCATCGTAGACATGCAGCGTGCCGCCAATGTCTACGTCATCAGCAAATGTCACGCTTTCTGCGCCCAAGTGCAGATCTCCGGCAATGGCACCAGCAATCTCAACGCTTGCGCCGCCCAGAATGGCATATCCGCCCACCGGACCGTCCAGTCGCACCGAAGCCCCTGCTGCGCGCAGATCGCCACCGACTTCACCTATGCGGATGTCTTGCCCAAAGGCGGTCACATCACCCGCGACATTTCCGGATATGTTGATCGCCTGCCCAGCCGCATAGACATCCTGCCCCACGTCGCCTGAAACCGAGATCATTTGTCCCGCCAAGGCCACATCACCGCGCGCGTCAGATGAAACCGTCAACGTGTTGCCAGCCAAGAATATGTCGTCCGCCGGGGCACCATCATGGCGCAGGGTATACCCCGCACCGTAAACGTCATTGCCGATAAATGACCAAGCGTTGTCTTCCTGGGCTTGGGCAACTGCCCCCAAGAGAATGAAAACTACTGTTAAAAATGCACGCATCTGAACTCCCTCACATGTCTGAACACGCATGTTAATGCCTATAACATGGGAAGCGGTTTGGCCTTGATCAATATCAAGGTCAAAAATTAATACGGATTGGCTGGTGCGCGGCTGGGGCTAAGCGTTTGCTGACGGCGCTCGACCAAAAGCTCGATGGCGTCGGCCAAGTGAACCTCTTGGATATTGTAATCCCCGCGGGCAACGCGAATACGATGCGCCTCGATCATGACATCCGCGTGAGTGCAGCCCATGGGCGGTTCAAACCGGTAGCTGGCCAGTTCGATCAGCAGACCAAGCGGGTCTTTGAAATAGATCGAATCCATGAACCCGCGGTCCTTTACGCCGGAATGCCCGATCCCGCGCTCTTCCAGCCGCTCAACAGTTTGCGAAAACACCGCCTTGGACACATTGAACGCCAGATGGTGCACACAGCCCGGCTCGGTCGGTGTGCGCCTGCGATCGGGCTTGCGGGTTTCGTTGGTGAAAACCGTGATCAAACGCCCGTCGCCCGGATCAAAATACAAGTGCCCTTCGTCAGGGTTGTCCAGATTGGGCTGATCAAAAACGAAAGGCATTCCCAGAACGCCTTCCCAAAAATCTATGCTTGTTTGCCGATCAGCTCCCGTCAGCGTGATGTGGTGAACACCTTGAACCTGTAGCTTACGCATGTCGAAACTCCTTTATCTGAAAAAGAAGTTAACATGCCCGACGGAAAAACCGCGCCCTTTTCTCGCAAAACTCTGTTCACCTGATCGCACCCACTGTGCAGGAATGCGCGTGATTGCTGTTTATGGATCGCCCCCGCGCACTTACGCCGGGCTGGCGAATGAGCTGACCTGTTCGATGACGCTAACGATTTCGCTTAGGGATCCACCGGAAGATACGGTCGAAGAAATCGAAAGGATGGCGTTGGCTTGTGTTGGATTACTGGACACCGACGCCAACTGGGTAAGTGCTGATCCGATCAAGCTGCCACCCGTTGCGCTTGAGGACAGGCTTTTGGCAACTGTGACTTCAAGCACCGAAACGGTCAGAACAGCAACCACAGAATTTGCCGCCGATGCAGCTTCGGGGCTACGCGACGTGACTTTGGCAATAGAGGTAGACACAGTCTGAACAATTGAGTTTAGCTGCTGTGCAATGGATTCACTTGAGGCGTTGCTGCGCAGCAGGGCTTGCGTCGCGCTATCAACAACGCGCGTGATTGACGACAACAACGCTGATGGATCAAGGGTTGTGTCCGCCTCTAACAGTGCGATTTGCTGAGCGATCAGCGTTTGGCATTGATCAATGGTGGTCGCCGTCTCGCACTGCAACGCGATTTGCAGCAGCTGCGAGTCAAAAGGCGTGGTTTGAGCCGAAACAGCAGACCCGAAAGTGGCAGCTGCAAGCAAGGCGGAAGATGCAAAAACAGTTTTCATTTTAATCCAATCTAAACGTATGCGAGTCGGCAGCGTCTGACGCTCTATGTCACGATGACCTAAAAATGTTGATTGAGCTTTTATCCACCACTGCATACGGTGAATGGACATATCTTTTTGATATTTTTTCTCTCTAAAGATATATTGTAGTTTCCCTAAGGCATGCCCTTGAAGCGCAATACTCAGTCTATGCCCTTCAACACGCGGGCAAGGCGCGGATCGCGTGCGTTTTCGGACAGCCAGATCGACAAGAACCGCTCTGACCAGCGCGCACCTGAAATTGTGCAAACCTGCTTTCCGTTCAACCATAACTCAAGGTCATCAGCGCTTTTCGCAAGCGCCAGGTAGCGGTCTCCTTCCGAGACATCCGAAAAACATGAGCGTAGTCCTGCCTCAAAGTCTGTGTGGTCTGCAGGCTCTCCTTCAAGGCGGCGGAGTTCAGCCATACTGGCCCAAGCCAAAAGCCCTGCTGAAAAAGCGCGCAGATAGGTCAGTTCCAGACCGGACGGCACAAAGTCAGGCTGTTGACCATCCTCTGGCGCATAGTACTGGGCCAGATACATCGGACGGCCGAGAAACCGGTATTCGGCCTGCCCTAGTAACACCGGCTTGTCTATCCGCTTTGCTAGCGGTTCAGGCGGGATATCCGCCAAAGCGGGCGTTTGCGCTGCAAGAGCCACCAGCCCGATGCCGACAGATGCAAGTATGGCGCGGATATGAACAAGCCTGAGTTTCATACGATTATTTACGAAAGTGCAGTGTGTTCGGATCACCTTGCGCAAAAGAAAAGGGCCCGCCAAATGACGAGCCCTTCCCAAATCCAAGAGTGGATGATCTTACATCATGCCGCCCATGCCGCCCATGCCGCCCATGTCGGGCATTGCAGGTGCGCCGCCGTCTTTGGCTGGCTTGTCTGCAATCATGGCTTCGGTGGTGATCAGCAGACCCGCGATCGACGCTGCATCTTCCAGAGCCGTACGGGTAACTTTCGCCGGATCGATCACGCCGAACTTGAACATGTCGCCATATTCTTCGGTCTGCGCGTTGAAGCCGAACGAAGTGTCGGTCGATTCACGGACTTTGCCCGCAACAACCGCACCGTCAACACCGGCGTTTTCCGCGATCTGACGCAGCGGCGATTCCAGCGCGCGACGTACGATGGCGATACCTGCATCTTGGTCGCTGTTTGCACCAGCAACACCGTCCAGACCTTTGGCTGCCTGAACCAGAGCAACACCACCACCTACGATGATACCTTCCTGAACAGCTGCGCGAGTTGCGTTCAGCGCGTCGTCAACGCGGTCTTTACGCTCTTTCACTTCAACTTCGGTCATGCCGCCGACGCGGATAACAGCAACACCGCCGGCCAGTTTGGCAACGCGCTCTTGCAGTTTTTCACGATCGTAATCCGACGAGGTTTCTTCGATCTGCTGACGGATCTGCGAAACACGTGCTTCGATTTCGGCTTTTTCGCCGGCACCGTCAACGATGGTGGTTTCGTCTTTGCTGATCTGGATTTTCTTGGCGGTGCCCAGCATGTCCATAGTGACATTCTCAAGCTTCATGCCCAGATCTTCCGAGATCACCTGACCACCGGTCAGGATTGCGATGTCCTGCAGCATCGCTTTGCGGCGATCGCCGAAGCCAGGTGCTTTAACGGCTGCGATTTTCAGACCACCGCGCAGTTTGTTGACAACGAGAGTTGCCAGCGCTTCGCCTTCAACATCTTCCGCGATGATCAGCAGAGGCTTCTGCGACTGGATCACCTGCTCGAGCAGCGGAACCATCGACTGCAGCGACGACAGTTTCTTTTCGTGCAGCAGAATCATGCAGTCTTCCAGATCGGCGATCATTTTGTCCGAGTTGGTGACGAAGTATGGCGACAGGTAACCACGGTCGAACTGCATGCCTTCAACCACATCGGTCTCGGTTTCCATGCCTTTGTTTTCTTCGACGGTGATAACGCCTTCGTTGCCAACCTTCTGCATCGCGTCTGCGATCTGACGGCCGATTTCTGCTTCGCCGTTGGCCGAGATGGTGCCAACCTGAGCAACTTCATCGCTGTCTTTAACTTCGCGCGCCATGTCGCGGATAGCCTGAACAACGTTTGCAGTCGCCAGATCGATACCGCGCTTTAGGTCCATCGGGTTCATGCCAGCAGCAACCGACTTCATGCCTTCACGAACGATGGCTTGTGCCAGAACGGTTGCAGTGGTGGTGCCGTCGCCGGCTTCGTCGTTGGTGCGGCTGGCGACTTCTTTCACCATCTGCGCGCCCATGTTTTCGAACTTGTCTTCAAGATCGATCTCTTTGGCAACCGAAACACCGTCTTTGGTGATGCGCGGTGCGCCGAACGATTTGTCGATAACGACGTTACGGCCTTTCGGGCCCAGAGTGACTTTGACGGCATCCGCAAGGATGTTGACGCCTTTCAGCATCTTGTTGCGGGCGTCTGTGTCGAATTTTACTTCCTTAGCCATTTATATAGCTCCCAAGGTTTGAGTTGGTGTTCAGAAAAGACAAAAGGGGGCTGGTGATTAAACCAGAATGCCCATGATGTCGGATTCTTTCATCATCAGCAGCTCTTCGCCGTCGACGGTAACCTCTGTGCCCGACCATTTGCCGAACATTACGCGGTCACCTTCTTTAACAGCCATTGCGATCAGTTCGCCGCTGTCTTTGCGGGCGCCTTCGCCGCAAGCTACGATTACACCTTCCGCAGGTTTTTCCTTGGCGCTGTCAGGGATGATCAGCCCACCAGCAGTTTTTTCCTCGCCCTCAGTACGACGAACGAGTACACGGTCATGAAGTGGTTTCAATGCCATTTCCTTGAGACTCCTATGCTCAAAGTTTCTCCCAAAATCGGCCCCTCATGGGCACCGTTATCACTCACCTAAGTCGAGTGCTAACGGCGCATAGTTAGGAACACCTTGGCAAAGAGTCAACAAGATCGATTCAAGTTTTGCGAATTTAGCAGAGGAACCTCCTGCACGGTCGCGGATTACCAGAATCCAGCCCCCGATCCGCGGGCCATTTTCCATTGCGCCGCGATCCAGACGATCAAGTCAAAGGTTTGCCCAAGAAGTAGTTTCAATAGCCGCCCGGGTCTGTACCATCCCCCACCCGTCAGGGCCGACTGTGTGCGCTTGATCAAAAAATGCACAGGAACCCATCCGTAGCGGCACGGCAAAGACTTAGCCAGTAACGCGCCAAGCCAGCCTTCTTTGTCGACGACTTCTTCTATCGCAGAAGCACGGCTTTCATGCGGGACAGAGCGCAGGAAATCGAACAGGACCAGATTTATTGCCCCACCGATGACTATTCTGATCTGATGCCGCAACAAGCCCGAGATGTCGCGTTCGCTTTCGTAAACATGGGCAATGTCCGGGTCCGCCGAAATCAATGCGGTATTTTCGTTCTCGGTGAAATTGCGGGTCAATAGCATTGCCCGCAAATACCCGTCCTCGACGGGCAAACCCACCGGCATCCAAACGCGGCGCACATCTTCGCTTCGCGCTGCATATAACTGACCGCAAATCGCGGTACGCGCCTCTTCCCGTGAACTGGCACCTGAAACAATGAGCTTTTGAACAAGCGTCAAGGATTGCTCGCCCAGAGCCAAATCCTTGATCGGATAGGATGAACTTGCGACAAGATCGGGATGGGACGTCAAAAATCCGCAGAGTTTTTCAATGGTATCGTCCGTCATAAACGAAATGTCTGCATCGCAGTAAACCAACATCCCGGCATCAGACCGTGACAGGTCGTGGGTAAACCGGTTCCATGTCCGGCTTTTACCGCCTTCTGACAGATCGTGGATTTGTATGTGGCTTTCCAAATCATATTGAGGCGCCAGACGGGTCACCACCGCCACCGTGTCGTCTGTGCAGCCGTTTGCCAAGATATGCAGCCGGACATCAAAATCCCTCCGGAAAACAGATTGTCGGGACCGGCTTTTAAGAAACGGGCCGATCCGCTTGCCTTCGTTGTGCGCGAAAACGCCGATATCGAGAACCTGCATAAATTGCCTCAAGCCGCTGCCCGCTCAGCATATGGGCGAACGGCGGGCGGCACAATAGAGCGTCCGCCACGGCTTGGCCTATCTGAGCGAAAGCGCCGCATTGCAGCATGAACCGGATGACAATCGCGATCACGCGTCCTATAAGGCGGCAAATCTAAACCTGACGAGACCAGAGACCATGATCAAGATTTTCGGCCACTACGCCCCCGACACCGACGCCACCTGCTCTGCCCTGATTTGGGAATGGTACCTGAAAGACGTTCAAGGTCTGGACGCGCAGGCGTTTGTTCTAGAAACCCCAAATACCGAAGCGCAGTTTGTTCTGAACCGCTGGGGTTTCGAGATGCCCGCCACCTTGGGCGAACTAAGCGCCGAAGATGAAGTTGTCATCGTAGACACCAACAACCCGGGCGAATTGCCTGCAAACGTAAACGACACCAACATCGCGGAAATCATCGACCACCACCTGCTGACTGGCGGACTTCAGACCAAAGGTCCGATCAAGATCACGATCCGCCCTGTGGCCGCGACCGCGACCGTCATGCACTGGCTGATCGGTCGGGATTTGGAAAAAGCGCCGGACGCCGTGAAGGGCCTGATGCTGTCGTGCATCCTGTCCGACACGCTGGAATTCCGCAGCCCGACCACCACACCGACCGACAAAGCCATTGCCGAAAAGCTGGCGGGCGAACTGGGCGTCAACATCACCGATTGCGCCAGCGAAATGTTCGCCGCCAAATCGGACGTATCGGCCTTTTCGGATGCCGAGCTGATCCGCATGGACAGCAAGAAATACGAAGTCGGCGGCACCAACTTCCGCGTGTCGGTTCTGGAAACCACTGCGCCTGCGATCGTTCTGGACCGCAAGGCTAGCCTGATGGAAACCATGACCTCGGTACAGGCCGAAGACGGTGTGGATCAGGTTCTGCTGTTCGTCGTGGACATCCTGAACGAAGAGGCAACCCTGCTGGTGCCGAACGATCTGGTGAAAACCGTGGCCGAGAAAAGCTTTGGCGCAACCGTTGACGGCGACAGCGTGGTGCTGCCGGGCATCATGAGCCGCAAAAAGCAGATCATTCCGAATTTGACCGTTTGATCCAGCTTTCATACCCTTCGAAGTGGCGCCCTTGGGGCGCCATTTTTGTTCTGGTATGTTTGCAGCGGCAGGCGTAATGATAAGTGAACTGACCAGTTCAGAAATGGAACGCGCATGTCAAATTCATCTCAAGAAACCGCCGAGCAGGAAAATCAGGGCTCGGCAAAACTGATCCTTTATGCTGTGGCAGTTATGCTTTTGCTGGCGTCGCTTGATCAAACCATCGTCTCGACCGCTTTGCCAACCATCGTCGCCGACCTTGGCGGTGTGGATCAGCTTAGCTGGGTGGTCACCAGTTACTTGCTGACCTCAACCATCGTCGCGCCGCTCTACGGCAAAATGGGCGATCTTTACGGTCGCAAACTGATGATGCAAATCTCGGTGATCCTGTTTCTTTTGGGATCCTGCTTGGCTGGATTAAGCCAGACGATGACCTTCCTGATCGTATCGCGGGCGATCCAAGGGCTTGGCGGCGGTGGTTTGTTTGTTCTGGCTCTCACAGTCATCGGCGATGTCATTCCTCCACGGGAACGCGGCAAAATCCAAGGCATCTTCGGAGGCGTGTTCGGTCTGTCCTCGGTCGCGGGTCCATTGGCGGGCGGGTTTTTCGTAGATAACCTTAGCTGGCACTGGATTTTCTTTATTAACCTGCCGCTCGGCATTGTCTCTTTGGTCATCTTCGCGGTTGCGTTTAAAGCCAAAGGCGTACGAACCACCCACAAGATCGACTATCTTGGCGCTGTGTTGCTCAGCGCTTCGCTGACCGCGATGGTATTGGCGACCACCCTTGGCGGACGCACTTACGCTTGGGGCGACCCGTTGATACTGGGCCTTGTCGCTGGCGCTATCGCCACCATGATCCTGTTCGTCTGGGCCGAGACCAAAGCCAGCGAGCCAATTCTTCCCATGGCTCTGTTCAAGATCAACACCTTTCGCGTCTTCGGCGCAGTCGGCTTTATCGTCGGCTCGGCCATGTTCGGCGCGTTGACCTTCATTCCGCTGTACCTGCAAGTCGCCAAAGGCGTAACGCCCACGAACTCGGGCCTACAGCTTTTACCGCTGATGTTCGGAATCCTGTTCACCTCGATCGGATCGGGGCAGATCATGAGCCGGACCGGAAAATACCGCCGTCTGCCAACCGCAGGAACCGCAATGCTGACATTGGGCATGCTATGGCTATCGACCATTCAACCCGACACGCCGACCGCGGTTGTCATGGCAATGATGTTCATGGTCGGGCTGGGCATGGGACCGACCATGTCGGTCGGGACAACCGCGATCCAGAACGCTATCCCGCGTGAAATGATGGGCGTTGGCACAGCTGGCTTCACCCTGATCCGACAGATCGGTGGGTCCATCGGCGTGGCCGTATTCGGAGCAATGTTCACAAACCAGTTGATGAACAATCTGGGCGGACGCCTCCCCGCGGGCACGAGCGCCGAAAGCATGAATGCGCGCATGATTGAAGCCCTGCCGCCTCAAGCGCGCGAAATGGTGCTAACAGCCTTTACAGACGCGCTGCACCCGATCTTTCAGGTCGGTGCGGCTGTTTCGGCGCTGGCTGTCATCGTTTCGTTGTTCCTTGACGAACTGGAACTGAAAGACCGCACCCAAAGTGGTCCGGCAGGTCACTAAGGCGTTGGAACAAAGGGGCTCTGACGTTTAAACCAACCCCAGCTCTGCATCTGTGGCCGAATGCCCGTATTTGTCCTTTGGGGGCATCGGGCGTTCGCGCCAATCACTGTCGAAGGTAAAACTGGATTTGGTGCGCCCCTCAAGTAGCGCTCCGTTGCCGGCCCCTTTGGCGTAATCATAATAAAGTTTGTTGATTTCGTCGTACGTGACTTGCTGGGCAGACGGATGCGCCAAACAGGCATCGTGCCATTTTCGAACGCGGGCAAACTTGGGATCATTGGGCAAGGCAAAGCCTTCGTAATACTCCAAGAACCAGAACCGCATGAACATCGGGGTGAACACCGCCTCGGCTAGTCCGAAGTCATCGAACAGGAAGGTGCCATCAGGATTGTGCCACGACAGGAAATCGCCCAGATCGGCATAAAGCGACAGCATCTTTTCGTGCATAGTGCTGGTCTTTTCAGGGTCCTGGTTCATTACCATGATATAGCCAGCCATGGTGAACGGACCATCTTTGCTGATCAGCATGTTTTCCACGGCGCGTTCGTAAGCGTCGGGTCGGGCAACAGGCTGGCCCAGCGTCTCGTCCAGATATCGCAGGATCACAAGACTTTCCTTTAGAATACGCCCATCCGGCAACTCTAGCACAGGCAGGGACGTGGTGCCCCGCGTTTTCACCAAAAGCGCAGGATCGCGGGGTTTGGTGATATCCACCACGCTGAAATCAACCGCGTCGCTTTGGCCCTTCAGCGATAAAAGTATCTCGAGCCTCTGGGAAAACGGGCATACCGGAATATGATACATGATTGGGCGTTGTGGCATGGGACCCTCGTTTCAAAAATATGTGAAGCAAATGCATGATTGCCAGCACCCTGCCCGAAACGGACCAAACTGACAACTGGCGCCAAAGCCCTGCCCGTGCGATACCGCCACCAAACCAAGGAATGAGGCCCACGTGACCCGAATTGTTCAATCGCTTTCCGAAATTTCCGCCCAGTATGATGCGTTGTTTGTTGATCTTTGGGGATGCGTCCACAACGGGGTAAAAGCTTTTCCCGAAGCTGTCACCGCTTTGCAGGACTACAGGAAGTCTGGAGGTAAGGTCATACTGGTCACCAATGCGCCGCGCACGCGTCATTCGGTCGAAAGCCATCTGGAAATTCTGGAAGTCCCGACCGACGCTTGGGATGCCATCGCAACATCTGGCGACAGTGCCCGCACGGCACTTTATTCAGGGGCGGTCGGGCGAAAGGTCTATTTCATCGGACTGGAAGACGACAAGCGCGTGTTCAGCCCGCCCGAAGTTCTGGACAATCCGGTGGACGTGGAACTAACCCCCTTGTCCGAGGCAGAAGGTATCGTCTGCACCGGTCCGTTTGATCCGTTTGCTGATCCAGCCGAAAACCGTTCGGATTTCCTTTATGCCAAACAAAAGGGCATGAAGCTGATCTGCTTCAATCCCGACATCGTCGTTGACCGCGGCGAAAAACGTGAGTGGTGCGCGGGGGCGTTGGCAGAGCTTTACACTGAAATGGGCGGCGAGAGCCTTTATTTCGGCAAACCCCACCCGCCGATCTATGATCTGGCGCGGTTGCGACTTAACGCGTTGGGCTGCAAAACGTCCAATGACCGCATATTGGCCATCGGCGACGGTATTCAAACCGACATTGCGGGCGCCATGGGCGAGGACATTGATTCCCTGTTCATCACCGGCGGATTGGCAGCCGAGGAAACCAAAACGTCGCAGCAACCGGACGCACAAGCATTAGACGCCTTTTTACAAAGAGAAATGCAGGCTCCGACCTATGCAATCGGCTATCTGCGGTAAGTCATTTAGGGGTTGATTTTCTGCAGCTGCGAAGTAATTATATTACAAAACACCCCATCGGGTGATCTTATAATTACCTAGCCGCCTGACAGGAGGGCCAGATGTTGGACAATCTACCCCGCGGAACGATCTGCATTGAAGACATCGAAATGGGCATGATGCGTTATGTTCAAAAAACGGTGACCGACCGCGATATCGAGATGTTCGCCGAGGTTTCGACCGACCACAATCCGGTGCATCTGGACGACGCCTATGCCCAAGACACCATCTTTGAGGGACGGATTGCCCACGGCATGCTGACGGCCGGGTTGGTTTCGGCAGTCATTGGCGAACAGCTTCCGGGGCATGGTACGATCTACATGGGGCAGAACCTCAAGTTTCTGGCACCTGTGCGCCCCGGCGACACCGTACGCGCCGAGGTCGAAGTGATCGACATCGACTATGCCAAACGTCGCGTGAAACTGGACTGCCGCTGTCTGGTAGACGGCAAAAAGGTGCTAATCGGCGAAGCCACGGTTCTGGCCCCGTCTGCCAAGTTCGACTGATCTACATTTTCGCATGGTTTGGCTTGCACCCGTGTTTCGGGGCGGCTAACCCTTCGCTATGCGTATTATTCGTGACTATCAGTATGTTGACCCCGAGGATCGGGGGGCCTCGGTTGCCATCGGCAACTTTGACGGCGTGCATCGCGGGCATCAAAGTGTCATCGCCATAGCCAAAGCCGCTGGCGAAAAAATCGGTGCACCTTTGGGCGTGATGACTTTCAGCCCGCATCCACGGGAATATTTCGCCCCCGACGCTCCCGCGTTTCGCTTGATGAGCGTGCAAGCCAAACGCACAAGACTAAGTAAAATCGGCGTTGAGCGTCTTTATGAGATGAATTTCAACACGGCGTTGTCTTCGCTGACGGCCCGCGAATTCGCCCAGCAAGTGATCGTCGAAGGTCTTGGGCTACGCCATATCGTGATTGGTGCGGACTTTTGTTTTGGCAAAGGGCGCAAGGGAACAGCTGAGGATCTGGTGGCCTTTGGTCAGGAAATGGGGTTCGGCGTGACAATCTCGAAACTTTTGGAACACGAAGGCGATCAGGTGTCCTCGACCGCTATCCGCGATGCCTTGTCTGATGGCCGCCCCCGCGATGCTGCTGCGATGCTGGGCCACTGGCACCGGATCGAAGGCAAGGTGATCGGTGGCGAACAGCGTGGCCGAGAGTTGGGCTTTCCCACGGCGAACATGTCGATCGACGGGCTGCACCAGCCGAGACATGGCGTTTATGCCGTTTTGGTTGATGTGCTGGATGGCCCGCACAAGGGCACTTATCACGGTGCGGCCTCGCTAGGGGTGCGGCCCATGTTTGGCGAAAACACACCAAATATCGAAACCTTCCTGTTCGACTTTTCCGGCGATTTGTATGGCAGCACCCTGTCTGTGGCATTGGTCGAGTTCTTGCGCCCCGAGCTGAAGTTCGACGGGCTAGAGGCGCTGATCAAACAGATGGATGCCGACTGTGTGAAGTGCCGCGAAATTCTGGCGGCAGAATGAGCGGCGCAATTGATCGCACGGGCCTACGCCACCGGTTTTGGGAAACAGTCCCGCTAAAGAAAATGACCGCGCGGGAATGGGAAGCGCTGTGTGACGGCTGCGGCAAATGCTGCCTGAACAAGTTGGAAGACGAAGAAACAGGCCATGTGGAATTGACCCGCGTGGCGTGCAGGCTGCTGGATGACAGCACCTGCTTGTGTTCGAACTACGAAACCCGCCACGCCTATGTGCCTGAATGCATTTCGCTAAAGGCCAAGAATATCGAAAAGCATGCCTATTGGATGCCGAAAACCTGCGCTTATCGTTTGCTGTCGTTTGGCGAACCCCTGCCCGACTGGCACCCGCTTTTGACCGGAGACACCGACAGCGTACACCAAGCTGGTGTTTCGATGCGCGGGCTGACAGTTTCGGAAGACACAATCCCCGACGACGATTGGGAAGATTATATCATTGAGGAGCCCATCTGATGTTCTTTGCCTCTGACAATGCCTCGCCCGTACCGCAACAGGTTCTGGATGCGGTCGCCAAAGTGAACGAAGGTTATGCGGCCTCGTATGGCACCGACGTTGAAATGGACGAGGTCCGCCGCCTGATCCGCGAGATTTTCGAAGCGCCCGAGGCCGAGGTCTATCTTGTGGCCACAGGCACTTCGGCCAATGTGCTGTCTTTGGCCACTCTGGTACAGCCGTGGCAGGCGATCTGCTGCCACCGCAACGCGCACATCGCCGAGGATGAGTGCGGCTCGCCCGAGTTCTATACTGGTGGATCAAAGTTGAACCTGATCGACGGAGACCATGGCAAGATCACCCCCGCAGCCCTTGAGGCGGCGATCAAGGTGCAAGTGCAGGGATTTGTCCATTCGGTCCAGCGTGGCGCGCTAAGCCTGACCAATGCGACCGAAAGCGGGACAGTTTATTCCTACGACGAGTTGAAAGCCCTTTGTGATGTGGCGAAACGATACGACATGCCGGTACATCTGGACGGCGCACGCTTTGCCAATTCGGTGGTCAGCACAGGGGCGACACCCGCCGAGATGAGCTGGAAAGCGGGCGTAGATGTTCTGTCGTTCGGCGGCACCAAGAACGGATTGATGGGGGTCGAGGCCGTGATCCTGTTCGATCCGAAACTGGCATGGGAATTTGAACTGCGCCGCAAGCGCGGCGGGCATCTGTTTTCAAAACACCGCTACCTGTCTGCGCAAATGCTGGCTTATCTGACAGACGGTTTGTGGCTGGATCTGGCCGGCAAGGCCAATGCGGCTGCCAAGAAACTGTCCAACGGTATCTTGTCGTTGGAAGGCGCAACGCTTGTGCATCCGACCGACGCAAATGCTGTCTTTGCCAGTTGGAACCGCGCCAGCCATCGCCGCGCGATGGAGGCCGGTGCCAAGTATTACTTCTGGGGGTCCGAAGGCAATCTGGATGGGCCTGATGACGGTTTGGAAAGCGCGCGTCTAGTGTGTTCTTGGTGTACGGCAGATGCAGAGATCGAACAGTTTTTGGCGCTGATCGGGTGAAGCGGTGCTGGGCTAAGCTCTGGCCTGTCGCATGTATTTAATTGCGCCGCGCTAACGCGCGTCGCGGTATGCGAGGGGGTTCCCCCCTCGCGCTCCCCTTGAGTATTTTTGGTAAGATGAAATTATGGACGCAGGTTTGGCCCGCGCGGAAGGTTTCCGGCAGGCTGACGGGCGTTTCGGGTTTGTCTGGTTGCGGTGCGGATAAAGCGGCGGGCCCGCCTAGGGGCAAAGTGTCCTCGCCGAGTGCTGGGTTTCCCCTGCACCCTCCGGGTGGTCTGTGGGGGTCTCGGCGGTCTGATCCCACAGTTTCGCTGTGCTGCGGAATCGGACGCGGAGCCACTTTTGTCGAC
>CAYVRN010000043.1:0-5224 GCA_964453855.1 uncultured Rhodobacterales bacterium
CTGTCGCTCCGCCAATTTTGCAATCCGCCATTTGGACTTGATGCATTTTTTATTATTCAATATTTATTTGACTTCGGAATTTCGTTACCTGAGCATCGCCTCCCTTGCATGTTTCAGTAAGTGTTTCCTGACGCCTCGAACCTGAAGTTAATTGGGAACAAACGCTACCAGCTATGCCACACATCAACGGTAGTAGTGAATCTACCGCTTTCGTCGCTCAAGCAAAGAATACCCTTTCGACCGCCCACCAAAGGCCAATGGAAGCGATTACAACGGACATCGGGATACTTAAAACTTTTCGATACCACGGTTTTTTGTTGAACCAGTATCCGAACGTTAAGAAGCAAGTTAATACGACGGCTAATTGGCCAAACTCAACCCCGATATTGAACCCAATCAGGGCTGGTATAACTCCATTTTCAGGTAAACCGAATTCCGCAAGAACGGATGCAAATCCAAGCCCATGAAGCAATCCGAAGACGAAAATCAAGCCAATCCTTGATGGAACCAGTTTGGACGATAGAATATTCTCAATGGCAACATAAGCTATCGACAGTGCAATCAAAGGTTCGACGATACTTGGGGAAACAGACACGAGGCCTAAAGTACCAAAAGCCAACGTAACAGTGTGCGCCGCTGTGAATGTAGAGATCTGCCACAATAGAATCCGCAAATTTGTGGAAAGCAGGAATAATCCGACGACGAAAAGAATATGGTCCAACCCTTTGGGAAGGATATGGTCAAAACCCACAGGAATAAAGGTAAAGAAAGACTGCCACCCTGAAAGCGGTTGCCAATTTGAAACTTCAATGGCCGGGGACATTTCGCCAGGGTCAACGTAATCGGCAAAACTGGTCACTTCATCTTCAGAAACGCGAAGAACCATCACGCCCAAATCTGCAGACCACCCAAACATCACTTCTTTGGCTTGGGAAGGCAATACGCCCGAAAGTACCACCCTCGAAATGCGTGGAAGTTCCGGGTCTTCAACTTGTGGAATTTCTAAATCGACAATTGACAGCGATATCCGGTCACCCTGCCCTAACAAGTAAAACTTTCTCGACAGATCATCCCACGAATTTTGGAAATTATCGTTTAATGCATTGCTGCTCAAATTTCGAAGCTCATCATACCTTTCTTCATTCGTGGCCCCTTCGGTGCTAGAAGTCTGGGACAAATCAATTTCCGCCAAAATCGCTTCAAGATTAAGTTCGGCGCCTAGCTCCACACGATTATTGTCAAAAGAAATCTCGACTATCGCAGGAGATATTTCATGGGCATGCGCAATTGGAATCCATGGCAGGAAGATGGACAAAAACAACCTTTGCATTACGATACAAACGAAATGCCGAATGCGGAGATACGTGTCGATGCCCAAATTTCTTACCTCTTTAATTTTATTTTTCTTTGGTATGGCGCCTGCCTATAGTCATGAGTTATGGATTGAGCCCCTCAAATATCAAGTAAATTCCGGCGAAATGATCGTCGCTGAAATTAAAAACGGTCAATTATTCGAAGGCAATTCACTGCCATATGCTACGCGTTCAATTGTGAGCCTTGAAGTTTCTATAGGTGACAAGCGTCAGCCTATCGATGGCGAATTGGGCGCGCGTCCTGCCATTGAAATTGTTCCTCTAGGGGACGGGCTTGCGGTTATCGGCTACCAAACAAAGGCTACTTTTCTGAAATACTCAGAGTGGCAAAAGTTTCAAAATTTCGCAGATCACAAAGATTTCCCAGACGCCTTGAAGAAACACTTAGCAAGAGGTTTTTCCGAGGAAGAAGTTCGCGAGGGTTACACACGTTTTTCGAAATCCCTTGTTGCAAGTGGCACTGCTGAGGGAAAGGACCATCCATTTGGGTTCGAGGCAGAAATCATAGCTTTGGACAATCCATACACAATTCAAGACGACGCGATTTCGGTCTTACTCGCGCATCAAGGAATCCCTCTGCCCAATCACCAAATCGAGATTTTTGAGCGACCACCATCGGGAACTGTAAACGTCATTTACACTCGCACCGACTTGAAGGGTGTTGCCACTTTTGAAGCAAAAAGGGGGTACGAATACATGCTGGACGCCGTAATTTTCCGCGAACCATCTGCCGAATTATTACAACGCATGGACGTGCAATGGGAAACACTCTGGGCTAACTTAACCTTCGCAAGACCCGACTAAACCGCAACATTTCTTATTAGGTGTTTTCATGAGCGCCCCTCAAAACATTATCTGCATTGGGTCCGTTCTCTGGGACATTATCGGGCGTTCCGCCGTTACAATGCGTCAGGGCAGTGATGTGCCTGGTCGGATTACGCGGCTTCCCGGTGGGGTTGCCTTAAACATCGCAATGACGCTGAAGCAATTTGGGCTGCAGCCGCTTCTATTATCTGTCGTCGGAGAAGACGCTGAGGGCTCCGAACTTTTGAAACGATGTCAGAGCCTTGGATTAAATACTGATCACATATACCGGTCTAAGGATTTACCGACAGATCGCTATATGGCTGTTGAAGCGCAAAACGGATTGATCGGGGCGATTGCAGACGCCCATTCCCTTGAGCAAGCCGGCAGTAAGATACTATCCCCCCTATTGGACGGCCCTATCGCGGATAGGGCCCATCCGTATTCGGGTGTTGTTGCGCTGGATGGCAATTTGACCGATTCCCTTTTGCAAGAGGTCTCGTCTGACGTTGCATTTGGCAAAGCAGACCTTCGGATCGCTCCGGCATCACCTGGAAAAGCCAAGCGTCTGGCCTCGTTGATCAAACACCCCCATGCAACACTTTATGTGAACCTCGAGGAAGCTGGTCTTCTTTGCAATCAAGAGTTCTCGGACAGTGCGACAGCAGCAAACGCACTTGTCAAAAAAGGCGCCAATCGGGTTTTGGTTACTGCAGGCGGGAGTCCGGCGAGCGACGGTCATTCCAGCGGCACAATTCAGTTGAAACCACCAGAGGTTCTTGTCACACGGGTCACAGGCGCGGGCGACACTTTTATGGCCGCACATATTGCTGCCGAACTTCGCGGCGAAAATCGGGAAAACGCATTAAAAAGCGCGTTAGCCGCAGCCGCTGTATACGTTTCAGGAGATATTGGCGCATGATCCCATTCAGTTTTTCCCCTGAAGTTCTGGACGCAAAGCAAAACGGCCAAGCGATTGTAGCGCTTGAAAGCACTATCATAACGCATGGAATGCCCTATCCACAGAATGTTGAAACGGCCCGGAGTGTTGAGCAAGACGTCAGAGAGGCAGGCGCCATTCCTGCCACGATAGCAGTGATTGATGGTGCGCTTCATATTGGCCTGAGCGCTCAAGAACTAGTCGACCTCGCCAATCGAAAAAACGTGGCCAAGTTGTCTAGGGCAGATTTGGCTGTTTGCATCGCCCAGAAAAAGTCGGGAGCGACGACGGTGGCAGCAACAATGATCGCTGCGAAAGCTGCTGGAATAAAAGTCTTCGCAACGGGGGGCATCGGTGGGGTGCATAAGGGGGCAGAAACATCCTTTGATGTTTCTGCAGACTTGCATGAGCTTGCCCAAACGGACGTTGTGGTCGTCGCCGCCGGCGCGAAGGCGATCCTTGATTTGGATAAAACATGGGAAGTCCTAGAGACACTGGGTGTTCCGGTGATCGCCTACGGACAGGATAATTTGCCTGCTTTCTGGTCGTCGTCCTCGGAACATCGTGCGCCGCTTAGACTGGATAAGGCAGAGGATATCGCAAAATCTGTGCAGATGCGGTCTGAATTAGGAATCCCGGGAGGGCATCTGGTCTGCAATCCGATTCCACAGGAATCGGAAATCCAGGCAGAGATCTTGGCCCCGATCATTTTACAGGCGCTTCAAGAGGCAGAAGCGGCATCTGTAACTGGAAAATCCGTGACGCCATATCTATTGCAGCGCATTTTTGAACTCACCGCGGGACGATCTTTATCGTCAAATATTGCTCTGGTTAGAAACAATGCGAGACTGGCTGCCAATATTGCACGCGCACTGTATGATCCGCAGGTTTCATGATTTAGAACGCAAGGCATATTGTAGTGGGCGCAGTGCTGGGCCTATATATGCGAGGCAACAGGCGAACAGTGACCTAGAATGAACAGCCCCTTTGAAGACGACCTTCCCAAACGTCCCGGCTTAATCGCCAGACTCCGTTCAAGCTTTCTTACAGGGTTGGTGGTTATTGCACCGGTTGCCATGACCATGTGGCTGCTTTGGACAACCATGGGCTGGATCGATTCAGTCGTTCTGCCGTTGGTCCCCGACCAGATTCAGCCGGAAAAGTATATCGGCATTAACCTGCGCGGCGTTGGGCTGATCATCTTTCTGATTTTTACTGTGCTCGTAGGTTGGATAGCCAAAGGCCTGATTGGACGTTCATTAATCTCTTTCGCCGAAAGCTTCGTTCAGCGCATGCCTGTTGTGCGTTCTGTCTATTCCGGCGTTAAGCAAATTGCTGAAACTGTTTTTGCCCAATCCGAGCGCAGCTTTGAAAAGGCTTGCCTGATCCAGTACCCGCGAAAAGGAATTTGGGCGATAGGCTTTATCTCAACAGAAGCCAAAGGCGAAGTTGCGCGTGAAGCCGAGACCGACGATACGTTGATCAGCGTCTTCGTTCCGACGACGCCGAACCCGACATCGGGATTTCTGTTGTTCTTCCCCAAGTCAGACATAATCGAGCTGGATATGTCGGTTGAGGACGCCGCCAAACTGGTAATTTCAGCGGGGCTTGTCTATCCGGGCGGCAAGGATCCCCATCAATTACCCAGTGTCGTCAAGCACCCGCACGAATAAACTTACAAGGCGGTCCATCCCCCATCGACACTGATTGTCGTTCCCGTGATCTGCGCTGCGGCGTCCGAACATAGGAATACAGTCGTCCCACCCAACTGTTCGACGGTAGCAAACTCGCGTGATGGCTGGCGCTCTAGCATAACCTTTTTGACCACGTCCTCACGGGACATGTCATGTGCTTTCATTTGATCAGGAATTTGCGCTTCGACCAGCGGCGTCAGCACGTATCCCGGACAAATCGCATTTACGGTGATCGGCTCTTCTGCTGTCTCAAGCGCAATACTTTTGGTCATTCCTACCACACCGTGCTTTGCAGCGATATACGCGCTCTTGTACGGCGAAGCGGTTAGTCCATGTGCCGAGGCTATATTAATTATGCGACCCCATCCCGCTTCGCGCATTTTGGGCAATGCAGCGGCCGTTGTATGGAAAGC
>CAYVRN010000043.1:5324-25697 GCA_964453855.1 uncultured Rhodobacterales bacterium
GTCTGTAAAGGAATTCAGAATCACATTCGCGCCAGCACGTGCAAGTTCTTTGGCGATTCCCAAACCGATTCCCGAGTTTGATCCGGTAATAACTGCAGTTTTCGCATTCAGCGTCATAATGGTCCTCCGACACATGATTATTCCAATAAAATAACATGCTGCATCGCCGAAAGGCGAGCCGGTAATCGTGCTGTTGCAGAAAAAAAACGCCGGCGCGAAGCCGGCGTTAAGTTATTGAGGCAGGTTTCATACAGGCAAGAAACCTATCGAGCAGTAAGACCCTTATACAGAATTCCGATGACTTGTCCAAGCCCAATCTGTGGTCAGCAATTGCGTGATCTTGTAAAAAACGGTTTGTTTCCAATTGTTTTCTTGTAATCCGAGAGATTTTACGTACTCCATCGCGGCTACTTTTCCGTATAATTTGTGCGAATTAATAAACATGGCGCAGGATATAGACTCAGCCGATATAACTTGTTTGCTTTAAAGGGCTGCCACCATATCCAGCAAATATCTAAATTTTTGTGTGGCCTTCCTAAAAAGTGGTGTCAGCTCCGCTTGCCCAATGCATCCCCTTCCTCTAATCAAGACAAGGCAAACAATGTCTTAACTCAATCAGGGACGCCGAAATGCGCAAGGTTTTCGTCATTCTTTCATGTCTACTGGCCCTTTCGGCCTGTTCAACTGTCGAAGGACTGGGCCGTGATATTTCTGGGGGCGCCCGTACCATACAGGGATGGTTTTAATATGAAAAAAGTCGTTATCGTAGCAGCTCTTCTTGCCGTAACTGGGTGCTCAACTGTCAGCACAGCAACCGGCGCTGTCGGTGGTGCCGCAAAAAGCACGGTACAAACGATCGGTGGATGGTTCGGCGGCTAAACCAAAGCCGTCACCCATAAGATCGTTGCATCCTCGGGGCTAACCGAAATCACGTTGTGTCCCATGGCAGCGTCATAATAGGCGCTGTCACCCCGACGCATTTCAATCGGCTCGTAAAATTCCGTGTAGAGCCTAATGACGCCTGTCAAAACAAGCAAGAATTCCTCCCCATCGTGGCGGACCCAACCGTCAAACTCCTCGATATTGCGGGCTCTGATTCTTGCCCGATAGGGCAGCATTTTCTTTTTAACCAGACTTTCGGCCAATAGCTCATGCTCGTATGTGGCCGTAGCCTGTTGGTTTCCCTCGTTGCTTTTGGTGACAACCATGCGGCCGTTTATTTGATCGCGCACTGGCTGCGTGAAAAGTTGAGGAACGGATATCGACAGCCCCTGAGCCAACTTCTTCAAAGCATCATAGGTTGGGGACATTTGACCGTTTTCGATCTTCGACAGCGTTGATCGGGCAAGTCCCGCCTGAATTGCGGCTTGCTCCAACGTCCAATTTCGCTCTTTACGCAGTTCACGCACCCGTTGCCCCAAGTTCAGCGGTTCAACAGCGGTGTCTTCGCTTTCAGCGCGAGCAATTGTGATTAAGGATTTCGGATCTTTTCTGGTCATGGGATGTTATTATTTCCCCATATGACTACTTGCAACTGCCCATAGTCTCGCCTAGCAGAACATCATGCTGTCTATATTCGATCAAGGTAGGCTTGCACCCTGCCCTTCTCCTTTTAATTTCGCGGCTTACGTTTTGCAGCATGCAGACGAATTGCCCGAAAAAATCGCTTTGGCAATTCTGTCCGTTTCAGGATCGGAACGGTGGAGCTACAGCAAACTCAAATCCGCGGTCCTTGGGACGGGAACTGGTTTGCTGAACCAAGGCTTGCAACCCGGAGATCGGGTTTTGCTAAGATTGGGGAACTCGGTGGATTTCCCGATCGCTTACTTGGGGGCTATCGCCGTTGGCATTGTTCCGGTTCCCACATCTTCTCAGTTGACCGAACCCGAAGTTGAAAAAATTGCAGCCATAATTCAACCAAAAGCAGCCATTGCAGCACCAGCGGTGTCGTGTCCAAATACCATAGGCTGTCCGATTATCTCGGAGAACGAATTTAGGGAATTTCGGGATCTGCCGTCTGCTGAGTTTGAAATGGGTGACCCAAACCGGTTGGCGTACATCCTCTTCACCTCTGGCACATCAGGGAAACCGACCGCAGTCATGCACGCACATCGCGCTATTTGGGCGCGTCAAATGATGTGGGTAGATTGGTACGGATTGAATCAATCTGACCGTTTGTTGCATGCAGGAGCCTTGAACTGGTCCTTCACACTGGGGACTGGGCTTATGGATCCGTGGAGCATCGGCGCGACCGCGCTTATTCCAGCGGATGGTGTCCCTTTAACTTCGCTACCCTTGCTTCTTAAAAGGCACGACGCCAGCATTTTTGCTGCCGCACCAGGTGTATACCGCAAGTTGATGCAGTCTCTTCCCACAATGGACTTGCCCAAACTTAGGCATGGTTTAACCGCTGGCGAAAAGCTTCCTGAAGCGGTCCGCAATGATTGGGAGGCGGCGACGGGCACCCAAGTGTTTGAGGCATTTGGAATGTCCGAAATGTCTACGTTCATCAGTGGATCGCCTGACTTTCCAGCAAAAGGGAAATTGGGAAAACCCCAGATGGGCCGAAAGGTTGCGATTATGGGCGACGAAGGACCGGTACCTATTGGCGACCACGGCGTCATCGCTATTGCGGATGATGATCCGGGGCTGATGCTGGGCTACCTCGACGACCCTGAAGGGACCGCCCAAAAGATACGCGATGGCTGGTTTGTGACGGACGATGTCGCTGAAATGCACCAAGACTTTACGATCACCTATCATGGACGACGTGATGATGTAATGAATGCCGGAGGCTTTCGGGTGTCCCCGATAGAGGTAGAAAACACTCTGGCTGCCTTCCCCGGCGTTTACGAAATCGCCGTAACCGATGTCGAAATCAAAGCAGACACCACAATAATTGCAGCGTTCTATACATCTGATCACGATTTAGACGTAGAGGCATTCCGGCGTTTTGCAGAAGAAAATTTGGCACGCTATAAACAGCCCAGATTGTTCAAACGGGTTGATGTTCTGCCGCGTGGAAACAATAACAAACTGTTACGTAAAGAGTTAAAGAGAAAGGTGCGAAAATGATCCGTCTCGACATACTCTCTGATCCCATTTGCCCTTGGTGCTATATCGGCAAAGCACGGCTGGAAGAGGCGTTAGCCCTACGTCCCAATAATCCATTCGAAATCCAATGGCACCCTTTTCAACTCAACGACAACATGCCGAAAATTGGAATGGACCGACGGGCCTACCTCGAGTTGAAATTCGGCGGTAAAAAGGGTGCGATCCAAGTATACTCAGAAATCGCCAAGCACGCGGAAGAGGCCGGGCTCGAAATCGATTTCGGCGCCATTGAAGTTACTCCCAATACCATTGATGCGCATCGCCTGATCCACTGGTCGGGTTTTGAGGGCAAGCAGTATGAAATGGTGACGCGGCTATTCGAAGCTTATTTTCGCGAAGGTAAGAATATCGGCGACGCAGAAACATTGGTCAGTATTGCTGCAGATCTTGAAATGGATGCTTCGGCGACCGCTCAAATGCTTGAAAGCGATACGGATATCACAGCCATCCGAGAGCGTGACAAACAAGCCCGGGATATGGGCGTCCGTTCAGTTCCGACTTTTATTGTTGGCGGTCAACATGTGGTAACAGGAGCCCAACCTGCGAAGCTTTGGCTGGACGTTATCGACGAAATCACTGGGATTGGCGAGCCTCTACAATGAGATTTCTGAAGCTATTCACAGTCTTTGCAACCCTTGCGCTGATTATCCTAGCCGGCACAGTCTTCTTTCGGCACGTAGAAGGTTGGTCCTGGCTAGACAGCTACTTTTTTACCGTCGTGACCCTATCAACTGTTGGATATGGAAGCCTTGTTCCGGCGACAGCCATTGGAAAAATCGGGACCACAGTACTGATATTTCTCGGGCTTGGCGTTTTTGCTGTTGTGATCCAACAATTTGGCACGTTTGCTATGCGAAAACGCGAAGAACATACCGAATGGCTGATCGCAGGATTGGGCTCAAAAGATGAAGCACATCCTGCCAACATTGACGCTCCAAGCGACACCAATACAGGCGACCCTAAACCTTAGCCTTCTTTTTCTTTTCGACAATTTTTTCTGCTAGCTCGCGGGCAATAGCAAAGGCACCTTTGATTTTATCGCTATCCTTTTTCCAATCTCTGCGAACGACTATTTTGTTGTCCTTCACTTTCGCCAGACCGCGTTGATCGCGAATAAACGAGACCAATCCTTCAGGTGAGGCAAACTTGTCATTATGGAACTGAATAGTAGCCCCTTTCGGTCCGCCATCCAATTTGGCGATCCCTGCTCGTTTACACATGGCTTTGATCCGTACGACCAGAAGCAATGTGTTGACCTCTTTGGGAAGCTTTCCAAATCTATCAATCAACTCGGCCGCAAACCCTTCCAATTCGACCTTAGTTGTCAGTGAGGACAAGCGGCGATAGAGACCCAGACGCACATCAAGATCGGGCACATAATCTTCGGGGATCAAAACCGGCACGCCCAAATTGATTTGTGGCGCCCATTGATCATCGGCTTCAGACAAGCCCTCCATTTCACCCGAACGGATTTTGGCAATCGCCTCTTCCAGCATGGATTGGTACAGTTCATATCCAACATCACGCATCTGGCCAGATTGCTCTTCACCCAGCAAGTTGCCTGCACCTCGGATATCAAGATCCTGTGATGCCAACGTAAAGCCAGCTCCGAGTGTATCCAGAGATCCCAATACTCGCAGGCGCTTTTCGGCGGTCGCGGTCAACTTGGCCCGTGGCTTTGTTGTTAAATATGCATAGGCACGGGTTTTCGAACGGCCTACCCGTCCCCTGATCTGATAGAGCTGAGCCAGACCAAACATATCAGCCCTATGTACGATCATCGTATTCGCTGTCGGAATGTCCAAGCCGGATTCTACAATCGTCGTTGCCAGAAGGACATCATATTTACCATCATAAAAGGCATTCATCCGATCATCCAATTCGCCCGCAGCCATTTGACCGTTGGCAACGATATAAGATAATTCAGGCAATTGCTCTTTCAAAAACTCCTCGATCTCGGGAAGATCGCTTATGCGAGGCACAACGAAAAAGCTTTGCCCTCCGCGATAATGTTCACGCAACAACGCCTCGCGGATGGTAACCGCGTCGAATTCGCTGACATAGGTGCGGATAGCCAACCGGTCGATTGGGGGCGTTCCGATGATCGACAAATCGCGAACTCCTGACAAACTAAGTTGTAGGGTGCGCGGGATGGGTGTGGCAGTCAAAGTCAGAACGTGAATATCGCTACGCATTTGTTTCAAGCGTTCTTTGTGCGTCACACCGAAATGCTGCTCTTCATCCACGATGAGCAACCCAAGATTCTGAAACCGCACGCCTTTGGCAAGTAGGGCGTGGGTTCCCACGACAATATCAACCGTTCCCCGCGCCATGCCATCGCGGGTCGCCTGTGCGTCCTTGGCAGACACAAACCGCGACAACTGACGAACTTCGAGCGGGAAACCGCGAAACCGTTCCGCAAAACTTTTGGCGTGCTGACGAGCCAAAAGCGTCGTCGGTGCAATTATGGCAACCTGAACACCCGACATGGCAGCAACAAAGGCCGCTCGAAGTGCCACCTCAGTTTTGCCAAAACCAACGTCGCCGCAAATCAAGCGATCCATCGGCTGACCAGAGGACATATCGTCCAAAACATCCGAGATTGCCTGCAACTGATCATCCGTTTCCTGATAAGGAAAGCGGGCCAAAAATGCATCCCACATACCCATTGGGGGCTCAATGATCGGGGCTTTTCGCAAAGCTCGTTCAGCCGCAATGCGGATCAGGCGATCGGCCATGTCACGGATGCGTTGCTTAAGCTTGGCTTTCTTTGCCTGCCACGCGCCACCGCCTAGACGGTCAAGCAGCCCCTCATCGTGCCCATACTTGGATAGCAGTTCGATATTTTCAACGGGAAGGTAGAGTTTGGAGTTTTCCGCGTATTCTAAAAGCAGGCATTCATGCGCCGCACCGGCGGCAGTGATAACCTCCATCCCTTGATATCGCCCAATACCGTGATCAACGTGAACGATCAAATCACCAGGACTAAGTGACTGGGTTTCTGTCAAAAAGTTCTCGGCACGCCGTTTTTTGCGCGGAGCACGTATCAACCTGTCGCCAAGTACATCCTGTTCGGAAATGACAGTCAAGTTTTCGGTTTGGAACCCATGCTCCAAACCCCAAACCATGAGATAAAGACCGCGCTTGCCGACAGAACGGAAGTCAGAAATCTCGATCGTTTCTGCCAGCCCTTCGTCTTCGATCAACCCAGCCAAACGTTCTCGGGCACCTTCGGAGTAGCTGGCTATAACAACCGGTCCTGATTGAAGGCGATTTCGCACATGATCTGCCAAAGCACCAAAGAGGCTGATATTTTCTTGTTGCCGTTCGGGCGAAAAGTTCCGTCCGATACGACCGCCAGCATCGATCACGCCGGGGCCGGATGGCTTGGGGAGCGGTGAAAACTGCAGGGCTCGATGATTTTCTGTCGCCGCCGCCCAGGCCTGTTCGTCCAGATACAATAGCCCAGCAGGCACTGGTTTATAAACGGTATCAAGACGCCCCTTTTGCGTTAGCGCATGTTGACGGGTCTGATACTGATCCTCGATGCTGTCCCAACGGGCCAAGCGGGCGGGCGTGAATTGGTCGTCAAAAGACAAAGTGGCGTCAGGTATGTAATCAAAAAGGGTTTCCAGTTTATCGTGAAAAAACGGAAGCCAATGCTCGATCCCCTGATATTTTCGTCCGGCACTCACGGCCTCGTACAAAGGATCATCTGTTCCTGCGGCCCCGAATTCGATCCTGTAATTTTGACGAAAACGGGTAATTGATGCGTCATCTAAAATGACCTCGGAGACCGGAGCCAATTCGATCCGCTCCAAGCGTTCTGTGGTCATCTGGGTAGCAGGGTCAAACTGACGGATGCCATCCAGAATATCGCCAAACATATCCAAACGGACTGGCCCCGTGTCTCCGGGCGGGAAGATGTCGATAATACCGCCGCGTACAGCGTAATCGCCGGGATCCATGACTGTTGGTGCCTGCGCAAAGCCCATTCGAACCAGAAACTCTCGCAAGGCTCTCTCGTCAATTCTTTCACCGACACTTGCTGTAAAAGCTGATGTACGCAGAATATCCCTAGCAGGAACCTTTTGAGTTGCTGCATTCAATGTTGTCAGCAATACGTACTTTTTCGGCATGCCATGAATAAATGCGGCAAGACACGCCATACGCGCAGCTGAAACGTCAGCGTTAGGTGATATTCGATCATAGGGCAAACAGTCCCACCCCGGGAACACAAACACAGGCATATCTGGCGCATACAGCCCCAAGGCCTCGCGGATAGCAGCCATTCGCGAAGCATCCCGCGCGACATGGCAAACTGGCGCACTTCTATCCTCAATCTCTTTCAGGATTAGGCGCGCGTCGTAGCCCTCGGGGGCACCGCCAACGAGTATTTGTGATGTGTTTACCATGCGCTAAAGATCACCGCTGTCTGTTTGGAAGGCGTTACTTAGAGCAACTTAGTGCACGGGGGAACTGGAAACAGAAATCAAATAGAACATTCCCCACATCGACGTGACAAAAATCGAAGCCATGCCAATAAACATGATGGCCAATCGGGTTCTGCGAAAAAGTTTATACAGTTCTTTTCCGGTCGGTAGGTCGTGATCCAGTCTACGTGCCGTCGTCACCGTAATTAATCCGACAAAAACCAGCGGGAAGGTCAGTAGGAACAATGCCTGAAAGAACTCAGAACCATATACAAACCCCAACGCCGCAAACAATGTTTGAAGGAAACTTACCACTGCAACCATGATCATCCCTGCAATCCGCTGAATGTTCTGTAACCGCGCTACATTGATTTTCAGCAATGTGTGCACTCGGGCTTCGGCGTCACCACCTTCTTTCACGGCCTTTTGAACCAAATCGAAGGGGACGCCCAAAACCCAATGCGTCGCAGAGGACCATGTGATGGCGATCAGCAACCAAAACCAAATGCTAGAGAAAGAGTTGGTCTCTATAAGATAAAAGAGATCCATCCAAATGGCCTCGTCATTGCTTTTCAAATACTCGCATTGGTATTAGCCTGCGGACACGAACTTGCCCAGAGGCACTTTAATGCTGGGCGTTTACTGCGGTTATTTTGAAACAAAGGCACACTGCGAATGCAACCTATCATCGCCCCCTTCCCCCAAACCCGCCTTCGTAGAACCCGAAAGAGTCCTCAACTGCGAGATTTGGTGCGAGAAAATTACCTTACTGCGGGCGATCTAATTTGGCCCGTTTTTGTACGCGATGGACAGGGCATTGAAGAACCAGTGCCTTCAATGCCTGGCGTCTACCGTCGATCGGTAGATAAAATTGTCGAGGCCGCCAAAGAAGCGGCAGATTTGGGAATACCAGCGATTTGCTTGTTTCCCTACACAGACCCTTCAAAGAAAACCGAGGATTGCGCCGAGGCGTGGAATCCCGACAATCTCTCGAATACCGCCACGCGGGCGATCAAAGCCGCTTTGCCACATATGGCTGTAATGACTGACGTAGCGCTGGATCCCTATAACATCAACGGACACGACGGCTTTGTCGTTGACGGAGAAATCCTGAACGACGAAACCGTAGAAGCGTTGGTCAAGCAGACATTGTCGCAAGCCGAAGCAGGAGCCGATATCATCGGACCCTCGGACATGATGGATGGCCGTATCGGCGCGATGCGCCACGCGCTTGAAGCAAACGGACATACCAATGTGTCGATCCTGAGCTATTCGGCCAAATACGCATCGGCCTTTTATGGCCCTTTCCGCGACGCAGTTGGTGCAAGCGGAGCTTTAAAAGGCGATAAAACCACCTATCAAATGGATCCTGCCAATTCCGACGAAGCACTCCGTCTTGTGGCACGAGATCTTCAAGAAGGTGCGGACATGGTGATGATTAAGCCAGGCATGCCATATCTGGACGTTTGCAGACGGGTCAAAGATACCTTTGGAGTACCAACATTCGCGTATCAGGTCTCAGGCGAATACGCGATGATTGCAGGAGCTGCACAAAACGGATGGATTGACGGTGATAAAGCAATGTTTGAAAGCCTCATGTGTTTCAAACGCGCAGGATGCGACGGCATTTTGACCTACTTCGCACCGCAGGTGGCCAAAGCGATGGCGGGGTGACTTGCCCTTTCAAAACGCTTATATTCACGCCAGAAACCGAAGCGAGCGAATTCGTTTTGGAACGACAGCAGTACAGGCAAGAAGATGAAAAGCTATAACAGACGATTTGTTACCTTCGGACTTGGCGCAGGCGCTCTGGGCGCAGTGGCAGCATGCAGTAATGGGGTCGGTAGCGCAGGAGGTCCAACAATTGACGCACGTGTGGACGAAACCCTGAACTACCTCTTTACTACCTACCCCTCGACGAGAAATCTGGCTGAAAACGCCGCAGGTATTCTTGTGATGCCACTTATTACCGAAGCAGGCATGGGCTTAGGTGCCGCGTACGGACGCGGTGCATTGCGGGTCGATGGTGTGTCGGTCGATTATTACTCGGTTGCGCAGGCAAGCGCAGGCTTTCAGTTCGGCGCACAGCAATACGCACATGCGCTGTTTTTCATGACTGACGAAGCCCTACTCGAGTTCCGCCGGTCGTCTGGTTGGGTTGCCGGCGCTGACCTTGAATATGTCTTCCAAAACGATGGCGAAAACTTCAAAGCAGACACGACGACCATGAGCGAACCTGTGTTGGCGATGGTCTTTGGACAAGCGGGCATCCGTATTGGCGCTACGATCGAAGGGGCGAAATACACCAGGATCATCCCGTAACACTTTGATTTTATACTCCGGCAAGGAACTGACACATGCTTTTATTCCGCTGGCTCATCAGAATCAGCACGGCTGTTGTCGTTCTTGCCGGAGCTGCAGTCATCCTGGTCTATTATCTCGCTAGCCGTTCCTTACCTGACTACGACAAAACCTTGGACGTGACGGGAATTTCGCAACCCGTTCGAATAGTACGCGATACTGCAAACGTCCCTCATATATTTGGCGAAAACGACAAAGACGTATTCTTTGGTTTGGGATATGTGCACGCGCAGGATCGACTTTGGCAAATGTTGGTATTGCGTCGTACCGTTCAGGGGCGCCTGTCTGAACTCTTTGGCGAACGAACGGTCTATATCGACACGCTTCTTCGTCACCTTGACCTTTACGGAGCCGCAACACGTTCGGTATCGGCCCAGACACCCGAAGCTTTGGCTGCACTTGAGGCGTACTCAGCCGGTGTGAACGCCCGTATCGAAGAAATCAACCGCGACGCTTTAGGGCGCGGGGCCCCCGAGATGTTCCTGTTTCCAGCTTCCCTGCCCCCTTGGACACCTGCCGACTCACTGGCGGTGATCAAAGTTATGGCGCTGCAATTATCCTCTCATCTAGAGAACGAGGTGCTTCGGGCGCGGACCTCTTTGATGCTCGCCGAGGACCGCGTGCGCGATATTTTGCCGGACATCCCAGGCCAAGGCATCATGGCTTTGCCAGACTACGCCTCGATTGTAGGGGATGTCCCAGCCTACGCAGAAGCGGCCCCCATGCCAAATTTGGCGATTTCCCCGTTTAAGAAACGCGCCTTCGCCGGAGCTTCAAATGCATTTGCGGCAGATGGTACACGAACAGCTGCAGGTGGCACATTGCTGGGCAATGACCCTCACCTTGGGTTTGCGGCACCAAGCACATGGTATTTGACGCGCCTAAACCTTGAGAGCGGTGACGTGATTGGAGGGACAATTCCGGGTCTGCCTTTGGTCCTTTTAGGGCGAACATCCCAGACGGGTTGGGGGCTAACATCGGCCTATTTGGACGATCAGGATGTTTTTATCGAACATCTAAACCCTGAAAATCCTGACGAGTATTTGACCCCTGATGGATATAAGCCCTTTGCAACCCGCTCATCTATCATCAACGTGAAAGATGCCCCCTCAATCACACTTGAAATTCGATCAACGGATAATGGGCCTGTACTACCTCCGGAACACTATGCTCTGGGTACAATAACACCACAGGGCCATGTCACGTCACTGGCGTGGACCGCGTTTGACAGCCACGACACGTCATTTTCCGCTGCTTTGAAGCTGATGCAAGCTCAAAGTGTCGAAGACATGATTGCCGCTGCAGAGCGGTTTATCGCGCCGGCACAAAATTTGATGATGGCTGACAAAGAAACGATCGCTTTCAAGACCATCGGCGCTATGCCGCGGCGCGATGCTCGCCATCAAAGCCAGGGGCGCATGCCCTCACCAGGATGGCGCGAAATCAACAGATGGAACGGCTACAGCCCCTATTCGGCCAACCCAATCATAGTATCACCGCAGAGCGGCATTTTGGGTAACACAAACAACAAAACAGTCGAAAGACCATTTCCGCTCCATGTGTCGTTCGAGTGGGGAGACTCCCAACGCATTCAACGCTGGCAGCGCTTGATGGAAAGCCGCCCTATCCACACACGTGAATCGTTTATTGAAGCTCAATTGGACTCGGTATCAGTTACAGCGCGCACTCTTTTGCCATTGATAGGTGCCGATCTATGGTTCACCGGAGAGGCTGCACAAAGCGGCACGCCTGAAAACTTGCGTCAGAAGGCTTTGGAAATGCTCGCCGAATGGAACGGCGAAATGAACGAACACTTGCCAGAACCCTTAGTTTTCAGCGCGTGGCTTCGCGCCCTTCAAGACCGACTTATCCGAGATGATCTGGGGCCTCTGTCCAAAGAGTTTAGCCACGTAGAGCCTTTGTTTATCGAACGGGTTTTCCGGGATGTGGATGGCGCCTCGGTCTGGTGTGATGTGATCCAAAGCGCCCCGGTCGAAACCTGTGCAGACATTTCCAGAATGGCGCTTGATGACGCTTTGGTATGGATCGTAGACCGCTACGGAAGCAACCTTGAAAGCCTGCGTTGGGGAGATGTCCACGAGGCAACCCATGACCATCCGATTTTGGGTGAGGTCCCAATTTTGAGGTATTTCGTTAACATTCGCCAATCAACAAGCGGCGGAGACAATACGCTATTGAGGGGGCGAACCAAAGGCGAGGGCAATAACCCCTACCAAAACGTCCACGGGGCCGGGTATCGCGGTGTATATGACTTTGCTGACCCAGATAGCTCGGTCTTTATCACGGCAACCGGCCAATCTGGTCACCCCTTGTCTCGTCACTATGACGATCTCGGCGAGCTATGGCGACGCGGAGAATATGTGCCAATGTCTCTGGACCCAGATTTGGCTGGCGCGGCGGCCACAGGTGTCACGATCCTTCGTCCGAATTGATCACAAGTCGCGAAAGCGTTTTTCCTGGCGGGCTGTCCATCGAACAAGCAGGTCAAACCCGCTTTCTGTTTGTACTTCGTGTTCAACGATGCCTTCGTTAAACAGCCAAGCTCGCTTTTTACCGTCACTGAACGGCAAGTGAATCTCGACCGTCATTTTCACGCCTTCCAGATACAGCGTCACGTGCTCAAGAAGTTCGCTAACACCTTCACCGGTGACAGCCGAAAGCAGGCAAATATTTTCACCACTTTGTGCAAGCAGTTCATGTTCGTCCCTCTCGCTTTCAGACAGCAGATCGACCTTGTTCCAAACTTCAAGCATGGGCCGGTCGTCTTCGACACCAAGAGACTCAAGGATGGCTAAAACATCTTCGGATTGTTCGGCAGTTTGTGCGTGACTGATATCTCGCACATGTAAAATCAGATCGGCAGCCAGGACTTCTTCAAGTGTTGCCCGAAAGGCCGCAACCAGTTCAGTCGGCAAATCCGAGATAAAGCCAACGGTGTCCGATAAAATGACTTCGGGACCGTCAGGTAGCTTCACACCTCGCATGGTTGGGTCCAAAGTAGCAAACAGCATGTCTTTGGCCATCACGTCGGCACCGGTGATCCGATTGAAAAGTGTGGATTTACCGGCATTAGTATATCCGACAAGAGCCACAATCGGATAAGGAACCTTGGCCCGAGCGGAACGATGCAGCTCGCGAGTTTTGACAACCTTTTCCAACTGGCGCCGCAAACGAACCAACTGCTCGTCAATGGCACGTCTGTCAGCCTCGATCTGGGTTTCTCCGGGACCACCAACGAAACCCAATCCACCTCTTTGTCGTTCCAGGTGCGTCCAAGCCCGAACCAGCCGCGTGCGTTGGTAGTTCAATGCTGCCATTTCCACCTGAAGAACACCTTCACGGGTGCGTGCCCGATCGGAAAAAATCTCAAGGATTAGGCCTGTCCGATCTAACAGTTTGACCTTCCACGCTTTCTCGAGATTGCGCTGTTGAACAGGGGTTACCGGACCATCCACCAAAACCAAATCAATCTCGGCGGATTCGAACTGAGCCTTCAATTCTTCAATTTTACCTGATCCGAACAAATATCCGGGCTGAGGTCTTTGTAGCCGAACGACCTGTCCACCGACTACCTCAAGCTCTGGCAACGCGGCGGCCAAAGACAATGCTTCGGAGAGTCCGGCTTGGGCATCCCGCCTAGACCGGTCCGATAGAATATCCGGATGCAGAACAAAGGCGCGCGTTACGCCCGTGCCGATGTCACTCACTGAGCGTCTTCACCATCATAAAGGCTAATTGGCTGCGCCGGCATAATGGTCGAAATCGCATGTTTATACACAAGCTGAGACTGACCGTCACGACGCAGCAATACGCAGAAATTATCAAACCAAGTGATGACACCTTGTAGCTTCACACCGTTGATCAAAAAAATTGTCACGGGAATCTTAGTTTTACGAACGTGATTCAGAAATGCGTCCTGAAGGTTCTGTTTGTCGGAAGCCATTGAAATCGCCTTTGTTTTGTTTTTCGATTGTGTTTTCCGCGACACAAGCCAGATTATGGAGTGCCTGACGCAGACTTTCCACCCCTTTGTGTGATTCTAGTCAAAGATAGTGTGGGAAAGATGCCTCAGTTCCTCCAAAACTCGGGATTGAGTAGGCTGATCAACGCAAGCGCTTCCACGCGCCCAATCACCATCGTTATCAACAGAACCCATTTTGCCCCATCTCCGAGCGAGGTTATGGATATTGCCTCTTGCCCCGCATACGTCGCAAGCGGACCCGTTGTGGACAAAGCCGAGACTGCCAGAATAGTCGCATCCTCAAACTCTACGCCAGACAAGCCAAGGGCGGTCATAACCGCAGCAAGGGTCAACGCATAAAGCATGAAAAATACCCATGCGATCTGGGCACCATCCCGCGATATTCGCAAACCACGTGTGCCCGTTTGTCCTATGGCTGATGGATATAACAGGCGGCTCATTTCTTTGGTTCCAAGTCCAAAAAGCGCATAGACGCGCATAAGTTTCACACCGCCAGTAGTTGTGGCCACGCCGCCCCCCACGATACACAATCCGACCAAAATGATCTGCATCGAACCTTGACCTGACCAATCTGTGGCTGCTCCCCACTCTGATGACACAAATCCGGTTGTCGTCAGAAAAGAAATTGTTGTGAACAAGCCCCCCCAAAAGGCCGCAAGCGTAGCGTTGGTTTCACTGTCGATTGACGCAATCCAATGTCTGGTAATTATGAGCACCGGCACGAGAATGACGATTATCAATCCAAGCCTGATTTCTCGGTCTTTCAGTAATCCTTGGCCTTGTGGATGATCGGGAAGCAGTGTCATTCGGGATAGTCCAGCAATTAAAAACGCGAAAATCAACAATTCGCCCCATAGTCCACTGACTGAATTCTCAATTCCGCCAATTGGAGAAACGCCTGACGTAGACAAAACGGACATCGCATGAATTAACGCAACCGAAACGGACTCGCCCGACATTGTCAGGCCAAACCACAATAAGCCGGTCAACCCCAAGTACACTGGAAAAATTTTCTGCGACCACCGCCCAATGCGGGCATTTGCCCCTTCGCGAACGTCTGATTGCGTAAGACGACCGCCCCCCTTTGAACCGTCACTGGCGCTAATAACTTCATAGCCTCCAAGATGCAGTGGCGCTAGAATTGCAGCGGCAGCCACCAATGTAAAATACCCCCCAAGCCAAGCGACCTCTGCCCGCCAAAGGTGTAGCGTCAACGAAGCACTATCTACCAATGTCATACCTGTCGTCGTGAAGCTTGATACCATTTCAAAATAAGCGTCGGTAAAGCTAAAAGTTTGTATGGAATCCTGAAACGGAACCGCCATGAAAATCGGCAATCCAATGAACGCACCCAGCAAGATCAGCAATTGGTCCCTTTGTGAAAGCGCAGTCTTTGCTTGTTTTTTGACAGCAATGCCAACAAAAGCCGAAAATAGCATGAGCAAAAGAGCTGCGTAAAAGAAGCTGCGCGCTACCGCAAAAGATTCGAAAATCAACCCGTGGATCGCCGGAACAAGCATCGCCAAGCCAGTTTGAAACAGCAAGACCAGATACAGCGGATATCGGGAAAGGTTCACAGCCCTGACCCTAGAAGAAATCGATCGTCACCTGAAGTAATCTTTCAACTTCAGGGACATCCGCTGCCAGGCTAAACATAACCAACACATCATCAACTTCTATGCGAGTTCCTCCTTTGGGTCGCTCAATGCGGCCATCAGCCTTTTGAACAAGCCCCACCAATACCCCTTCAGGAAAAGCAATATCTCGCAGGTTCTGTCCAGCCAAAGGTGAGGTTGAGAGCACCTGCGCTTCGATGATTTCGGCTTCGGCATCTCCAATTGAATAGATACCCCGCACGCGACCATGCCTTATGTGTCGCAAAATCGAAGATACCGTTGTTGCTCGGGGATTAATGAAAGCATCAATACCAAGTGGTGCCATCAGTGGCCCCAACGAGGCGTCGTTTACTAAGGAAATTGCCATGGAGCATCCCATGGATTTTGCGCGAACAGCCGCCAGCATGTTCGTTTTATCGTCATCCGTTACCGCCAGAACCGCGCTGACGCGATCAATGTTTGATTCACTCAACAAGGCTGGATCCAACCCGTCACCATGCAAAACGACGGTTCTTTCAAGCACATCGGCAGCTTTCTCAGCCGCATTACGGTCGCGCTCGATGACTTTTGCGCGAATTCTGTCCGTGCCGGTTTCTAGCGCCGACGCGACTGCAAGCCCGACGTTCCCAGCCCCGATGATCAGAACCCGATCCTGTTTGGTCGATTTCTTTCCAAAAATTTCTAGCGTTCTGTTAATATCCTCCTTTGCCGCTAAGAAGTAACAATCATCGCCCACAAAAATCTGATCTCCGGGTTCGGGCGCAATAAGCTGGCCATCGCGACGAATTCCAACGACAAATGCCTGAAGTGTCGAAAACAAGTCCGTCAACTGACGAAGAGGCGTATTAACAACCGGACAGTCTTCGGAGATATGAATTCCGATCAGGCGCGCTTTGCCGCCTAAGAAGGTCTCCGTGTCAAAGGCTGAAGGGAAAGCCAAACGCTGCAAGGCTGCTTCTGCCACTTCACGCTCAGGACTGAACACAACATCAATCGGCATATGGTCTCTTCGGTACAGGTCCGAATAAATTGCGTTCAAGTAACTTTGCGACCTCAAACGTGCAATTTTTCGTGGTATGGCAAAAACCGAGTGAGCCACTTGGCAGGTGACCATATTCACCTCGTCCGAATATGTGGCCGCGATGATCATATCTGCATCACGGGCGCCGGCCATTTCCAACACATCTGGATAAGATGCAAATCCTGTAATCCCTTGCACATCCAAAGTGTCAGTTGCCCTACGTACAAGGTCAGGGTTGTTATCAACAATCGTAACGTCGTTCTTTTCACCGGATAAATGGCGAGCAATTTGCCAGCCCACTTGGCCAGCACCGCAAATTACAATTTTCATTTATGCCCACTCCGCCACTTGGGTTCGTCGCCCAAAAGATAAATTGTAAGGGGTACTAAGTTAATCGTCCTCATCTTCACTTCCCCCTTTTTTACCCACATTTACAACATTGAGAGACTTGAGCTTTCGGTGAAGCGCACTGCGTTCCATTCCAACGAACTGCGCCGTTCGGCTAATGTTTCCACCAAAACGGGCGATTTGGTTTAATAGATACTCACGTTCAAAAGCTTCGCGGGCCTCCCTCAATGGTAAGGTTGCCACATTGCCAGACAAGACAACTTTGTTTTCGCCTTCTTTCAGGGTTTCAGTTCCCGACAAATCAGAGGCTTGGATTTCCCCTTTATCTTCGCCCAATATTAGAACCCGCTCAATCAGGTTGCGCAATTCTCTGACGTTACCAGGCCACCGGCGTGTTTGAAGCAAGGCTATCGCTTCGTCAGAAATAGCACGTTTAGGTAAACCCTGTTCGGTGTGAAAGCGCTCGATAAAGTGTTGTACAAGAATACCAATATCTTCGCGGCGCTCCTCCAGACTTGGCAGCGTGATTGGGACCACATTCAAACGATGGAACAGTTCTTGTCTAAAAGTGCCGTCTTCCACAAGTTTTTCCAGATCGCGGCTGGTTGCACTTATCACTCGAAGATCGGCGTCAATTTTTTTCGATCCGCCGACGCGTTGAAAGTTTTGATCAACAAGAACACGGGTGATTTTTGATTGCGCTGCCATCGGCATATCCGCGATTTCATCAAAGAAAATAAACCCACCGTTGGCTTGCTCCAGCAATCCTGGAGATACCTTGCCCTCAGTCTCTTGCCCAAAAAGCAGGGTTTCCGCTTTGTCAGCATCAATGGACGCGCAGCTAACTATGACAAAAGGCTTGTGTGCGCGTTCAGAAGAAAGATGGACATAGCGCGCCGCAAGCTCCTTGCCCGACCCCGAGCCTCCGAACAGCATTACCCGACCATTTGACTTAACAACCTTGTCCAGTTGCGACTTCAAAGTTTTGAACGCCGGACATTCTCCAATCATCACGGCCTCTGAAACACCATCGTTCCGTTTAAGTTCGATGTTTTCATGGCGTAGTTTGCTGGTTTCCATGGCGCGACGGATCACGACCAGCAACTGGTCTATATTAAAGGGCTTTTCGATAAAGTCGTAAGCCCCTTGCTTAATCGCTGCCACAGCTATTTCCACGTTGCCATGACCTGAAATGATAACAACCGGAATGGATGGGAAGTTCTGTTTCACATGCTTCAGGATGTCAATTCCGTCCATCTTGCTGTCTTTCAGCCAGATATCCAGAATGAGCAACGAAGGTGCCTTTTCTTCAATTGCCTTAATGCACTCGTCGGAATTACCTGCCAGTCTGGTTTGATAACCTTCATCTATCAAAATATCACCAATCAGGTGGCGGATATCTTTTTCATCATCTACGACAAGAATTTCGTTCATTTTTAGTTACTTCCGTCGCTTTCTTCTACGTCATCCAGTGGTAGGGTAATAATTGCCCGGGCACCCTGATGTTCACAATCTTCAAATGCCTCAGCGCTTTCCAAAACGAGGTTACCGTTATGATCTTCCACAATTTTTTTGACAATTGAAAGACCTAGTCCCGTTCCTTCGGCACGCGTTGTATAGTACGGCTCAAACAGCTTAGTGCGATCTTCAGGCAAACCGATGCCATTATCCGAAATCTCAATCACAGCATTTTCGTCAATTTCCCTCAAAGATACCCGAATGCTGCCTGCCATCCCATGGCTGCTTTCATATTTCTTTTCAATAGATTCCGAGGCGTTTTTAAGCAAGTTAGTCAGTACCTGAGACATCATAGTGGGATCGACCATCAAATTCACATCGTTTTCTGGCAAACCCACCTCATAGTTTATCGCCTCATTACCAGCCATCTGCAATGTAACGGCACTGTTTATCAATGACTTAAGCGAGGTAGATTTCTTAGCTGGTTCAGGCATTCGCGCGAATTTCGAAAACTCATCAACAATACGCCTTAAATCATTGGTTTGACGAACAATTACCTCGGTTAAGTCGCCCAACTGTTGTTTTTCTTCTTCTGCCAAGCTTTTTGAAAACTTTCTCCGAATACGCTCGGCTGACAATTGAATAGGCGTCAGCGGGTTTTTAATCTCGTGCGCAATCCTTCTAGCAACGTCACCCCAGGCGGCCATTCGTTGAGCTGAAACAAGATCGGTCACGTCATCAAACGCAAGCACGAACCCCTCGAGTCCCGCGTGTTCATTGTAGCGCTGAGACATGCGCACCAAAAGGATTTCCAATTTCCCGTTTCTGATGATGCGCACTTCGTTTTGGGTCACTTCTCGCTTCGAGGCCTGTAATTCCTCAAGCATTGGATAGAACTCAGGGACGGTTTGGGAAATATTCCGGTGATCGTTGTCGTGTTGGATATCTAGTAGTTTTTGCGCCGAACGATTGGCGAAATCCACATTTCCCTCCGCATCCAGCCCAACAACCCCCGAGGTAACCGAGCTAAGCACCGAGTCAAAAAGCCGACGACGTCGCTCGATTTGATCAGACGTCTCTAATAAGCGATCGCGTTGTTCTTTCAGGTCGGCCGTCATCTGGTTGAAATAGCGACTTAACATGCCGATCTCATCGTCGCGGTTCTCTTCTGGAACGCGCGTTTCAAGTTCACCTTCGCCAACACGCTGAACGGCCATCGCAAGCCTTCCGACCGGGCGGGCCAATTGTTCAGCAAACCATATGCCAGCCCATGTTGCCGCTAGGATCATGACAACTGCGAAACCGAAATAAATCAGTCCGAATTCAAAAAGCAGTTGTCCGCGATCGCTTTCAAGCTGTTCATACAGTTTAACGGTTTGGCGTGTATCATCTAAAAGGGACAGGATTTGACCATCAACTTCGCGACTGACATACAGGTATCGATCGACAAAGGACGTCAACGGCATCAGCAGTCGGAATTCATTGTTGTCCCAATCTTCGATAATAAGATGTCCCTCGCTCTTAGATATCTCCAATTGATCATCTTTTGGCCGCTCGAAATCAAACAGGTATGATCGTTCGCCTCGAGACCGGATTTCACCTGAACCGTCGATAACAAATGCCTCTTTCAAGCCCCTTTGGATTTGGGATTGGCCCTGAACTAAAAGCTGCCGAACATCTCCGTCATCCATCAAAACCGCAGATTGTTTGGCTGAATTTAGGAAGCGCGCCAATGCAAAACTGTCTGCGCGCAAATCAACGCGGTGTTCATCTTCATAGGCTTGTGCGGCTGACAAGGAAGTACTTAGAACATTCTGAACGCGTTCGGAAAACCACCCCTCTAGCCCGAAGTTTACCGTTATGATTGCAAAAACGGCCACAATAACCGTTGGCAGAAGAGCAAGTGCCGCGAATAATCGCATCAACCTGAGATGCAGCTTGGAACCAGCCGAACGCGACCGACGGGCAACAAGCAACGCAATCACCCGTTGTGCAACCAATGCTGCCAATGCCAATGAA
>CAYVRN010000044.1:0-17358 GCA_964453855.1 uncultured Rhodobacterales bacterium
AAGATCGAACGTGCCATATGTAATTACTGTTTTCATAACCTAAGCTAAGTAGCCAATTTAGATACATAGAGTTACCACCTACGCCGCTGCATACGAAATGTAAATCTATTCGCTTATACCCTTGATCTTGATCATGTCCTGATCCTACCTTGAAGCTATACTGTAAAGTTCAGTGTGTGCCTCAGGCCTGAGTTAAGGAAACGCCATGTTCCAGTCTTTTTCGCCCCGCAATCTTCGGCCTGTGATCGCAGCATTCGCTCTGATGGCGCTGCCGGCGGCTTCTTTTGCCCAATCTGCCGAGGACATCCTGCGGTCGGCTTTTGACAACTGGCGGGCGGATAGTTCGCATGCGGTCACCTCGATGACGATCAAGCGCAGCAATGGCACGCGGGAGATGACGATGGAAACCTGGACGCAGGGCGAAGACAAAGCGCTGGTTCGCTTTACGGCTCCTGCGCGGGATGCTGGCAACGCCACTTTGCAGCTTGGCACGGCAACCTACGTGTTCAACCCCAAGCTCAATCAGGTGATTAAGCTACCGTCCAGCGCCATGTCGCAAAGCTGGATGGGGTCGGATTTCAGCTACGAAGACCTCAGCCGCTCGGAGCGGGTGATCGGTGATTACACCCATACGCTGGTCGAAACCCGCAGCGAAGGCGGGCACAAGATTTACGTGATTGAATCGGTGCCCAAGCGCGGTGTGCCCGTTGTCTGGGGCAAGCAGGTTCTGGCAGTGCGCGATGATGGCGTGCTGTATTTTGTGGAATACTACGATCAGGTCGGCGAACGGGTCCGTGTGATGAGTGCCGACAAGATCGAGACCATCGACGGGCGCCCCTATCCGGTTGAAATGACCATGCGGGTCGATGACAAGCCGGGCGAGTTTACCCGTGTGACTACCGTTTCCTCTGAGTTCAACATCGACATTCCAAGCTATCTGTTCACCAAGTCGAACCTGCAAAACCCGAGGGATTAAGCGATGATTGTCTCGCTTGCGTGGCGCAATATCTGGCGGCAGCCCACCCGCACGGTGCTTAGTCTGGTCGGGATGGCGTTTACCTCGATGCTGTTGGTGTTCGTGCTGTCGTTCCAGCTGGGCAGCTACGACACGATGAAAGCGTCGATGCTGCAAATCAGCGACGGGTTCGGACAGTTTCAGGCCGAAGGGTACAAGGATGACCCCGACATGGCCAAGGTGGTGTCAGACCCAGCGGCGCTGATGGCAGATGTGGCGGCGATCGAAGGTATTTCTGGCGTGACCGAGCGGGGCAACGGTTTTGGCTTGCTGGCCAGTGGCGAGCGCACCTTTGCCGCGGCGGTGATGGGTATTGATCCGGTGGCCGAGGGCACAGTGACGACGTTGACCGGCAAAGTGACCGAGGGCCGCGCTTTGGCGGCAGATGACGAAAACGCCATTGTGATCGGCGATGGCTTGGCGCGGAACCTCAAGGTTGGGTTGGGCGATCCGATCACGATGCTGGGCTCGGGCACCGACGGGTCGGTTGCGGCGGATGTTCTGATGGTTGTCGGTATCTTCAAGTCCGGCGTGCCGGAACTGGACCGTCAGATCGCACAGATGCCGATAAGCCGGTTCAAAGACACCTTCCTGATGGACGGTGCCGCGCACGTGGTTCTGGTGCGCAGCGAAGAATTGCCAGCCGTGGAAGAAGCCGAAGACCAGCTTCGGGCGGCGGCTGAAAAACATGGCGTGATCTATCTGAACTGGCAGGAACTGCGCCCCGAGGTTCAGCAGATGATCAACATCGATTTCTATACTGCCGTGATGATGTACGCGACCCTCGTTATAGTTGTTGTGTTCATCATTCTGAACACGCTTTACATGTCTGTGCTGGAGCGCACCCGTGAGTTCGGTGTGTTGCTGGCCGTCGGCATGAAGCCCCACCAGATCGGGCGCATGGTTTGGATGGAGATGATCTTTTTGTCCGCTGTTGGGGCGGGTATCGGCATTGCGTTGGGTATGATCCTGACGGGGATTTTCCAGAACACAGGGATCGCCATCGATATGGAAGGCACCGAGGAAATCTATGCCCAGTGGGGCTTGCCATCGAAATTCTATCCTGAAATGACCTTTGGCCGCGTGATGGCCGGGCCGGCGGCGATGGTTCTATCTATCGCTATGCTGGGGATCATCCCCTATCGCCGGGTGATGGGTCTGGAACCGGTAAAGGCGATGCACGGATGATCAGCGCATTTCGATCCCTTGCCCCGCTTGCGTGGCGCAACGTATGGCGCAACCCGCGCCGGACGGTCATTACGCTGATCGTGGTCAGCATTGGCCTGTGGTCGATCCTGTTCTTCAACTCGCTTCTGAACGGCTGGATTCAATCGTCCAAGGACGCGGCGCTGAAGCTGCTGATGGGCGAAGGGCAGATTCACGCGGTCGGCTATCTGGATGACCCCCAGATCGAAGCCTTCATGCAGCCGCCCTCGGGAACTCTGCTTGAGGCGTTGAATGGCGACACGGTCGAAGACTGGACCGTTCGCGTTTCCGCCCCCGGTGTGGTGCAATCGGAATACAAAACCCTGCCGGTGACATTCATGGGCGTTGATCCGGCGGCGGAACAACGCATTTCCACCATTCCCGGCGATGTGGTGCAGGGGCGTTATCTGACCGATGTCGATGATGACGGGATCATCCTTGGCAAGCACATGGTCGAGCGCCTGAAAACCGATCTGGGGCGGCGCGTAATCGTGATGTCTCAGAACGTCGATGGCACCATGTCGGAATGGAGCTTTGACGTAGTCGGTATTTTTGACAGCGATCAGGGGATCGAGGATTTCAACATCTTCACCGGCCTGAAAGCCTCGCAAGAGTTTTTGGGGTTGGAAAACGAAGTCGCTCAGGTGGTTGTAACCCTGCCGGACGACGCCGAACTGACCCCCAGCATTCAGGTGCTAAAGGATGCAGCCCCCGATCTGGATGTGCGCAGCTGGAAAGAGCTGAACCTGTTTCTGGCGATGACCGACGATTTCATGGGCGTCTATATCTTTGTCTGGCTGGCGATCGTGTTTTCGATGATGGCGATCGGCATTGTGAACACCCAGTTGATGGCGGTGTTCGAACGGACTCAGGAGTTCGGACTGCTGCGGGCGCTGGGCATGAAGCCGCGCCGCGTGTTGCTGATGGTCACAATCGAAAGCGCGGTGCTGGTTGGCGCGGGTGTGGTGATTGGCGCGATATTGGCGGTGCTGACCGTCTGGGGCTTCCGCGGCGGGCTGGACCTGACCGCCTATGCCCGCGCGCTAGAGATGGTGGATATGGGAACGATGATCTTCCTGAAATACCATCCGGCGCAGATGGTGCAATTTTCGATCATCATCTGGATACTCGGAATTCTGGTGGCGCTGTGGCCCGCGCGGAGGGCTTCGAAATGCAGTCCCCAAGAAGCCATGCGGCGTGATACCTAGGAAGGAATGGAAATGGATCCTATCGTAACCTGTCGTGGCGTGACCAAAACCTTTGGCGAAGGTGATCTGGCCGTCAACGCGCTGCAAAATGTCGATCTGGATATCATGCCGGGCGACTTTGCAACGCTTGCAGGACCATCCGGTTCCGGCAAAACGACGCTGCTGAACATGATCGGTGCACTTGACCTGCCAACCAGTGGAGAGGTCACTGTAGATGGCGAAAAGCTAGGCGGCATGAAGCAGGCACAGCTGTCCGAACTGCGTCTGAAGAAGATCGGTTTTGTGTTCCAGTCCTTCAACCTGATCCCCGTGATGTCAGCCTGCGAAAACATCGAGTTCGTGATGGAGCTTCAGGGCATTTCCAAATCCGAACGGCGTGAGAAATCCATTGCAGCGTTGAAAGAGGTCGGCCTGGCTGGTCTGGAGCACCGCCGCCCCAGCGCCATGTCGGGTGGCCAGCAACAGCGCGTGGCAGTGGCTCGTGCACTGGTGTCCCGCCCGGCGATTGTGCTGGCGGATGAGCCGACTGCGAACCTTGATTCAACCTCGGCGTTGGATCTGATTGACCTGATGCGAGAGTTAAACCGCGAACACGGCACCACCTTCCTGATCAGCTCGCACGATCCGCGCGTGCTTGAACACAGCCGCCGCCAGATCCACATGGTGGACGGAGGAATTGAAAGTGACACACGTCTTTAAAGCCGCCGCTATTGCCTTGGTCGTCGCCTCTCCGCTGTCTGCGGAAACGCGGTTCAAAACTGATGCGACCGTGACATACGACGAAACTGGCAAGACCATCGTCAACCCGTCGATGCGGGTGATCATGGATGGGTCCGAAGACAACCGTCGCTACGAATACCAGATGCTGTTCAGCTATCTGCAAAGCTCTGAAGCCCTAACCGCCCTTCCGGCGACACCACCTTCGACCATGTTTGACATGACAAATGTGATTGATGTCAGCGATAATGCGCAGATGACAATGTCGGTCGAGCGAGCGGCGGTCAGTTTTACCACAGACCAAACAGTGCTGAAAATCGGACGTCAGGCGCTGACATGGGGGCAGGGCACCGGCTTCAACCCCGGTGACTTCGTGTCACCTGCAGCGGGCGCCAGCTTTAAGCCCGGCGTCGATATGATCTACGGCCAGTATTTGTTCGACAACGGATCGGACGTGCAGGCGGTCTATGTGCCCCGTCCTGCTACCGAAGGCGGTCAAATCAGCCGCAGCAACTCAACCCTTGCCCTGCGCGGTTTCACAACCCTTGGCATGACCGACTTTACCCTGACCGTAGGCGAAGACCGCGGCGATTTGGTGACCGCCTTGGGCTTCAGCAGTTCGTTGGGTGGTTTGGGCGTCAAAGGGGAAATTGTGAACTGGGATTTGGCGTCAGGTTCGGCTGAGCCGTCTTGGGTTCTATCGGCAATGGGTTTCGGATCGTGGGGCGATTGGGGCACCACCTATTCCGCCGAGCTGTTTCACAACGGTTTTGGCGTTGCTCCGGACGATGCCTATTCGGCTGAATTGTTGACCAAGATGTCTACGGGCCATGTCTATCTGCCGAACAGAGACTACTTGCTTCTGGGTGGGTCGATCATGTTCTCGCCCGAGTTTAGCATTGCCCCGTCTGCGATCATCTCACTGGAAGACCAAGGCGCGCTATTGGGACTTTCCGCCAGCTATGTGCTGGGGGATAACGCGGACCTGAGTGTTTCGGTCTCGGCCCCGACGGGCGCGGGTTTGGGTTTGGGTAAGCCGCAATCGGTCAGCTTTGTAGCGACGCAGTATTTCTAAGCTTACTCTGCTGCGACGATGGTCAGAGATACGGGTGATAACCCGTCAATCCCGCCTTCCAGAACGTCTCCTGCCTGAACAGCGCCAACGCCAGCAGGCGTGCCCGTCATCACTAGATCACCGGGGGCAAGATGGAAGTATTTCGACAGATCGGCCACGATTTCGGTGCAGGAATGGATCATCTCGGCCAGTGACGCATCCTGACGGATTTCGCCGTTCACAGACAGATAAATGCGCTGATCCGTTGCCGCGCCAAACTCGGACGCCTTTGTCAAAGGGGCCAAAACGGCCGACCCTTCAAAGTCTTTGGCGGTGTCCCACGGACGGCGCTTTTCCTTTGACGCCGCCTGCAAATCGCGGCGGGTCATATCGAGCCCGCAGCCATAGGCGTAAATTGCATCCGCTGCTTCATCCTTCGAACACCGGAAAACAGGCTTGCCGATGGCGAACACCAGCTCCATCTCGTGATGGCAGTCGGCAGTACCGGGCGGATATGGCAGAGTGCCGCCGCTGGGCAGGACTGCATGCAGCTGTTTGGTAAAGTAAAACGGAGCTTCGCGGTCAACCTCGTTTCCCATTTCCTTGGCGTGAGCTTCGTAATTACGTCCGACACAGAATATCCGGTGGATCGGATAGGTCTTGTCCTCGCCCGAAACTGCCAGCGAACGGATTTTTGGGGTGTCAAACAGATACTCGGACATGCCATTCCCTTCCATATTCTGATGCGACCATGATAACCTTTGGGGAATTAGTCAATCAGACCGCCCAACGCGGTGATAGGGAAGCCATATGAGCAACGTCAAAAGCATGCCGGGCCATCTGATACGGCGGATGCACCAAATCTCGGTCGCGTTGTTTGCCGATAAAATGGCCCGGATCGGGATTGATCTGACACCGGTGCAGTACGCAGCGTTGGAGCAGTTGTACGCAACGCCCGAGATTGACCAAACCACGCTGGCCCGTGCCATTGCTTATGACAAGGTGACCATCGGTGGCGTTGTTGATCGCTTGCGCCAAAAAGGATTTGTGACACGTGAACCATCCGTTCTGGATAAGCGTGCGCGGGTGGTGAAGCTGACTGAATCAGGGCATGATGTTTTGGGTAAAGCCAGACCCATTGTTGAAGAACTTCAGAAAAAAATCGTTGGAAATCTGACAGATAGCGAGGCGGAGCGCTTGGTCGCCCTATTGAAGAAGGCAACGGCAATTCACAATTAGTGCAATATAATGCATATAGTGTGATATGATGCATATTTCGGGTATGAATTGTGTGAATGCCCTGATAAGCTGATTCCTGTTCTCGCTTTTAAGATCCGAAAAGGACTGGCGATCACGGGAGGAAAACATGACCAACGGAAATGCAGCCGTTTACTTTGTCGATCGACACGTCGACGAAGGGCGCGGCAATAAAACTGTCTTCCGCGAAGCGGACGGCGCGAAACGCAGCCTAACCTATGCCCAACTGAAAGATCAGGCCGGACAATTCGCCGGGGCTTTGACCCGCGCCGGAGTTCGCAGGGAAGAACGGGTGGCATTGATCGTGCGCGACCAACTTGAATTTCCAGTCGCTTTCTTTGGCGCCATGAAATCAGGCGCTGTTCCGGTGCCGTTGAATACCCTACTGGCGGCCCCTGTTTACGATGCCATTTTGAACGACAGCCGCGCCTCGATACTGGTGGTGTCAGCCGCGCTTTGGGACACCGTAAAGCCTGCCATTGAAGGCAACACCTATCTGCGGCAGGTCGTGGTGATCGGGGATGCACCCGAGGGCACAACCAGCTTTGATGACTTCATAGATGGCGCCGATGTGCTGGACACGATCGAAGCCCACGACGACGAACTGGCCTTTTGGCTTTATTCATCCGGCTCGACCGGAACGCCCAAAGGCGTGCGCCATATCCATTCAAGCATGAAGGCCACAGCCGACACATTTGGGGCGCAAGTCTTGGGAATCCGCGAAGACGATGTGATTTTTTCAGCGGCAAAGTTCTTTTTTGCATACGGGTTAGGGAATGCTGTGTCGTTTCCGATGTCGGTTGGGGCCACCACAATAATCTTCAGTGGTCGACCGACGCCCGACGCGATGTTCGACATTATGGCAAACGAAAAGCCCACCTTGTTCTGTGGCGTGCCGACTCTATTTGCGGCGCTGGTGGCCGAACAGGAAAAACGCGGAGGATCGCCGGATCACTCAATTCGTCTGTGCACCAGCGCAGGCGAGGCTTTGCCGCGCGACATCGGCGGACGTTGGGAGCAGCTGTGGGGCTGCCAGATTGTCGACGGTGTCGGATCAACCGAGATGCTGCACATCTTCCTGTCAAACGCGCCGGGTGACATTGTTTACGGTACGTCGGGAAAAGCGGTTCCGGGATACGAGGTCCGCTTGGTTGACGAGCACGACGAGGACGTACCCGACGGCGAAGTGGGTGAGCTGCTGGTGCGTGGACCGTCCAGTGCAGACGGCTACTGGAACCAGCGCAACAAATCGCAATCGACTTTTCAGGGCCATTGGACCCGCACGGGCGACAAATACACCAGGGATGAAAGCGGGCGTTTTGTCTACAGCGGCCGCACCGACGACATGTTCAAGGTCTCGGGCATTTGGGTATCGCCGTTCGAAGTTGAGCAAGCTCTGATCGAATTCCCCGGTGTTCTGGAAGCGGCCGTTGTTTCGAAGGCGGACGAAAAGGGCCTGATAAAGCCTGCAGCTTTTGTGGTCATGAAAGAAGGGGTCGAAGCGCCCTCGATGGATGCCCTGAAGGACTTCGTGAAAGAGAAGATCGGAATGTGGAAATATCCGCGCTGGGTGACTTTCGTAGATGAGCTGCCCAAGACAGCAACCGGTAAAATCCAACGTTTCAAATTAAGGGATTGATATGACGATTGAATGGGGTTCGTCCGGCTTTCTGACTGCTGCCGGAAAGAAACTGGAATACGCTTGCTACGGTCCTGCGCCGGATCAGGCGATGACCTTGGTTCTGCTGCACGAAGGTTTGGGCTGTGTTGCCCTGTGGCGGGATTTCCCCGCCAAGCTGGCCGAGGCGACGGGGCTGGGCGTCTTCGTCTATTCTAGGGCCGGTTACGGGCAGTCCGATCCGGTCGATCTGCCCAGACCAATCGACTACATGACACAAGAAGCGGTTCATAGCCTGCCCGAGGTTCTGAACGCTGTCGGCGTGTGCAGTACTGTACTGGTCGGACACTCCGACGGGGCGACGATTGCCGCGATTTATGGGGGATCAGTCTCTGACATGCGTGTGCGGGGGCTGGTTCTGATGGCTCCGCATTTCTTTTCCGAACCCGAAGGTTTGGCTGCGATTGCAGAGGCAAAAGAGGCTTTCACGTCCTCGGGTTTGCGCGATCGTTTGGCCAAGTATCACAGTGACCCTGACAACGCGTTTTGGGGATGGAATGGCGCTTGGCTTGATCCACGATTTGAGGATTGGAACGTTGCGGATGTGATTGATTATTTCCGCATTCCGACACTTGCTATTCAAGGGGCGGATGACCAGTACGGAACACTTGCCCAAATCGACGAGATCGAAACGCGCAGCTATGCACCCGTAGACATCGAAATCCTGAAGGGGGCCAAGCACTCGCCCCATCTTGAAGCCCCCGAATCCACTCTTGCGGCTGTGACCGAGTTTTGCACGAGACTTCAGCGTATTGAGGCTGCAGAAGCAAAATAGTGCAATATAATGCCTAAAATAGCGAAAAAACGCGCATTAAATCGACATTTTTGGCAAAGCAATTGTTGAAAAAGTTGCGAAATAATGCAATATCCACTGCGGGACAAAAGCGAACAGGAACGAGGAAACACCATGACAAAGCGCATTGATTTTCAGCCGGACCCGTCCGCCTATAAGCACTGGAAGCTGTCATACGAAGGGCCGGTTGCTTATCTGACGATGGACGTGGACGAAGACGGCGGTCTGTTTGATGGTTATAAGCTTAAACTGAACTCGTACGATCTGGGTGTCGACATCGAGCTGGCCGATATCGTTCAGCGCATGCGCTTTGAACATCCCGAGGTTAAAGTCGTGGTGATGCAGTCCGGCAAAGACCGCGTGTTCTGCGCAGGGGCTAACATCCGCATGCTGGGCGGCGCGGCGCACAGCCACAAGGTGAACTTCTGTAAGTTCACCAACGAAACCCGCAACACATTCGAAGCGGCTATGGCAGACTCGGGTCAGCAATATATTGCAGCTGTCAAAGGATCATGCGCGGGCGGCGGATATGAACTGGCGCTGGCCTGCAACCACATTATGCTGACCGATGACAGCTCGTCTTCGGTTGCTCTGCCCGAGGTTCCCCTGTTGGCCGTTCTTCCCGGCACTGGCGGCCTGACCCGCGTGACGGACAAGCGCAAAGTCCGCCGTGACCGCGCCGACGTGTTCTGCGCGATGGAGGAAGGCATCCGAGGCAAACGCGCGAAAGAGTGGCGCTTGGTGGACGAGGTGATCCCGAACAGCAAGTTTGACGATACCGTGAAAGAACGCGCTGCCGAGTTTGCGGCGAACTCGCCTAAGCCCGATGTCGCACAAGGGATCGCTTTAACCCCCCTGAACCGCACCTTTGGTGAAGACGGGTCAGTGACCTATTCCACCGTTGAGGTCGCCATTGACCGCGACGCCCGCAAAGTCACTCTCACTCTCAAAGGTCCCGAAGAAGATGCGCCGACCGACATGGATGCCTTCACCGCGCAGGGTGATCAGGCCTACATGCTACGTTTGGCGCGTGAGTTTGATGATGCAATCCTGCACCTGCGTCTGAATGAAATGGAAGCAGGCCTATGGGAGTTCCAAACCCAAGGCGACCCTGAAAAATTCGCCCAGCATGAAGCGCTTTTGTTTGCAAACAAAGACCACTGGCTGGCCAAAGAGGTGCTGCAATACTGGAAGCGGGTACTGAAGCGGGTCGATGTGACCTCGCGCAGCTTGGTGGCTCTGGTTGAGCACGGTAGCTGCTATACCGGCATTCTGGCCGAACTGTTGTTCGCGGTGGACCGTAGCTACATGATGGAAGACGAGTTCGAAGGCGATAACCGTCCGATCGCAACTGTCACCCTGACCGAGGCCAACTTTGGCCCCTTCCCCATGGCCAATGATTTGACCCGATTGGAAACCCGTTTCCTTGGAGAGCCGGAAACGGTCGATAAAGCCCGCGAAAGCATCGGCGAAGCATTGGAAGCCGAAGAAGCTGATGAACTGGGTCTGGTCACAATGATCCTTGATGACATCGACTGGGAAGACGAAATCCGCATCTTCGAAGAAGAGCGTGCCAGCTTCAGCCCTGACGCGATGACGGGAATGGAAGCCAACCTGCGCTTTGCCGGACCGGAAACCATGGAGACCCGCATCTTTGGCCGTCTGACCGCTTGGCAGAACTGGATTTTCAACCGCCCGAACGCGGTTGGTGCAGAAGGCGCGCTTCAGCGTTACGGCACCGGCATCCGCGGCGATTACAACATGGAACGTGTGTGAATTGATGGGGCATAGCCCCATCCTACAGAAGTACCCGGCGTAGGATGGGGTTATACCCCATCTTCCCGAACCCAAAGGGAGAAACAAATGCTCGATCTTATCAACGTCAGCTACGACACCCAAATCCCAAACAACGTGGGCCTGTCTTCGGACAAAAAAGTTTTGAAGGCGCTAGAAAAGTGGCACCCCGGTTACATTAACTGGTGGAACGGTCTGATCCCGCAAAACTTTCAGGAATCGATGGTTTACCTTCGCACGGCCGTTTCGGTTGACCCCAAAGGTTGGGCAAAATTCGACTATGTAAAAATGCCCGAATACCGCTGGGGCGTTCTTTTGGCCCCGCAGGTTGAAGGTCGCACCATCCCTTGTGGTGAACATGCCGGTCAGCCCGCGTGGCAGGAAGTACCGGGTGAATACCGCAACTTGATGAAGCGACTGATCGTTATTCAGGGCGACACCGAGCCAGCCTCGGTCGAGCAGCAAAAGGCGCTCGCTCTTACAGCGCCGTCACTTTACGACATGCGCAACCTGTTTCAGGTCAACGTGGAAGAGGGTCGTCACCTGTGGGCGATGGTCTATCTGCTTCACAAATATTTCGGCAAAGACGGTCGCGAAGAAGCCGACGATCTGCTGATGCGTCAGTCGGGTTCCGAAGAAGCCCCACGTATGCTGGGCGCGTTCAACGAAGAAACGCCGGACTGGCTGTCGTTCTTCATGTTCACCTATTTCACTGACCGTGACGGCAAAATGCAGCTGGAGTCTCTGGCTCAGTCCGGCTTCGATCCGCTGTCGCGCACCTGCCGCTTTATGCTGACCGAAGAAGCGCACCACATGTTCGTCGGAGAAACGGGTGTTGGCCGCGTGATCCAGCGCACCTGTGATGTGATGAACGAAAACGGCATCACCGATCCTTATGACATTAACAAGATCCGTGATCTGGGCGTAATCGACCTGCCGACCATCCAGAAAAAGCTGAACTTGCACTATACCTTGTCACTTGATCTGTTCGGCCAAGAGGTCTCGACCAATGCAGCCAATGCGTTCAACTCGGGCATCAAAGGTCGCTACATGGAGCATCGTATCGACGACGATCACCAACTGCGTAACGACACCTACCGCGTGGCCGAATTGGAAGGCGATCAGGTTGTTTACCGCGATGTGCCGGCGCTGACAGCCATCAACATGCGCCTGCGCGATGACTACTCCAAGGATGCAGCCGGCGGTGTTGGCCGTTGGAACAAGATCATCCAGAAAGCAGGCGTCGAGTTTGAACTCAAGCTGCCACATGAAAGCTTCCACCGTCAGATCGGCGTCTTCTCGGGTCATAACTTTAACCCCGAGGGCAAAATCGTCAGCGGTGCCGAGTATGACAAAGGCGCCACCGAATGGCTGCCGACCAAGGCCGACGGCGACTTCATCCAGTCGCTGATGAAGCCGGTCTATGAGCCAGGTCAGTACGCGGGTTGGATCAGTGCGCCGAAAGTGGGCATCGACAACAAGCCCGGCGACTTCGAATACGTCAAACTGCACATGGCGTAAGCTTTGCAGGGCAGGGTCTAGCCCTGCCCGAATTTCCGGAGTACGATATGCACATGAGAATCGATCGCAACATCGGACACGCCCCGCGCACCCAAGCCATCAGTCAAAAGCTGATGGAAGCTTCGGGCCAGTGTGTCGATTGCCCTGACTGTCAGGGTCTGTGCAAGGAACTGATCGAAGTTCTGGTGCTTCCGGACATGCTTCTCAAAGGGAAAGACAGTTGAACAAACCGATCAAACAACACCTGATCGACCCCGAAATCTGCATCCGTTGTTACACCTGCGAAATGACCTGCGGGGTTGGTGCGATTGAGCATGACGACAACAATGTCGTGGTCGATGCCGAAAAATGCAATTTCTGCATGGATTGTATTCCGGTCTGCCCGACTGGGTCGATTGACGAATGGCGCGTCGTGTCCAAGCCGTTTTCCTTGGACGAACAGTTCGAGTTCATGGAGCTTCCTGCTCAGGATGACATTGAACTGAACGCGGATGATGCGGAAACCGGCGGTGAATCGTCGGATGACAACGATGATCCCATCGCGGCCCTGTTGGCAGACGCGCATAAGGGTGCAGGCGGCAAAGCTGTTGCCCCCAAATCCGCAGCAAAACCCGAGATCAATCTTTACAACCTTGGCAAGCCCGCTGTGGCCACGGTTCAGGGCAACTACCGCTTGACCGCCGAAGGCAGCGACACCGATGTCCGCCACATCATCCTAAGCTTCGAAGGACAGCCCTTCCCGGTTCTTGAAGGTCAGAATGTCGGCATCATCCCACCCGGTCAGACCGATGAGGGCAAGGACCACTTGCCACGTCTCTATTCCGTGTCCAGTCCGCGTGATGGCGAACGACCGAATTATCACAACGTATCACTTACCGTGAAACGTGAAGAGATTGGCGTGTGCTCGAACTATCTGTGTGATCTGCAAATCGGCGACAAGGTGAACGTCACCGGCCCGTTTGGCAGCACCTTCCTGATGCCCGACGATCCTGCAGCGCGACTGTTGATGATCTGCACCGGCACGGGTTCTGCCCCGATGCGGGCCTTCACCATGCGTCGCCAGCGCAAGATCGGCGGTAAATCCGGCGGCATGACCATGTTCTTCGGTGCGCGCACGCCAGAAAGCCTGCCGTATTTCGGGCCGCTGAACAAAGTGCCGGAAAGCCTGCTCAAAAAGCATCTGGTGTTCAGCCGCATTCCCGGAGCCGACAAAGAATACGTCCAAGACCGGATGATGGTTGAAGAAGATGCGGTGGCCGAACTGCTTCAAGACCCCAACACCCATATTTATATCTGCGGTCTGCGCGGGATGGAGGAAGGTGTCGAAAAGGCGTTCACCAACATCGCAGAAAGCATTGGCGAACAATGGGTTGCACTGCGTGACAGCATGCGCGAAGACGGGCGATATCACGTCGAGACCTACTGACCATGACATTCCAACACGAAATCAACGTCACCTGGGGCGATTGCGACCCGGCCAAGATTGTCTACACCGGACGCATTCCCAACTTTGCACTGGATGCGATCAACGCCTTCTGGGAACACCATCTGGATGGTGACGGCTGGTATCAGTTCGAAATGGATCGCAAGGTGGGCACTCCGTTTGTTCATATGTCGCTGGACTTCCGCCACCCGATCACCCCACGCCACAAGCTTCTATGCGAAGTGGTGCCCACTCGATTGGGCGAAACCTCGATCGAGTTTCGCGTGATCGGGCGGCAAGACGGCAAAGACTGTTTTGAAGGACGCTTTGTAAATGTCTTTACGGATGCTATCGCGTTCAAAAAACGGACAGCACCAGACGACATCCGCGCCTTGATCGAACCGATGATCGAAAGTTAAAAATCCGCTTAGTGCAGTATATTGCAATTGTCTGAGTCCCCCGTTACGGTCTGCACTATTGTGCAACTTCGGGACTCTAATGACAGACGCTTTAAAAACCTCGCCGGCTGCCACAGCCGTGGATGCGCTTCAAGAACGCGTTGGTCAGCGGGTCAGAAATGCACGCGAAACCAAGGGTATCCCACGCCGCGTTCTGTCTGAAATATCTGGGGTGTCACAGCGGTATCTGGCGCAGTTGGAATCCGGTTCCGGCAACATCTCTATCGCCCTTCTTTACCGCGTTGCCGAAGCGCTGGATCTGTCGCTTGAGTCGTTGGTGTCCGATACTGAACCAACCCTAAAATCAGAGCCTAACATTGGGGAATTGTACGAAAATGCCTCAGAAGACATTCAGGCCAAGGTCATGCAGTTGCTCAGTCCGCCGCATGTTCAGAAAGCCCGCGCCAAGCGGGTTTGCCTGATCGGACTGCGCGGCGCCGGAAAAACCACCCTGGGCCAAAAAGTCAGCCACCGTTTGGACATTCCGTTTGTCGAGTTGAATACGGTTATCGAAGAGCTCGGCGGCATGGCAATCTCTGAGGTTATGGAGCTTTACGGACAAGAGGGCTATCGCCGCCTTGAAGCACAGGCGTTGCAGCACATCATCGACACGCGCGAAAGTTTGATCTTGGCGGTTGCTGGTGGAATTGTGGCCGAGCCAGAGACCTACGCGACCCTGTTGAATCACTTCCACACAGTCTGGGTCCGCACCACGCCCGAAGAACACATGACCCGCGTGCGTGCGCAGGGTGACACCCGCCCGATGGCTGGAAATCCCGAAGCGATGGAGCAGTTGAAGCGCATCCTGTCTGCCCGCGAAGGCGAATATGCGCGTGCCTCTGCGCAGCTAGACACGTCTGACCAGCGCCCGGGCGTTTCAACGGATCAACTGATCACGTTGATCCGTGAAAATGGCTTTATTGGGCAGGATTAGAGACTGCCCCAACCACCCCCGCCCGGTGTCTCCATGCCGAAAACCGATCCGGCAGGCAGGTCAATTTCGTCATTGCCTTTTAACGCTATGGTCTGACCGTCGGGCAATTCCGCCCAATTCCGGCCAACCCCGCCGTTGTTGCCGCCATCAACGCCAAAGGGTGCGATTTCGCGGTGTGAGCACAAAGTTGTCACTGTCACAGGGGTCAGGAAACGCATCCGACGTGTGGCTCCTTCGCCGCCGCTCCAACGGCCTTTTCCGCCGGAATCGTGTCTGATTCCAAAGGACTCCAGACGTACAGGAAAGCGTTTCTCCAAGATTTCCGGATCTGTCATACGCGTGTTGGTCATGTGGCTTTGCACCGCGTCGCAACCGTTGAATCCGGGGCCAGCGCCCGTGCCGCCCGCGATGGTTTCGTAGTTCTGGAAGTCGTCATTCCCCCAGACGAAGTTGTTCATTGTCGCCTGCGATCCGGCAATCACGCCCAGCGCCCCGTATAGGGCGTTGCAAGTGGCCTGAGACACCTCGGTATTTCCCGCAATTACCGCCGCCGGATAGACGGGGTTTAGCATTGAACCTTCGGGGATAATCACGTTCAGCGGCTTCATGCAGCCTTCGTTCAGCGGGATGTCCGCTCCGACCAAAGTTCTGAAAACGTAAAGAACCACCGCGCGGCAGATCGAACGCGGGGCGTTGTAGTTGCCGGTGTGCTGAGGGGATGTGCCGGTGAAATCGATAGTTGCTGACCTGTTTTCACCCGAAACAGAGACTGAAACCTTGATCGTCGCCCCATGATCCATCGGATAGGTAAACTGCCCGTCGGTCATTTTATCTATGACACGACGCACGCTTTCTTCGGCGTTGTCCTGCACATGGCCCATATAGGCCTGCACGACGTCCAGCCCGTAGTGCTCCACCACTTTCAAAAGCTCGCGCCGACCGGTGGCATTGGCCGCGACCTGCGCTTTCAGATCGGCCATGTTCTGGGTCACATTCCGCGCCGGATATTTCGCGCCTTCCAGAACGTCACGCGCGACGTCTTCAAGGAATGACCCGTCTCTAACAAGGCGAATATTGTCAATCAGCACGCCTTCTTCGTCGATATGAGTGCTATCCGGCGGAGCGCTTCCGGGGGTTCGCCCGCCGATATCGGCATGGTGCCCGCGAGAGCCCAGCCAGAACGCGGCCTGACCGTTCACAAACACGGGCGTCACCACCGTTACATCCGGCAGGTGCGTGCCGCCGTTGTAGGGCGAGTTCAGCATAAACGCATCGCCGTCCTGTACATCGGGGTTCTGGGTCATCACCGTTTTGATTGATTCCGCCATCGACCCAAGATGAACCGGCACATGCGGGGCGTTGGCCACAAGATCGCCGTGCTGGTCAAAAATCGCGCAAGAAAAATCCAGCCGCTCCTTGATATTCACCGACCAAGAGGTATTCGCCAATGTCGCACCCATTTGATCGGCGACCGACATGAACAGGTTGTTGAATACCTCCAGCAATACCGGATCAGCTTCGGTTCCGGCAGCATGGGCGCGGGCTTTGGCCGTTGTGCGCTCGAGGACTAGGTTGCCAAGGGTATCGACCGATGCGGACCACCCCGGTTCGATCACGTTGGTGCCGGTAGGTTCTATGATGATCGCGGGACCGTGGACAGCGCTGTCTGGGCGAAGCGTGTTGCGGTCGTATAGCGGGGCATCTGCGTAGGAGTCGCCCTGCCAAAGCGGGATTTGGGCCTGAACAGAGCCTGTTCCCTGCGGGATCAGCACCTTTGGCGCTTCTCCGGTTGAGCCGATCGCCTCGGCGGCGAGCATTTCAAACAGAATCGCGCGTTCGGGTGAAATAAACCCAAAGCGGGCCTCGTGTGCAGCCTCAAACGCTTTGGTCATATCTTCAACAGAGCCAAAAGGAACCTCAAGCGGTTGGTGAGAGCCGTCATAGCGCAGATGTGCCCGACGTTCGGTCCGAAGTTCGGAAACCCCTTGGTTCGAGACCTCTTCTTTGGCGTCTTCTATGATCGCTGAAAGGGCACTTTCCGCCTGTTTAGTGTCTGATATCGGTGCATCGAACTGAATTTCACGCAGCGCACGTATTTCCGCCAGACCCATACCATAAGCAGACAGAACGCCTGCGTAGGGATGGACCAGAACCTTGGTCATACCCAAGGCGTCGGCCACCAGACAGGCGTGCTGACCACCGGCACCGCCGAAACACTGCAGGGTGTATTGTGTCACATCATGGCCGCGCTGAACGCTGATCTTTTTGATCGCGTTGGCCATGTTGTCGACCGCGATGTG
>CAYVRN010000044.1:17458-25472 GCA_964453855.1 uncultured Rhodobacterales bacterium
CCTGCGCTTTCGGGGCCAACCTGAAAACGGCCATCGCGGAAGGTGCAGATAGATCCGCCGCCAGCTGCAACAGTGTGTATGTCCATCATCGGGGCGCGCATCCGGACACCGGCGACTTCGGTTTCAAACGACCGCTCATAATCGCCCGCGTAGTGACTGACATCGGTCGAGGTTCCGCCCATGTCAAAGCCGATCAGCTTGCCGTGTCCAGCCGCCTCGCCTGTTTTGACCATGCCGACGATACCGCCCGCCGGACCCGACAATATGGCGTCTTTTCCCTGAAACAGAGACGAATCTGTTAAACCACCGCTGGACTGCATGAACAGCAAACGTTCGCAGGCGCGACCCATGTCCAAAGCGCCCGCTACCTGATCGACATAGCGGCGCAGGATGGGCGAGAGATAGGCATCAACAACGGTCGTGTCGCCGCGCCCAACCAGCTTGGCCAGACGCGAGACCTGATGACTGGCGGAGATCTGGGTAAAACCGATCTCTCGGGCCATGTCGGCAACTTGGGCTTCGTGAACGGGGTTGAGATAGGCGTGCAGTCCGGCAATGGCGACGGCACGGATGCCGTCATCATACGCGGATTGAAGGATGGCGCGCGCTGCCGCTTCATCAAGCGGGTGCAAAATAGTGCCATCCGCATCCAAACGCTCGTCTATTTCTTCGACACGTTCATACAAAAGCTCGGGGCGTTTGATTTCCAGATCGAACAGGCGGGGGCGAGTCTGATAGCCGATTTTCAAAAGGTCGCGGAAGCCTTTGGTGATCAGCAGCAGCACCCTCTCGCCTTTGCGTTCCAGAAGCGCGTTGGTGGCGACCGTGGTGCCCATTTTGACGGCACGGATCGCATTGTCAGGCAGCGCATCGTCTGCCCCGATCAGTTCGCGGATGCCCTGAACAGCGGCGTCCCTGTACCGTTCGGGGTTTTCGGAAAGAAGCTTGTGCGTCACCAGCGACCCATCAGGTTTGCGCGCAACCACATCTGTAAATGTGCCGCCGCGATCAATCCAGAATTCCCACTGCCCGCTCATGTTTTGCCCCTTTTCGCATGCTAAAAATCCGCCGCCTGCGCTGTTAATGCACCTTGTTTGACAGGGGTAAACCGGAAATAGAAGGTCGACTGATAAAAAAACGACATTGTAATATTCAGTAAAGCGAATATTTATACGCCAACTCATTCTAATGCAGACCGATTCCGAGTCTGTTTGTCGAAAGGACTATCGTATGGAAATGAAGCGCATTGATGAAAACCTGACGGTTTCCCCGCAGATCAGGCCGGAAGATGTGGCCGAGATTGCGGCAGCCGGTTTTCGTTCGATCATCTGTAACCGTCCTGATGGTGAGGGGTCGGATCAGCCGACCTATGCCGAGATCGAAGCCGAAGCCAAAAAGCACGGCCTTGAGTTCCGCTATCAGCCGGTCGTTTCGGGTAAAGTGCTGGACACAGATAGCGTCGACTTTGACAAGAACACCCACGAATTGCCCGGACCCGTGTTCGCCTATTGCCGAACCGGAACGCGCTGCACGGTTTTGTGGTCGCTCAGTCAGTCTACCAAACGGGACCTTCCGGAAATCATCTCGATGGCGAAAGAGGCCGGCTACGATATGTCGGGTGTGGCGCGACGCATTGCGAATGGGGGCAAGACGCCAACAGATACCGGCGACGCCCATTATCAGGTGGTGATTGTCGGTGGTGGCGCAGGCGGGATCGCGGTGGCGTCCAGTTTGAAAGCCCGAAAACCGGATCTTGAGATCGCGCTGATTGATCCGGCAGATGTCCACTATTACCAGCCCGGTTGGACCATGGTTGGCGGAGGTATCTTTGAGGCCGAAACAACCGCCAAAACTATGGGCAGCCTGATTCCCAAGGGTGTGAAATGGATCAAAGGGGCGGTGGCGTTCTTTGAGCCCAAGAACAACGCCGTGGTGCTGGATGGCTGTCGCGTGATCAAATACGATCGCTTGATTGTTGCAGCAGGTCTGAAACTTGACTGGAATCGTGTGGACGGGTTGCTTGAGACACTGGGCAAGAACGGTGTCACCTCGAACTACCGCTATGATCTGGCGCCCTACACATGGGAGCTGGTGAAAGATCTGAAAGAAGGTAAGGCGATTTTCACCCAGCCGCCGATGCCGATCAAATGCCCTGGTGCCCCTCAAAAGGCGTTGTACCTGTCGGCGGATAACTGGCGCGAGCGCAATACCCTGAAAGACATCGACGTCCAGTTCATGAACGCGGGCGGCGTATTGTTCGGGATCAAGGATTACGTTCCGGCGCTGCAAAGCTACATCGACAAATACGGGGCGACGGTGAACTATCACCACAACCTGATTGCGGTGGATGGGCCAAGCCGAACGGCGACCTTTGAGGTATCCAGGCCGGATGCTGAGAAAGAAACCGTCACCGTCGAGTTCGACATGCTGCACGTCGCTCCGCCGCAATGTGCGCCTGACTTCGTGAAGGTTTCTCCTTTGGCGGATGCCTCGGGCTTTATCAGCGTCGATCCAGCCACCCTGCGCCATACCGAGTTTGAAAACATCTGGGCACTGGGCGATGTGGCGAACACGCCGAACTCGAAAACAGCGGCGGCGGCGCGTGTTCAGGCGCCTGTTGTGGCTGAAAACCTGATCGACGATATGAACAGCAAATCCCCTTCAGCGATCTACAACGGTTACGGGTCCTGTCCGCTGACGGTTGAGCGGGGCAAGATCGTTCTGGCCGAGTTCGGCTATGGCGGGGTGATTCTACCGACTTTCCCGAAATGGCTGGTCAACGGCACCAAAGCGACACGCTTGGCGTGGTTGTTGAAAGAGCAGATCCTGCCGCCGATTTATTGGAAGGCAATGCTTCGCGGCAAGGAATGGCTGGCAAAGCCCGAAAAAATCTCGGTAAAAAGCTGATTTCCTAGCCCGGCCATTGCGCCGGGCTTTTTATTTGTTGAAAAGAATCGCATTTACCCCTTCAACTATTCAAAAAGTGGAATATATAGCGCATCAAGAAACGCCCCGAACAGGATACTTGAAAGATGCCAGCTTTGAACCGCGCGGCGCTAGAACGCCATTTGCCCATTTTGCAATGGGCCAAGACCTACAACAACGAAACCCTGACATCCGATCTTGTGGCTGCGGTGATTGTGACGATCATGCTGATCCCGCAGTCGCTGGCTTATGCCCTGCTTGCAGGTCTGCCGGCCGAGATGGGGCTTTATGCATCAATCCTTCCGTTGATTGCCTACGGCATTTTTGGCACGTCGCGCGCATTGGCGGTTGGGCCGGTCGCGGTTGTGTCGCTTATGACAGCGGCAGCTATTGGCAATCTGGGAATCGAAGACCCAACTCAATACGCTTTGGCGGCGATCACATTGGCATTTATGTCCGGTGTGATGTTGCTGCTGATGGGCGTGCTTAGGTTGGGATTTCTTGCCAACTTCCTAAGCCATCCGGTCATTGCAGGATTCATCACCGCATCTGGTATTCTGATCGCAACCTCTCAGTTGAAGCATATTTTCGGCATTAATGCGTCGGGTCACAATCTGGTCGAGCTGGTCGAAAGCCTGTTACATCACCTGCCCGATACAAATTGGTACACTGTGGTTATCGGCGTGACGGCGACGGCGTTTCTGTTCTGGGTTCGTAAAGGGTTGAAGCCATTGCTATTGTCTTATGGCCTGACACCGCGTTTGGCCGACATCGGCGCCAAAGCTGGCCCTGTTGCAGCGGTTGTTGTGACAACTCTTGTGACGTTTGGCTTCGGGTTGGACAAAGCGGGCGTTAAAATTGTCGGTGATGTTCCTATGGGTATCCCGCCCCTGTCTGCGCCCAGCTTTGATATGGAACTTTGGGGGCAGTTGTTTGTCTCGGCTCTGCTTATTTCCGTTATCGGATTTGTAGAATCTGTTTCTGTCGCTCAAACACTGGCGGCAAAACGTCGACAGCGAATCAACCCTGATCAAGAGCTTGTCGGCTTGGGCGCGTCGAACGTTGCATCAGCCATTTCGGGTGGTTTTCCGGTGACCGGCGGGTTTTCGCGCTCGGTTGTCAACTTTGACGCCGGTGCTGAAACCCCCGCCGCTGGCGCATTTACAGCCGTTGGTATTCTGATTGCGGCGTTGGTTCTGACTCCACTGTTGTTTTTCTTACCAAAAGCAACCTTGGCGGCAACGATCATTGTTGCGGTTCTCAGCCTTGTGGACTTCTCGATCCTGAGCCACACTTGGCGCTATTCAAAGGTAGATTTTGCAGCCGTGGCGGCGACCATTGTGCTGACCCTTGGCTTCGGCGTTGAAATCGGCGTGTCTTCGGGTGTGGGGATCTCGATTTTCCTGCACCTTTATAAAACCTCGAAGCCCCACGTCGCCGAGGTGGGTTTGGTGCCGGGCACCCAACATTTCCGCAACATCCACCGTCATCAGGTGCATACGCATAAATCGCTGCTGACCTTGCGCATCGACGAAAGCCTGTATTTCGCAAACGCCAGCTTCCTTCAGGACTATGTCTATGACCGTGTTGTCGGGGATGACGAATTGAAAAACGTAGTCCTGATGTGTTCTGCCGTGAACGAGATTGACCACTCGGCGTTGGAAAGTCTTGAGGCGATCAATACGCGGCTGAAGGATATGGGGATCAAACTGCACATGTCCGAGGTGAAGGGTCCCGTTATGGATCGCTTGCAACGCAGTCATTTCCTGACGGATATGACGGGTCGGGTGTTCCTGTCGCAATACGATGCGATGATGGAACTTCTGCCCGAGCCGAAACAAAAGACCGTTTCGTGATTGCTTGACCCAATGGGAGCGCTTGCTTTGCGGGCGCTCCCATTCTACCGTTTGGTCAAATTTATCAAACGGGTTTGAATATGAGTGTGACCACGGAAACACCTCTGAACACGTTACCTTTGCATATTGAGGCCCGTAATCCGGGGATGCCTCTGGATATGGATTGGGTGCGGGGTGTTCAGGCGAACACGTCGGCGATAGAGCGGCGAGTGAAAACTTTGCCCGGTCGACGCACGGTGAAGAAAGACTACCAGGCTGCTTGGCTGCTGAAGGCGATTTCCTGCATCGACCTGACCACATTGTCGGGTGATGATACTTCGGGTCGTGTGGCGCGGCTTTGCGCGAAAGCCAAACGCCCAGTCCGCGATGATTTGCTAGATTCACTGGGGGTCGAGGGTCTGACTGTCGGCGCGGTTTGTGTGTACCACGAAATGATTGCGCCCGCTGTTGAAGCACTAAAGGGCAGCGGTATTCCGATTGCCGCCGTTTCGACCGGGTTTCCAGCGGGGTTGACGCCCTTTGAATTACGGCTCGAGGAAATCCGCCGCAGCGTTGCCGCCGGAGCGACGGAAATCGACATCGTAATCTCTCGCCGTCAGGTGCTGACCGGCGACTGGCAAGCGCTTTACGACGAAATGCGCGCCTATCGCGAGGCATGTGGCGACGCGCATATCAAAACCATCCTTGCCACCGGAGAGTTGGGCAGCCTGCGAAATGTGGGCCGTGCTTCGTTGGTGTGCATGATGGCAGGGGCGGATTTCATCAAAACCTCGACAGGCAAGGAAAGCGTGAATGCAACGCTTCCGGTCAGTCTGGTGATGATCCGCGCAATCAGGGACTACTATGAACGGACCGGGTTCCGCGTGGGCTACAAGCCCGCAGGCGGCATATCCAAGGCGAAGGATGCCTTGGTTTATCTTGCGTTGATTAAAGAAGAACTGGGTGATCGCTGGTTGCAGCCTGATCTGTTCCGTTTTGGAGCGTCTTCGCTTTTGGGCGATATTGAGCGGCAGTTAGAGCATCACGTGACAGGGGCCTATTCCGCCGGATACCGGCACGCGATGGGATAGGTTGGATTTTGAGTATTTGGACCAAGAAGAAGCCATGAGTGTAAAAGAGATATTCGAGACGATGGATTACGGTCCGGCCCCTGAAGCATCGGGTGATGCACTGGCGTGGATTGTCGATCAGAGCGCGCAGTTCGGGCAGTTTATCGGCGGCAAGTTCACCGATCCGCGGAAAGATTTCACATCGCGCAATCCCGCGACGGGCGAGGTGTTGGCCGATCTGTCCCAGGCCACCGTGGATGAGGTGGATGCGGCCGTAAGGGCCGCGCGTTTGGCCCAGCCTAAGTGGGAGAAACTGGGCGGTCATGGGCGCGCGCGGGTGCTTTATGCGATTGCGCGGTTGATCCAGAAACATGCGCGGCTGTTTGCGGTTCTTGAGACGCTCGATAACGGTAAGCCGATCCGCGAAAGCCGCGATATCGACGTGCCGCTTGTGCATCGTCATTTCTATTATCATGCGGGCATGGCGCAGTTGATGGAGACCGAATTGCCGGGCCGCAAGGCGCTGGGTGTTTGCGGGCAGATCATCCCGTGGAACTTCCCGCTGTTGATGCTGGCGTGGAAGGTCGCGCCGGCGCTGGCGATGGGGAATACGGTGGTGTTGAAGCCTGCCGAGTATACCTCGCTGACGGCGCTGCTGTTTGCCGACATTTGCCGTCAGGCGGGCGTGCCTGCGGGTGTGGTGAACATCGTCACCGGCGACGGGGCGGTGGGCGAGATGATCGTGAACCACGACGGTGTAGACAAGATCGCCTTTACCGGCTCGACCGAGGTGGGCAAACGCATCCGCCGCGCGACGGCGGGCAGCGGCAAGGCGCTGACCTTGGAGCTGGGCGGAAAATCTCCCTATATCGTCTTCGACGACGCGGATATCGACAGCGCCATCGAAGGGCTGGTCGATGCGATCTGGTTCAATCAGGGGCAGGTCTGTTGCGCAGGCTCTCGTCTGTTGGTTCAGGAAGGCATCGCGGATCGGTTCTATACCAAGTTAAAGGCACGGATGGGGAACCTGCGGATTGGTAACCCTTTAGACAAAGGGATCGATATCGGCGCGGTGGTGGACCCTGTGCAGCACCAGCGGATATCGCAGATGGTCGACGCTTGCGACGAGGGCGAGACCTTCCAGCCGCAGACGCAAATCCCGACCGAGGGGTGTTTCTATCCGCCCACGCTGATCACCGGCTTGTCGCCCGCGAACCCGCTGATGCAGGAAGAAATCTTTGGCCCCGTGCTGGTCGGCAGCACCTTCCGCACCCCGTCCGAGGCTGTGGCGATGGCCAACAATACCCGCTATGGGCTGGCGGCAAGCGTGTGGTCTGAGAACGTGAACCTTGCGCTGGATATTGCGCCCAAGCTGGTGGCGGGTGTGGTCTGGGTGAACGGAACCAACATGTTCGACGCCGCCGCCGGCTTTGGTGGCGTGCGTGAAAGCGGCTTTGGACGCGAAGGCGGATGGGAGGGGCTGCAGGCCTATACCAAGCCTGTGAAACCTGCCAAAAAGCTGACCCCCGTTGCGCCGTTCAAAGGCGACAAAGGCCCCGTTGATCCGCTGGACCGCACGGCGAAGCTGTACATTGGCGGCAAACAGGCGCGGCCGGATGGCGGCTATTCCCGCGATGTTTATTCCAAGGGCGGAGAGCTGTTGGGCCAAGCCCCCATCGCCAACCGCAAAGACGTGCGCAACGCGGTCGAGGCCGCGGCGGGCGCTGCAAGCTGGTCGAAAACCACGGGGCATCTGCGGGCGCAGATCCTGTATTACATTGCAGAAAACCTGCAAGCGCGGGCGGGCGAGTTTGCCCAGCGCGTCAACCAACTGACCGGCAAACGCAATGGTGCGCGCGAGGTTGATGAAGCCGTGAACCACCTGTTCACCGCCGCCGCTTGGGCCGACAAGTTCGACGGGCTGGCCCATAACGTACCGATGCGCGGCATGGCCGTCGCGGTGCGCGAACCGGTCGGTGTGATCGGGGCGTTCTGCCCGGATGACAGCCCGCTGGCGGGGCTGGTTGGCGCGGTGGCCCCTGCGATTGCGATGGGCAACCGCTTGGTGATGGTCGCGTCGCAACCGTTCCCTCTGGCGGCGACGGATTTCTATCAGGTGCTCGAGACATCAGACGTGCCGGGCGGGGTGGTCAACATCCTGACAGGCAGCCACACGGAACTGGC
>CAYVRN010000045.1:0-21019 GCA_964453855.1 uncultured Rhodobacterales bacterium
GAACCAGCTAAGCGGTCCACCTGACCAAGGCGCAAAGCCCCAGCCGAGGATCGCGCCCACGTCGCCTTCGCGGATGTCTTCCAGAACGCCTTCTTCCAGCGCGCGGACGGCTTCCAGCGTTTGCACGAACATTAAACGATGTTGCACGTCGATCAATTCGGGCTGCTCATCGGCGCGACCGAATTTGTCTTTCAGACCGTCCCACAAACCGGTGCGCTTACCTGTTTCGTCATAGGCATAGAACCCCGACTTCGATTTGCGACCCAAACGTCCGTCTTCGAACATGGCAAACAGCACATCATCCACAGCACTGTCAGGATAGGCATCGCCCATCGCGGCTTTGGTCGCCTTGGCGATTTTCACACCCAGATCAATCGAGGTTTCGTCAACCAACTGCAACGGACCTACAGGAAAGCCCATCATCCGCGCGGCGTTTTCGATTAGCGCAGGATTTACCCCTTCGCCGACCATGCGAATGCCTTCGTTGATGTAGGGAATGATGCAGCGGTTAGCATAGAAGAACCGCGCGTCGTTGACGACGATCGGTGTTTTGCGGATCTGGCGCACGAAGTCCAGCGCCTTGGCCACAGCCAGTTCGCCGGTTGCCTTGCCTTTGATGATTTCGACCAGCGCCATCTTTTCGACTGGAGAGAAGAAGTGGATACCGATGAATTGCTCGGGCCGCTTGCTGGCTTTTGCCAGTCCGGTAATCGGCAGGGTCGAGGTGTTCGAGGCAAAGATGCAATCCTCTGGGATCACCGCTTCGACACGCTGTGTGATTTCGGCCTTGACCGCCGGATCTTCAAAGACCGCTTCCACGATCAGATCGCAGCCTGCAAGATCAGCCACGTCCGTGGTGGCCGTGATCCGCGCCAGCAGCGCCTCTTTCTTTTCCTCGGTCGCTTTGCCGCGCTTGATGCCTTTGTCCATGAAGCTGGCCGAATAGGCTTTGCCGCGCTCGGCAGCTTCCATGTTTTGATCCAGAAGCACCACTTCGATACCAGCCTGCGCCGACACCAGAGCGATACCCGCCCCCATCATGCCTGCACCCAAAACGCCAACCTTCTTGACGGTCTGATCATCCACAGCGGGGCGGTTCGCGCCCTTTTCAAGCGCTTGCTTGTTGATGAACAGAGAGCGGATCATCGCTCCCGAAGACGGGTTCAGCATGACATTGGTGAACCAGCGTGCCTCGACCTTCAATGCGGTGTCGAAGGGGACGGTTGCGCCTTCGTAGATCGCCGACAGCATCGCTTTGGCGGCTGGATAGACGCCTTGGGTCTTGCCGTTGATCAGAGCCGAAGCGCCCGCGAATGTCATAAATCCGCTAGGGTGATAGGGCGCGCCACCGGGCATTTTGTAACCCTTCTGGTCCCACGGTTTCACCAGATCGGCATCCTTGGCATTCAGAACCCAGTCACGCGCAGCGGAGACAGGATCGGCCACTACTTCGTCGATCAAGCCCATCGCCTTGGCTTTCTTAGGATCGCCGGCTTTGCCTTCGAATAGGATAGGCGCAGCCGCCATCAGGCCCAGCTTGCGCACAACGCGGGTGGTGCCGCCAGCTCCGGGGAACAGGCCAACCAAGATTTCCGGCAGGCCTATTTTGGCTTTGGGATTGTCGGCAACAAACGAACGATGAGACGCCAGAGGGATTTCCAATCCGATACCCATTGCTGTGCCGGGAAGGGCGGTGGCAATCGGCTTGCCGCCTTTCAGTGTTTTCGGATCCATACCTGCGCGCTCAATTTTGCGCAGGACGCCATGCATATACATGATGCCGTCAAAGACAGACTGGGCCGGATTATCGCCTGCGCTTTCCTTGAGGCTGGCCAGCACGTTCAGGTCCATTCCGCCCGCAAAGCTGCCCGCCTTGCCCGAGGTGATCACGGCGCCTTTGATGCTTTCATCAGCCAGCACCTGATCAACACAGGCCTCAAGTTCGGCCAATCCGTCAAACGACAGCACATTCATCGACTTGTCGGGGCAATCCCACGTGATGATCGCTACGCCGTCGTCGTTTTTGGTAAGGGTAAAATCAGTCATTGGTCTCTCTCCTTACACACGTTCAATGATGGTCGCGACGCCCATGCCGGACCCGATGCACAGCGTGGCCAGGCCGGTTTCCTTGTCCTGACGCTCAAGCTCGTCCAACAGGGTGCCAAGGATGATCGCACCGGTTGCCCCCAAGGGGTGACCCATTGCGATCGAGCCGCCGTTGACGTTGACCTTGTCGTGATCCACGCCGAACGCGTGCTCGAACATCATCACGATCGAGGCGAAAGCTTCGTTCACTTCAAAGAGGTCGATGTCGCCAATTTCCATGCCGGTTTCGGCAAGGATTTTCCGGGTTACAGGCACAGGACCGGTCAGCATGATCGTAGGATCAGTGCCGATCTTCGATGTTGCTTTGAAGCGCGCGCGGGGCTTCAGGCCGTAGCGTTCGCCAAATTCCTTGTCACCGATCAGCATACCGGCCGCGCCGTCCACGATACCCGACGAGTTGCCGGCGTGGTGGATATGGTTCACCCGTTCAAGCTGGGGGTATTTCATAATCGCGACCTTGTCGAAACCGGGCATAACCTCGCCCTGATCCTTGAAGCTGGCCTTCAACGCGCCAAGTGCCTGCATATCGGTGCCGGGGCGCATGTATTCGTCATGGGCCAGAATGGTCAGCCCGTTCACGTCGCGCACGGGAATGACCGAGTTGGCAAAGCGTCCGGCATCCCACGCGGCTTTCGCACGGCGCTGGCTTTCGACCGCCAGTTCGTCCGCCATGTCGCGGGTGAAACCGTTCAGCGTGGCGATCATATCGGCGCCAATGCCTTGCGGTGCGAAGTAATGCTTGAAGGTAATGTCCGGATCAACGGCGATTGCCCCGCCATCACTGCCCATCGGCACGCGGCTCATGCTTTCGACGCCACCAGCGATGTAGGCGCCACCCGCTCCTCCGCGCACCTGATTGGCTGCCATATTTACGGCCTCAAGCCCCGAGGCGCAGAAGCGGTTGATCGACACACCCGGAATGGTTTCATCCATGTCCGAGGCCAGAACAGTGGTGCGTGCAAGGCACGCACCCTGATCGGCGACTTGGGTAACATTGCCCCAGATCACATCCTCGACCGCGTGGCCTTCCAGATCGTTGCGCTCTTTCAGCGCGTTCAGAACAGTCGCGCCCAGTTTGGCAGGCGAAACTTCATGTAGCGACCCGTCTGGGCGGCCTTTTCCGCGCGGGGTGCGCACGGCGTCGTAAATAAATGCGTCGTTCATAATATCCTCCTCAGGCGCGGTCAGCGGGGCTGCCGGGCATCAGATCATAAGGGTGTTTCCAGCCCTCAAGGGCTTGGATGTTCGAAAGCCAGCGATCGATATTCGGCCACTGGGCGCGGTCGAACCCGAAGGGTTCGGGGTAAAACAGGTATCCGCAGCAGGAAAAGTCGGCATTGGTCGGGGCAGCGCCGACGATCCAGTCGCGGCCTTCAAGATGACCGTCTAGGACTTTGTAAGCGGCTTTGAGGCGTCCTTGGTTGAACGCGATCACCTCAGCGGGGCGTTTGTCTTCGGGAAGGAAGTTCATCAGGAAACGGGTGTTGCCTGCGATCGAGGACAGCTTGTGGTTGTCCCAAAAGCACCAGCGCATGATTTCACGGGCTTCCTCTGGGCTGGTGCCGCCGAACTTGCCGGATTTCTCGCTGATGTACATTTGCATGACGCCGGATTGGGTCAGGGTGGTGTCGCCGTCGACCAGCACCGGAACTTCGCCCATTTCGTTGATGGCGCGGAAGTCCGGTGTTCGGGTTTCGCCATCGAAGAAGTCGACGTAGACGGCGTCCCAAGCCAATCCAGACAAGGATAACGGAAGCGCCGCTTTATAGGCATTCCCGCTTTCCCCGAAGCAGTAAAGTTTGATCGTCATTTCCAGGTTCCCTGTTGTCAAAGCGGGGGCTTCGCGCCCCCGCACCCCCACGGAGTATTTCTACCAAGAAGAAGTAAGATTTCGTTTACCAAAGACGAATAGACTTGAGTGTGCGGTACAGGCTGGAGAGCCGATGACCGCCCAAGGAGAAGCCCCGTCCATAGTGGCGGGGTGGACCTGCATCTTCTTCTTGGCAAAATACTCAAAATCCCACCCTTCAGTTTTTCCGATCGATCAGGCTGCGCGAAATCAGTTCTTTCATGATCTCGTTTGTGCCTCCGTAAATCCGCTGAACGCGTGCATCGGTCCACATTTCGGCGACCGCGTATTCCTGCATGAACCCGTAGCCCCCGTGCAGCTGAAGGCATTCGTCCAGCACTTCGCCTTGTGTGTCGCTAAGCCAGTATTTGGCCATTGCCGCCTTTTCGACGGTCAGCTCGCCGCGCAGGTGTTCTGCAATGCATTCATCCAAAAAGGCGCGGCTGACAGTCAGTTTAGTGCTGATTTCGGCCAGTTTGAAGCGGGTGTTCTGGAACTGGATGATCGGCCCGCCAAAGGCTTCGCGTTCGTTGCAGTAGGCAATGGTGCGTTCGACGGCACCCTGCATGGCGCCCACAGCACCGCATCCGATGATCAGGCGTTCTTGCGGCAGTTGCTTCATCATTTGATAAAAGCCTTGGCCTTCCTCGCCACCCAGCAGGTTTTCCGGAGGGATCTCGACGTTGTCGAAAAACAGCTCGGAGGTGTCGCCCGCTTTGAGCCCGATCTTGTCAAGGTTGCGGCCTCGGGTGAAGCCTTCGGCGCCTTCGGTTTCCACAACCATCAGCGACGTGCCCTTGGAACGGGCCGTGGGATCAGTTTTTGCGGCGACAATGATCAGATTGGCGTGCTGTCCATTTGTGATGAACGTCTTTTGCCCAGATAGGCGATAGGCGTTTCCGTCCTTGATCGCTTTGGTCTTCAGGTTCTGAACGTCAGACCCGCCTGACGGTTCGGTCATCGCCAGCGCGCCCACCAGTTCGCCGCTGACCATTTTCGGAAGCCAGCGCTGTTTTTGTTCCTCGGTGCCGTAGGCAAGAATGTAGTGGGCGACGATACCGGAGTGGATGCCGTTGCCCCAGCTGGCCAGATTGGCGCGGCTTGCCTCCATCAGGATCACTGCCTCGTGGCCGAAATCCCCACCGGCCCCGCCGTATTCTTCTGGGATCGAGGGGCACAGAAGCCCAAGTTCGCCTGCTTGTTGCCACGTCGAGATATCCATCTCACCTTGCGTGCGCCAACGGTCGAAATGGGGGGCCCATTCGTCGTTGATAAATTTGGCGGTCATATCCGCCAGCATATCGTGTTCTTCGGTTTTCCAAACGTGCGTCATGATGCGCCTCTATCGTTTGCGCGCTTCCAGCTCGGCGTTGAATAGCCGAAGCCGGTGCGGCAGCGTTTCGTCATTGGTGACCGAGTCGAAGTTTTCGAACAGGAACGACAGTGCTTCACCTTCGTCCAGACCAGCCTCGGCGGCGAAGCGTTTCAGCCGCCGCCAGGCGTCTTCGGTCAGGGCCAGATTGACCCGTCGGGTCAGGCGCAGGCGTTTGGGCACGGGATTCCTCCGTCGGTCAGAATTGGTCGGCGTCCAACGCCATCACCGGATCGGCGCCGCTTTCGATACGGGCCAGATGCATGGATGTTGCCGGAAGCTGACGAGCCATATAGTAGCGGCCTGTGGCGATTTTCGTCTCGTGAAACGCAACGTCAGAAGTTTGTGACGATACGGCATCTAGAGAAACCTTGGCCATTTGCGCCCACATGAAGCCAAGACAAACGTGTCCGAACATCATCATAAAGTCGGTGGCACCCGATAAAGCGTTGTTGGGGTTCTTCATGCCGTTTTGCATAAAATACATGGCTGCCGCCTGAAGGTCCTTGCTGGCCTTCTTCAACGGATCGAGGAAACCGGTTTTCAGCGCCTCGTTGCTTTCGTTGTCTTTGATGAAGGATTTGACCGTTTCAAACAGCGCCATCACCGGCTTGCCGCCGTGTTGACCAAGTTTGCGTCCGACCAGATCAAGCGCTTGAATGCCGTTGGTGCCTTCGTAGATCATGGCGATACGAGCATCGCGGGCGTATTGGGACATGCCCCATTCCTCGATATAGCCGTGGCCGCCAAAAACCTGTTGGGCCTGAATGGTCATCTGGAAGCCTTGGTCTGTCAGGAAGCCTTTGAGTACCGGCGTAAGCAGGGACACCAGCGCCTCGGCTTCCTCGTCGTCCTGACGGCTGGCTTTGTCGATCAGGGTTGAGGCCCAATAGATAAAGGCGCGCCCGCCTTCGATGAAACTTTTCTGATCCATCAACATACGGCGCACATCAGGGTGCACGATCAGCGGATCAGCTGGCCCGTCGGGGTTTTTCGTGCCGGTCACGTCGCGCCCTTGCAGGCGGTCCTTGGCATAGGCCAGTGCCTGTTGATACGCTGGTTCAGCCTGAGCCAGACCTTGCAGGGCCACACCGATGCGGGCTTCGTTCATCATGGTGAACATGGCGCGCATGCCTTTGTGTTCGGTGCCCAGAAGGTATCCGGTCGCCTCGTCATAGTTCATCACACAGGTTGCGTTGCCGTGGATGCCCATTTTCTCTTCGATCTTGCCGACCGAGACACCGTTGCGTGCACCAAGCGAGCCGTCTTCGTTGACCAGAAACTTGGGTACGATGAACAAAGAGATGCCTTTCACGCCATCCGGTCCGCCGGGGATTTTCGCCAGCACCAGATGGATCACGTTTTCGGACATGTCGTGATCGCCAGCCGAGATAAAGATTTTCTGACCGCTGATCTTGTAGCTTCCATCGGATTGTGGCTCGGCCTTGGTGCGCAGCAAGCCCAGATCGGTACCGCAGTGCGGTTCGGTCAGGTTCATGGTGCCGGTCCAATCACAGCTGACCATTTTGGGCAGATAGGTCTGTTTCTGCTGCTCGGTGCCGTGGGCGTGGATCGCGGAATAGGCCCCGTGGGTCAGCCCCTGATACATGTTGAACGCCATGTTGGCCGAAACCATCATTTCACCGACAGCGGCGCCGATTAGATATGGCATGCCCTGACCGCCATATTCCGGATCGCAGTCCAGACCGGTCCAACCGCCTTCTTTGACCTGATCGAACGCAGCCTTGAAGCCATCGGGTGTGGAAACCACCCCGTTTTCCAATTTACATCCCTGTTGGTCGCCAACGCTGTTCAAGGGGGCAAGGACCTCGGACGCCAGTTTTCCGGCCTCTTCAAGGATGGCACTGGTGGTGTCCCGATCCAGTTCGTCGTACCCCGGCACGTTGTACTCTGAGATACCAAGCACATCGTGAAGGATGTATTGCATGTCATTGATCGGTGCCGTGTAGGTGGTCATTGCGATACCTTTCGTGAACGTTTGTCGGTTGTTGACTATTGGGATTGCGTCTCAAGGCGTGCGATTTCGCTGCGCCCCCACTCCAACTGCTTTTTCAGGTCCTCGATCGCGACATCCAGTTCGGCGCGCTGACGCTCCATGTCGGACAGGCGTTCCAGTGCCACTTCGTAAGTGCGCTGAAGCTGCGTCAGTTGCTGGTCGCCCATATCGTAAAGATCAAGAAGCTGGCGGATTTCTTCAAGGCTGAACCCAAAGCGTTTGCCGCGCAAAATCAGTTTAAGACGGCCGGAGTCGCGCTTGGTAAAAAGGCGCTTTTGGCCGTCTCGGATAGGGAAAATAAGTTCTTTTGCTTCATAAAAGCGCAGAGTGCGCGGAGTAACTTCGTACTCTTCGCACATTTCGCGGATCGTTTTTGTCTGTTCGGTCATTGTTTTCTTTTCGCAGTAGTGACTGAATCAGGAAGCTGAGAACTTCCTAATGATACGGTGTAAGTTTACGTTGACGTAAGGCAGACCTTACGTCAAGTTTCTACTTTCAAAAGAATGACGTTGCGTCGATGAGGGTCAGGCTTCCCCAGCCGCTGCTTTGGCCGTAAAGGCGCGGAGCTCTTCAAGCTCGGCGATCGATTCTTCCAACTGCGTTTTTTGTTCATGCAGTTCGACAAGCTTTCTATCAGCCATGTCTGTAAAGGTCTGATACTGTACCTGAGTGCCTTCGCGATCATAGATCAACAACCACTGGCGCAGCTCTTCCAGTTGGAAATGATAACGCCTTCCGCGCATGATCAGGGTCATACGGGCGACTTCGCGGGGGCCGTAAAATCTTGACCGCCCTTCGCGCTTGGGGCTTAGGAGTTCGATGTATTCGTAATAACGAAGAGTACGCGGAGTTACGTCGAACTTGGCGCACATCTCTTTAAAACTTAGATATTCCTCTGACATCGGCTTCTCCTGTGACGCGAGGTTACCTGTAGTATTCAGCATCGGTGATGACAACTCAAGTTGCTCGTAACGTTGTGTCATCGCATAGTTGCCGCATACCAAACCGGAGCGTTGAACATGGACAATCGCAAGTCCGTCGATCCAAAGCAGTTTATGACTGCATTGCCACATTGCCACGCAATGGGCATGTCACTTGAAAAGATTGGTGAAGGGCTGGCCGAAATTAGTTTGCCCTACGATGAGCGCTTTATCGGCGACCCCGAGACTGGTGTCTTGCATGGCGGGGCAATTTCGGCGGTGATGGACACATGTTGCGGTGCCGCCGTAATGTCTCATTCCAAGGTTAGGGGGGCGACGGCAACCATTGACCTGCGGATAGACTACCTTCGTACCGCGACGCCGGGCGAGCGGATCATCACACGAGCCGAATGCTATCATGTAACCCGTAGCGTCGCTTTCGTGCGGGCTACGGCTCATGATGAGGATGAAAGCAGACCGGCGATTGCTACAGCTAGCGGAACATTCATGGTCAGCGGGGGACAGAAATGAGCAAGCCCAAGCCGGAACCCGTTCAGGTCGTCAAAGAACGCCGCGATGCGGTTCTGAAGGCTCTGGTGGACCACATACCCTATATTCAGTTCATGGGCGTTCAATTTGACCGTCGGGGCGATGAACTGACGGCCATTTTGCCATTCCGCGCAGACCACATCGGCAATCCGATGCTGCCCGCACTTCATGGTGGTGTGACGGCTGCTTTGCTTGAGATTACGTCGCTCGTGTCGCTCAGTTGGAACAGCCTGTGGGATGATATGGAAAACGGGAACCTATCGGCGAGTGACGCCAAAGTGCATTTGCCGCGGATGCCCAAGACGATCGATTTCACAATCGACTACTTGCGTTCTGGTCTTCCACGGGATGCCTATGCGCGAGCTATCGTGACCCGCTCTGGGCGGCGGTATGCCAGTGTGCGTGCCGAGGCATGGCAGGACCGGTCCGATAGACCTTTTGCGCAGTCAAACGGTCATTTTTTGATGCCCCAACGAGATGACTGACACTCCTATCACGCATAGGCGTGTACTAAACATCGCCGTTCCTATTGTTTTGTCCAATATAACCGTACCACTTTTGGGGGCGGTGGATACTGGTGTGGTTGGGCAACTGGGCGAAGCCGCACCGATCGGGGCGGTTGGGTTGGGGGCTGTGATCCTATCTGCGATTTACTGGGTTTTTGGCTTTTTGCGGATGGGCACTACAGGGTTAACCAGTCAGGCGAACGGTGCCCGCGATCACGAAGAAGTGGCCGCGCTTCTGATGAGATCCTTCCTGATTGCGGGGGCGGGCGGTCTGGCTGTGATCCTATTACAGGTGCCGCTTTTCTGGGCGGCATTACGAATGGCCCCGGCCAGCCCTGAGGTTGAAGGGATGGTCACCACCTATCTGTCGATCCGTGTCTGGAGCGCGCCTGCGATGATCGCGCTATACGGCGTTAACGGATGGCTGATCGCACTAGAGCGCACGCGGTCGGTTCTGATCATTCAGGTTGTTATGAACGGGATGAACATCCTGCTCGATCTATGGTTTGTTCTAGGGCTAGGGTGGGGTGTTGAAGGCGTGGCAATAGCCACCTTAATCTCCGAACTAACAGGGCTGGCCGTTGGGCTTTGGCTTTGCAGAAACGCGCTGAAGGGGCAGGTCTGGTGGAACCCGTCGCGGATATTCGACCGCGTGCGCCTAATTCATATGGCGGCAGTGAACGGTGATATTTTGGTTCGGTCTCTGATGTTACAAGCCATTTTCGTGTCTTTTCTATTCATAGGTGCGGATTTCGGAGACGTCACTCTGGCAGCCAATCAGGTTCTGACGCAGTTCCTTCAGATCACCGCCTATGGGTTGGACGGATTCGCCTTTGCCGCTGAAACGCTAGTGGGAACGGCTTTGGGTGCTTCAAACAGGGGGGCACTGCGCCGTGGCGCCGTGCTAGCCAGTGTCTGGGGGTTGGCGTCTTGTGTGGCTTTGGCACTGTTTTTCTGGGTGCAAGGTGGGTGGTTAATTGACGTCCTGACCACGGCGCCCGATGTGCGAATCGAGGCGCGGGTCTATCTGATTTACATGGTAGCCTCGCCGATTTTGGGAATATTACCTTGGATGCTGGACGGCATTTTCATCGGGGCAACCCGGACCAAAGACATGCGCAATATGATGGCTGTTAGTTTAGCGATCTATGTTGCGGCGCTAATGCTTTTGGTGCCCTCATTCGGAAATCACGGCCTTTGGGGGGCGATGCTGATTAGTTTTGTCGCGCGCGGCATAACGCTGGCTGTCAAATATCCGGCGTTGGAAAGAAATGTGCCAAACTAAGGAATAGCTTTACTCGGGCTTGAAACTCTGCGAAGTAGGCCTCGCTACGTTACCTCTATCGACCCTCTGTTTCCTAACCGGCATCAGCGCTTTCGATCTTGCTCTGACTCTGCCGGGCTGCCGCATTCCGCGGGCAGCGCATTATATAAGGAAATTCACGATGGCTAATGGTACCGTGAAATGGTTCAACACAACTAAAGGCTACGGCTTTATCGCACCTGAAGATGGTGGCAAAGACGTATTCGTACACATCTCGGGTGTAGAGCGTTCGGGTCTGACCGGTCTGGCAGATGACCAGAAGGTAAGCTACGACCTGCAGGAAGACCGCAACGGTCGTTCGAGCGCGGTTAATATCCAGCTGGTCTAATCTTTGGATCGACTGAATACAGAAAGGCGCCGCTAAGGCGCCTTTTTTATTGGCAATTCCATGTCGTGGCGATCCAAGCCCGGGCCGTATCCATCTTTGATCACTTTGACTGTTCGAAAACCGAACTTTTCATAAAATCCTACGGTCAATTGGCTGGTGTCCAGCAGAAGCCGTTCTATCGCAGTTGACGTTTTCGCGTGATCAATTCGCGCCTGAGTCAATAGGCGTCCAATGCCCTGCTTGTGAAAACGCTGATCTACAAGGCCCCAACAAAACCAGCCTGTATTGCTTTGCGTGTCCAGGGATATCCCTCCGCAGCCGACAATCCCGCCAGTATTCTCTAGAACCAGATACCCAGTGGGTATAGCGTGATTTTTGAGAAAACCCTCAAAATCTGCGCGCTCGGACGGGTCCAGATACTTGGGGCAATTACTGTCGAAAATCGCTAAACATGCGGATACGTCTGCGGGGCGGTAACGTCGGATCATCCTAGAGAATGTCTAACACTGCCTCGGGCGGACGGCCCATAGCCGCTTTTCCGTTGTGCAAAACAACGGGGCGTTCGATCAGCTTGGGGTTCTCGGCCATGGCTTTGAAAAGGGTCTCATCGCTGCTGCTTTTCGAAAGACCAAGTTCTTTGAACAGTGATTCTTTCACCCGCATCATTTCAACTGCGGTTTTGCCCAGCTTCTGGGCAACCTCGCGCAGGGTCGTGGCGTCTGGCGCGTCGTCCAGATAGAGCCGGACAACAGGAGTTATTCCGCGCTCTTCTAGCAAGGCAAGTGTTTGCCGCGATTTTGAACAGCGCGGGTTGTGCCAGATCTCGGTCATAGCCAGTCCTCTCGTCCAGTGCCGACGGCCTCTGAGACATTGGCGAATCCGTCTTTTTCAAGCAGCGTGTCCAGTCCGGTAACAATATCCTTCACCAATCCCATGCCGCCGTAAACCAAAGCTGTGTAAAGCTGCACTGCCGACGCTCCGGCCTTGATCTTGGTATAGGCTTCTTTGGCGTTTGAGACTCCGCCGACCCCAATCAATGGCAGTTTGCCGTCCGTCAGTTTGGATAGCTGCGCCAGCACGCGAGTTGATTTCTCGAATACCGGCGCACCGGAAAGTCCCCCCATTTCATCACGGTGCGGGCTTTTCAGGCCGTCGCGCGACAGGGTGGTGTTCGTGGCGATAATGCCGCTGATGCCGGTCTCAATAGCGACTTCTGAAATCTCGGCAATTTCAGCTTCGCTCAGGTCGGGGGCAATTTTCAGGAAGACGGAGATTTTGCGGTCCAATCCTTCGCGGACCTCCATCACACCGGCCAGAAGTCCCGACAAAGCGGCCTTGCCCTGAAGGTCGCGCAGTTTTTCAGTGTTTGGAGAGCTGACGTTGACTGTGGCGAAATCCAGATACGGGCCGCATTTGGCCAGCACTTTGGCAAAGTCTGAAGCGCGGTCATCGCTGTCCTTGTTGGCACCAAGGTTCAGACCGATCACTCCCGTTTTCGGGCGGTCAGCCAGCTTGGCGGCGGCGGCGTCCATCCCATGGTTGTTGAAGCCGAAGCGGTTGATGGCGGCTTTATCCTCGGTCAAGCGAAACAACCGCGGCTTCGGGTTGCCGGGCTGGGCGCGCGGTGTGATGGCACCCACTTCGACAAAGCCAAATCCACTTTTGGCCAAAGGGTGCAAAACCTCGGCGTTTTTGTCGAACCCTGCTGCCAGACCCAAAGGGTTCGGCAGTTCCATCCCTGCCAGAGAGGTTTTCAGACGGGGTGACGTCAAAACCCCTGCTGACGGAACCAGCCCCATTTTCAGCGCCTTAAGCGCCAGACCATGTGCGGCTTCGGGGTCGACCAAGCGTAATGCGCGCATTCCGAGGGCTTCGTAGAGGCTCATTCAACGTCCTCCGGAAAGTCATGCACACCGTCGACAAGGTTAAGGTTGTCTTCCCAGATCACGTCATCTAGCATCAGCTTGCGATAAAGATGCGGGAACTTTGCACCGCCGCGGGATACCTCCCATTTCAGTGCATCCCCCAGTGTCGCGGTTTCAACGGCAAGAAGCATCAGATTGTCTTCGCCAGCGAAATGTTTCGCCGCTGTCTCACGCGCCTGTTCAGCGGTCGAGAAATGCACATAGCCATCGGCCACATCAATCGGTGCGCCGTCGGTTTCGCCGTTGTCTAGCAGGTGTTGCCATTCATCGGCACGGAGGATTTTGAAAATAAGCATGACGGCGTGATGCCGTGGCTGTGTGTCAGCGTCAAGTGTCACAATAGCGATACACAAGCCAAATAGCCTGCCCCCACGATATGTTTGACACGACTCAGGTTTCGATCACAGGCTGAAAGTCTGTGTTAACGATCTTCTAAGGGGGGAGCTATGTTTTACCGTACGACCACTGCCATTGCGGCGCTAATGATGACTGCCAGCGTCGGTTTGGCTGATTTCAATCTAACCATCCTGCACACTAATGACTTTCATTCGCGGTTCGAGCCCATATCGCGCTTTGACTCGGGCTGCTCGGAAGAGGACAATCTCGAGGGTAAGTGTTTCGGCGGCACGGCCCGCTTGATCACCGCGATTAATGAAGCGCGCGCCCGGGCAGAAAACCCCGTGCTATTGGATGGCGGCGACCAATTCCAAGGCACGCTGTTCTACACTTACTACAAAGGCAAGCTGGCGGCAGAAATGATGAACCAGCTGGGCTATGACGGGATGACCGTCGGCAACCACGAATTCGACGACGGGCCCGAAGTGCTGCGCGGCTTTATGGAAGCGGTTGAATTCCCTGTTCTGATGTCGAACGCCGATGTCTCGAAAGAGCCTGCCTTGGCTGGTGTTTTGAAGAAATCGACAATCATCGAAGTTGGCGGCGAGAAAATCGGTCTGATTGGCGCTACGCCGGAGGACACCGATGAGCTTGCAAGCCCCGGCGATAACGTGACCTTTACCGATCCGTTGACCGCCATTCAGGGCGAGGTCGATATGTTGACCGCGATGGGTGTGAACAAAATCATTGTCCTATCTCACCTTGGCCACAAGAAAGACCTTGAGATTGCGCCGCAGCTGACTGGCGTGGATGTGATTGTCGAAGGCCATTCCAACACCTTCCTGTCGAACACCTCGGACAGCGCCGAAGGGCCGTATCCGATGATGATCGGCAACACGGCGCTGGTGTCGGCCTATGCCTATGGCAAGTATCTGGGCGAGTTGAACGTGGTCTTTGATGACGACGGCAACATTGTCAGCGCTATAGGCGAGCCGATTGTGATGGACGGCGCAGTTGCCGAAGATCCGGCGATCAAGGCGCGTATTGCCGAAGCCGCCGCTCCGCTCGAGGAAATCCGTAACAAGGTCGTGGCAAGTGCTGCGGCTGCAATTGATGGCGACCGTGCAAACTGCCGTGCGCGTGAATGCGAAATGGGCAACCTTGTTGCCGATGCGATGCTGGCCCGCGTGGCCGATCAAGGCGTTCAGATCGCAATTGCAAATGGTGGTGGCCTACGGGCGTCTATCGACGCAGGCGACGTGACTATGGGCGAGGTTCTAACTGTTCTTCCGTTCCAGAATACTCTTGCGACGTTCGAAGTTTCAGGCGCCGTTGTGGTTGAGGCCTTGGAAAACGGTGTCAGCCAGATGGAAGAAGGCGCAGGTCGCTTCCCGCAGGTTGCTGGTATGAGCTTTACGGTTACTCCGGGCAACGAACCTGGTAGCCGTATCAGCGATGTCATGGTTGGCGGCGCGCCGATAGACATGGGCGCGACTTATGGCGTTGTGTCGAACAACTACGTGCGCAACGGCGGTGACGGGTATGCGATGTTCCGTTCGGCAGCCAATGCCTATGACTTTGGTCCTGATTTGGCGGATGTAACCGCCGAATATCTGGCGACAGCTGGCGGATATCAGGCGTATCTGGATGGTCGGATTAAGATTGCCGAATAAGTCTTGGTCACATTGAGATGAAAAGGCGCGGGAGGTATCCCGCGCCTTTTGACTTTTATGCCTCCGGCGGGGATATTTCAGGGCAAAAGAAATGAGGCGTTTATGGACCATCCGCTGATTGATTTGATCACTCAGAAAATCCGCGAGGCTGAGGCGAACGGGGACTTCGACAACCTGCCGGGGGCGGGTAAGCCGTTGCCAAGATTGGACGATCCGGAAAACGCTCTGATCAAACGATTGATCGAAGAAAACGGCGCGGTGCCGGAGTTTGTGTCGTTGTCGCGGGAGTTGGAGAAGCTGAGGGCTGAATTGCGCGAGGTGGATGATCGCACCAAGCGGCGCGAGATCATGAAGGAAATGTCGATGATGGAGGCCAAGATCGAGTTGGCCAAGAAGGCCTATCGCTGATGTGTGGGCGTTTTGTCATTAATATGCCGTCGGATTTAATGGCGCAATTGTTTGACGCTGTGCCAGCAAACAATCTGCCCCCCGTTCCGAATTTTAACGTCTGTCCGACAACACAGGTCCATGTGGTGTCAGCCGGTGAAAACGCCCGCAAACTGGGGGCGATGCGCTGGGGGTTTATCCCGCATTGGTATAAAACGCCGACAGATGGACCTTTACTGATCAACGCCCGTTCGGAAACCATCGCCGAGAAGCCTGCCTTTCGCACGGCTTGCCGCGAGCGACGCTGTATCTTGCCGATCAGTGGGTTTTATGAATGGTTCCGAGAGGGGGATGAAAAGCAACCGTGGTATATTCAGCGGGCTGATGGAACCCCGATGGCGCTGGCGGGGATCTGGCAAAGTTGGGGTGAAGATCACGCACCAACATGCGCGATCGTCACCACAGAAGCCACCGGACCGATGGCCGAAATCCATCACCGTGTTCCGGTTATTCTTGAACAATCCGATTGGGGAAAGTGGCTGGGTGAGCAGGGAAAAGGCGCGGCGCTATTGATGAAATCCCCCGCTGACGACGTTTTGCAGTTTCACAGGGTGAGTAAAGCAGTAAACTCGAACCGAGCCGCTGGATCCGAGTTGATCGAACCTATAGCGGCAGAATAGTCTGGGGGACCCATGAAAGTCGCGACTGCTGCATATCCGGTTGATTGGCATGAAAGCTGGCAGGCCTATGCCCACAAGCTGGAACGCTGGGTGTCCGAGGCACAAACGGGCGGAGCCGAGTTGCTTGTGTTTCCTGAATACGGGCTGATGGAAGTGGCCTCTTTGGCAGGCGATCTTGGCGGAGATTATCAAAAACAAGCGCAGGCTGTTGCCGACAGATTCGACGAAGCCGAAGCCCTACATGCTGAATTGGCTCGGGCGCATGGGTTGCATATCCTGATGGCTTCGGGGCCTGCGTGGTCGGGGCATGATCTGGTGAACCGCGCGGCGCTGATTTCGCCAACAGGTGTTTCCGTGCATCAGGACAAGCAGATCATGACCCGTTGGGAACGTGATCCTTGGGGAATCGTATCGGGCGGGCCGCTTCGGGTATTCGAGACCCAGTTGGGTCGTATCGGAGTGCTGATTTGCTATGACAGCGAGTTTCCGTTGTTGGCGCGCCGCTTGGTCGAGGCTGATGTCGAAGTGATTCTGGTGCCGTCCTGCACCGAGGCATTGGAAGGCTACTGGCGTGTGCGTATTGGCGCTATGGCCCGTGCGCTTGAAGGCCAGTGTGTCACTGTGATGTCGTCGCTGGTTGGTGATGTTCCTTGGTGCGAACCGGTTGAGCAGAATACCGGAATGGGCGGCGTTTTCGGTCCGCCCGATATGGGCTTTCCGGCAACGGGCGTATTGGCAGAGGGGGCGCTGAACAAAGCCGGCTGGACCTATGCAGATGTTAATCTTGAAGCCATTCGATTAGTGCGTGCTGATGGGCATGTCTTGAACCGTCTGCACTGGTCGGAACAAAATGGCGCACTCGAAAAAGTCGAAACCTGTCGGTTGCCGTGATTGAGCCCTTGAAACCCAAGTAAAAAAGGCGCATCTAAGCGGCGTCCCGCGAATTGGCGGGTCGCTTTATGATGGAGAACACATGGCCAAGGAAGATACGCTCGAATTTCCCGGTGTCGTGAAGGAACTCCTGCCGAATGCGACGTTTCGGGTCGAGCTGGAAAACGGCCATGAAATCATCGCGCACACGGCAGGCAAGATGCGCAAAAACCGCATTCGTGTTCTGGCTGGCGACAAGGTTCAGGTCGAGATGACCCCCTATGATCTGACCAAGGGTCGGATCAACTATCGCTTCAAATAAGTGAAGCTTATCCTCGGATCAGGCAGTCCGCGCCGCAGGGAACTGTTGGCGCAAATTGGCGTTGTGGCGGATGATGTCCGCCCGCCTGATATCGATGAAACCCCTTTGAAAAACGAACAGCCGCGTCCCTATTGTGTGCGGCTGGCCCGGGAAAAGGCTTTGGCAGTTCAGGCGAATGACGATGATATCGTCTTGTGCGGTGATACCACCGTCGCGCTGGGGCGCCGCATTTTGGGAAAACCCGAGGATGCAGCTGAAGCCGCGCAATTTCTACACATGCTGTCGGGGCGCAGGCACCGTGTGATTACGGCCATTGCCTTGCGGCGGGGCGATCAGCTATGGCAGCGTGATGTGGTCACGCAAGTGAAGATGAAGGCCCTCTCGGATGAAGAGGTGAACTGGTATCTTGCGACCAACGATTGGCAAGGCAAAGCGGGCGGTTACGGTATTCAAGGACCGGCGGGGGCGTTCATTCCGTGGATTTCGGGAAGCTTTACCGCCGTGATGGGCCTGCCAGTGGCTGAGACCGCAACTTTGCTGCGCGCTGCAGGATATCCGATAATGAAAGAGATCGCATGAAGGGTCGTCAAATTGCACTGGACCATCTGAACGGGGTCGAGGCCGCTGCATTGATGGTGGACGGACGGCTTGAGGACATTTTGTTCGAGACAGATGCTCCGCGACTTGGCACGATTTACCGCGCCATCGTCGATCGCCCTTTGAAAGGGCAGGGGGGTGTTATCCTAAAGACCCCCGACGGGAATGCCTTTTTGAAGCAATCAAAAGGGTTGGCTCCAGGTCAATCTCTTTTGGTTCAGATCACGGGGCATGCCGAAGATGGCAAGGCTATTCCGGTGACCTCGAAGGTGTTGTTCAAAAGCCGGTATGCGATTGTCACCCCTGGCGCACCTGGCCGGAATATTAGCCGCTCGATCAAGGATGACGACGTGCGCGATCAACTGGCCGAGATTGCCCACGAAGGCATGGCTGGAAGCGATATGGGGCTGATCCTTCGCTCTAGTTGTTTTGAAGCTGATCCCGATGAGATTGCCGAAGATGTGGATGCTATGCGGCAACTGGCCGAGCAGGTCATGGGCGATGCGCATGGGATCGAGGCGGAAACTCTGGTCGAGGGGGATAGTCCCCACGCGCTTGCATGGCGCGAATGGGTGGACCCGGCAGGTGTTGATACCGCCGAAGGATCTTTCGAGACCCATGGGGTTATGGATGCACTTGATGCGTTGCGTACGCCCTTTGTCGCCCTAACCGGAGGGGCATGCATGTATATCGAGCCAACGCGCGCTTTAGTGGCCGTAGATGTGAACACCGGTGGCGACACTTCGCCTGCGGCAGGGCTGAAGGCCAACATGGCCGTTGCACGGGATTTGCCGCGTCAACTGCGTTTGCGCGGTTTGGGAGGGCAGATAACGGTTGATGTTGCACCAATGCCCACAAAAGAACGGCGCGTTTTCGAAAGCACATTGCGGGCTGCTTTGAAGAAAGACGGCATTGATACGGTGTTGGTGGGTTGGACGCCCTTGGGCCATTTCGAATTGCAGCGCAAACGTGAACGACAGCCAATTACGGGAATATGGAAGTGATCTGTCCAATTTGCGGAGAAGAAGGCGTGAAAGCGTTTCGCCCGTTTTGCTCGAAACGGTGTTCAGACATTGATCTAGGCAAATGGATGAGTGGCTCGTATGCCATCACGACCCAAAGCAGCGATGAAGATGATCAGGCAGAGCTGATCGCCGAGCTAGAGCAGCATTTCGAGCAAAAGCCGAATTAAAGGTCAAGCTCGTCGAAGACTTCCATAAGCTTGTCGCGGGTCAAAGGCTTGGACAGGAATGAGTCCATTCCAGAATAGATACAACGCTGACGATCTTCGTCAAAGGCACTGGCGCTATATCCTGCGATTTTAACGGCTGATGCTTCGGAGTTTAATTCTCGGATCGTTTTGGTTGTGGAAAGGCCGTCTATCTGGGGCATTTGAACGTCCATCAGAACCAGATCGAATTCGTCCTGTTGCACCATATCAATCGCTTTGGCACCACCATCGACGATGAAGGCTTCATGTCCAAAACTGCGAATGATTTCCGACGTAATCATCAGGTTGATTTGGTTGTCATCCACGACGAGAATTTTCAACTTGCCGCGTGGAGCTTTAAACTCGGACTTAGTTTCCTTTTCCTTTGCGCTCTGGGCTGGAACAGCATCAGGTAACGTAAACTTAACCCAGAATGTGGACCCTTTTTCCTCAACGCTGTCCACGCCGATGGTGCCGCCCATGGTGTCCATAATGGCTTCACAAATGGAAAGCCCAAGTCCGGTTCCTTCGACGCTGCGAGTGCTGCTGGAATCGACCTGTGCAAATCGTTGAAAAATGTGTTTCTGCTGATCTTTGGATATTCCGATACCCGTATCGGTTACGCTGATGGTAAAGTCATTTAACCCATCGCCTCGTCTATAATTTTGTGCGTGGATCGTCACAGAGCCTTTCTGTGTGAATTTAATAGCATTGCCGACCAGATTGATCAGAACCTGACGGATTCGGTCATCATCACCAAAATACCAGCCGCGCGAATCCATGTCGGCGTTTAGAATAAGCTGCAGATTGCTGCTCTGCGCTCGGATAAGAAGCATGTCCTGAACATTCTGAACCAGTTCATGCATGTCAAAAGCACGTTCACGTAATTTCAGCTCGCCAACTTCTAGCTTCGAAAGGTCCAAAACGTCGTCGATAATAGACTTCAGCGCCCGCGCCGAGGTTTGGATGGTTTGAACAAATGTTTTCTGTTGGTGGTTCAGTTCAGACTGATACAACAGATCCGCAACTGGAATAACGCCGTTCAAAGGTGTCCTGATTTCGTGACTCATTGTTGCCAGAAACTGGGATTTGGCCACTGCGGCTGATTCAGCCTGCCGCTGTGCCTCAACTAAAGATCTTTCTTTTTCGAAAATTTGCTGACGCATTGCGTCAAAGCTTTCGGAAAGCCATCCGATTTCATCGTGCGAGGCCTCTGGCAGTGTGGCCTTAAAGTCTCCGCTGGCCAATCGCCGCGCGGCACTGACCAGCATGCGGATGCGGTTACCGATCATCCGATCAAGGGCCAGAAGGATGACCAATACCGCGAATGTGAACAAGCCCAGCAGGACGTATTGAATTTTTCGCTGCTCTTCGGCCAGTCGGCTGGCTTCGGCGCTGATATCGTAACCGATATCCAATTTACCAAAATACCGTCCCTGAAATTCGATATCTTTTGATTGCCGAAGGATCGTGTCTCCAGTCACCATCGGCGGTTCACCAAGCGGATAAAGCCGTGTGCCATCTGCAGAATACAGCACCACACGTGCCCAATCCGGATGACGCCCCTGAAGCGAGTCGAGCGTTTCGTAAATGCCCGCAAACTGGTTCTGGATCAGGAACGGAAGCAAACTGTCTGACAAAATATCCAGTTGCTGGGTCACCAGATTATTCTGGGTTTCAGTCAGGATCGTATTGACCCTAGGGAACCAGAAATTCGAGATTGCGATATAAGCCACAAGACCAAACGCGGCCATGAGCATGACGAATTTCATTCGTATGCTCAAAAGGAACGCTTTGCGCCCCCGCCTTTCCGGCGTCTCGCTCTGCTCTTTTGCGGTTATATCCGTCATCTAGGTTCAGTTTCCGGACTTGATCAGGTAGTTTTCCAGGTTCATGGCCTTCAGGGGTTGGTACTCCTCACGGTCGGTTGCAACAGCTTCCCGCATCGGAATCGCCGAAAGCATCTCGTGGCCTTCTTCTGTCGCGGCCAGATCCAATATGGCTTGTTGAATGGCCATTCTGTCTTCGTCAGAAACCCGCGGATGCAC
>CAYVRN010000045.1:21119-24505 GCA_964453855.1 uncultured Rhodobacterales bacterium
TAGCCCTGCGCCTGTTCTGCCATGACGCCATGATACGGGTTCATATAGGCGATGTCATATTCGCCGCCTTGAAAGGCTACCTCGAACGCTGGGATAGTGGGCGCGCCAATCATTTCAAATGTATGGCCTGTTCGCTTTTCCAACTCTTCAAGGATTGGCAACCATGTGCTGGCCAGACGCAGTGCCTCGAACTGGGGAACAATTCCCACAGTAAAGGTATCGGCAGATGCTTGAGCGGCAACGGTCGCGCTTACGCACAACGCGGCTAGGGCTGTTCCTGTTCTTCTAATTAAATTTGAAAACATCGACGTCTCCTAACTCACGCACCAATATGTAATTACTCTTACTTTGTGGCGCCAATATTTCATCCTTTTGACCGGAAGCCACGAAAAAAATCATTTTCGCTACTTTGGTATATATCGGTCTTGTCGTCATCTCATGCAATTGCCGTGCCGCAGAACACTGGGCCGCTTCAAATCTCGGCGTCTGGTTGCTCTTTTGGATGAGCCTTCGCAAACGCTTCAACGTCCGCGCAATTCGTAGCGATCCGGTTGATGTTTGGCATCTTGGTTAAGTCAACGTTAAACCGCTGAGCCGAGAAAACCTGGGGCATAAGATAGATATCAGCCATGCCGGGGGTATCGCCAAAACAAAATGGCGCTCCGTTATTGTACTTAACAAGTAGGTCCTCACATGCGGCAAGGCCGTCTCCAATCCAACGTTGGCACCAACGGTTCACGCCGTCCTGATCCTCTTGATAAACATCTTTGAGATACTGAAGCACGCGCAGGTTTTGCAGCGGGTGGATTTCGCAAGCGATGACTTGGGTAAATGCCCTGACCCGAGCGCGGACCATCACATCGGTGGGTAATAGCCGAGGTTCGGGATAGGTTTCATCCAACCACTCAAGGATCGCAGGAGATTGGGTTAGGATGTCATCGCCGACCTCAAGTGTGGGTACCAACCCTTGCGGGTTCAGGGCACGATAGGCTGCGGTCTTTTGTTGCCCGCCGTCTTTCACAAGGTGAACAGGTTGAAATTGGTAATCCAGCCCTTTTAGATTAAAGGCAATCCGGCAGCGGTAGGACGAGGAGCTGCGAAAATATCCGTGGAAGATCATATTGGTATCTTTCAAAGGTGTCTCCTTTAGTCTGTCGGTGATGGCGCGGATTGTCCATTAAAGTTTATGGGGGTCATAGACCTTCGATAATCGCCGGGGGACATGCCGGTGTGCTTGCGAAAGGCGCGTGAAAAATAAGCCGCGTCCTGAAAGCCCAAGTCATATCCGATTTGCGCAACGCGTATGTTCGTATAGGCAAGCTGTGCGCAGGCCTCTTTGAAAACAACAGACTCGATAAAGCGCGATGGCGACGTGCCGGTGGTGTCCCGACAGGTTCTGCTAAGATGCGATACAGACACGGCCAGATCCTTGGCATAATCGCTTAGCCTAAGACGTTCGCTGAACCGCTTTCTAACCATCGTCTCAAACCGGATAATCAGGCTTTCACCGGCGGCATTCGCGGTCAGGCCCGTGCTGTCGGCGCTGGCATCAGCAAGCAATAAACCGATCAAGGTTGCGTAGGTTTTCAACATTTCCCGACGCGCAAAATTGCCCCGATGATAGACGTCGAACAGCGACTGGAGCGCCGTGCTTATCCTGTCTGATGCATTTGTAGCGAACCAGTGTTTTAGCGGGATACTTGCTGGACCGGTTTCGAAAAGATTCGGATATTCGGAGACCGGTAGCGACATCACCAGTCCCTCGGTGCCCGGTTCAAACAGAAACCCGTGCACTGTCCAAGGTGGCAAATTCAAAATCATTCCCGGCTTGATAACAGTGCTGTACGAGTCAATCAGCAAATCCGCGCGACCGTGGTCGATCATTAGAAATTGATGCAAGTGCGGATGCCTATGCGGTGCAATTTTCCACGCATGTCCTTGGGCCCGGTCAAAGATTTTTTCGACGTGGAGCACCTCGGGAAAAAGTTGCCCCTCACCGTACAGTCCAAAGGCCGGAACTTTGCTTTCACCTGCCATGATCGAATTGTACCATATTTAAGCAAAATATCCCATTTATAGAGAAATTTTGACGTGTATTGTCCCATAAGTAATGGAGGAAGCGCAATGAGAACTCAAGTTTGTATTATCGGTGCAGGTCCGTCTGGACTTTTGCTGTCGCAGCTTTTGCACAACCAGGGCATCGAAAGTATTGTCCTTGAACGCAAAACCAAACCCTATGTCCTTTCCAGAATTCGTGCGGGCGTGCTTGAACGCGGGTTTGTCGACCTGATGCGCCTTGCAGGCGTTGGTGAACGCATGGATCGTGAAGGATATGTTCACGATGGAACTGTAATCGCTAACGGACAGGACCATTTCCGCGTTGATTTCAAGAAAAGCGCAGATGCGCATGTGGTGGTCTACGGCCAAACCGAACTGACCCGAGATCTATACGATATCCGCGAAAAGACAGGCGGAAAGATCATCTACGAGGTGGACGGCGTCACAATTCATGGGGCAGACACAGATGCGCCTTATGTCACCTATGTCAAAGAGGGCTGCGAGCATCGGATCGACTGTGATTATGTTGCAGGTTGCGACGGGTTCCACGGTGTAAGCCGCAAAACCATCCCCGACACAGTTCGCCGCGAATATGAAAAACTTTATCCGTTTGGCTGGCTGGGGGTGCTGTCAGAAACACCGCCTGTACACGAGGAACTGGTTTATGCGCGGTCTGACAGAGGGTTTGCTCTATGCTCGATGCGCAACGAAAACCTAAGCCGCTACTACGTGCAGTGCCATCTTAGTGACACGCCAGATGATTGGACGGACGAGGCTTTCTGGTCCGAACTCAAACGTCGCATTCCAGATGAGTTTGCCGACACACTCGTTACAGGTCCATCGATTGAAAAGTCGATTGCACCACTTCGGTCTTTTGTCACCGAACCCATGCGTTGGGGGCGTTTGTTCCTATGCGGAGATGCCGCTCATATCGTGCCGCCCACTGGGGCCAAGGGGCTGAACACCGCTGCGTCGGATATCCATTATCTTTATTACGCGCTGGTCGCGCAGATTAACGATGGAGAAGATGAGGGGATCGAGAAATACTCGGAAAAAGCACTGGCGCGGATATGGAAAGCCGAGCGTTTCTCATGGTCGATGACCACGATGATGCATAGTTTCCCTGATATGGGGGAATTTGATATGCGGGTTCAGAACGCAGAAATCGATTTCTTAAGGGAAAACGAAGCGGCCCAGTCGGCGTTTGCAGAAAACTACGTCGGGTTGCCCTACTGAATGAAATCTGTCGTTGCCCCCGAAAGGGGGCATCGCACATCCTAACCGGCTTTGTATTCGTGTCCGTCGTCAGAGTTTTTCGGCATTCTGAA
>CAYVRN010000046.1:0-24452 GCA_964453855.1 uncultured Rhodobacterales bacterium
TAGCGGCCATGACCTTCTGGATACCCTGCACGATAAAGAGGTCCGGTAGTCCGGTTGGCTCTGGGGTATCGTTTGTCTGCGAGATCGCACCCGTGATTAGACCGACCAGCCCAGATTTGTTTGAACGCATCATTCGGGCGGCGTTCGACGGCACATATCCAAGCTCAGCTATTGCGGCTTCAACAGCTTCACGGGTTTTTTTGCCTACCGGCGCATCGCGGTTCAGCACACGCGAAACCGTTTTCGGCGAAACGCCTGCCACTTTCGCGACATCGTAAATGGTAGCCATCGATCTTCCTCCCAATCATTTGTGACAGTCCACCTTTATTACGAGCTGCCGCAAATGTCATGACACCGATATCATGTCATCGATGTCATGACATCGGTGTCTATTTCAATGACATGATTCGAGTCAAGTGTTTGCGCTAACTTTTTTCGGGGGAAAAATTTAACGTACGTGGTGAGTTTGGTGCAACGTGGCTATGAACCAATCAAAACAGCCTGATACGTTCCACCGATGCGGTTGACGGATAACGGACGTTCTCAGAAAGTGTTCCGAGCGGCCGCTATCGGCCTATTCTGTTGAAAAACTCACCTGTCTGACTGCCGGTATCTGGCAGGAAGTTTTGCGGGACAGGTGTTTCTCCCTTTAAGCGGATGAGGGTTCTGGCCTGATTGTCAGCTTTGCAATCTTTTTGAGGTTTTGGACGGTTGCTGCGAGGATGAATTCGTCGGCTGCCGCCCCACAGGGTCCGCGCAATTGCAACCTTCGCAGCCCGTGGATGCGTTTGAGGTGGGCAAAGGACATTTCGACTTTCTTTCGCAAGCGCCGCGAGATTGCGTAGTCCCGTGTTTGAGCAAGTTGGCGGGCAACGTCCCGTGATGCCTTTTAGATGGGACCGTTCAAAACTGCGGGGTCAAGCAGACCTGAGTAGCGGTGGAGTGGGGTTGATGAAGTTCGCCAGGTTCCCCTCGAGTGGGTACGATGGTTGATCGTATTTTGTGCGTTCCGAAAGATCACCGTTTAGCACCGCCGCTCGGACCTTCAGAAAGTAATGTGCGCCTGCTGGCGTCCATCGCATTGGCTGCTTCTTAACAAATCGCTTCGCAACAAGCCGATTGACACTCGCTTCCGCAGGAGACGTCGCGATGCACCTTCCTGTTCTATATCGAGCTGTGTAGTTGACCACTGAACTTTTGTTGCGCCTGACATAGGTTTGCCTGCGCAAAGCCAACGCCGCTGCATTTTTCAACTCAAATGAGCGTGTCGAATCATCCTACATTGGTAGTTCGAGCTGGCTGCGATCTTCGAAGTCTAAGTTTTCGTGCCAACGCTGATGCATTTCTGCCGTCTCAATCCGCTTTCCGACCTTAAGTGACCACAGCTTCCAAAGTGATGCGCCAATGCATTTCAAACTCCACAGTAAAAGATCATGGTGGATGAGCTTATTGCATACCCCCGCTAATACCCCGCGGTTTTGATCGGTCCCATCTTACAATTAGCTGCTACGTCACAATAACCCACACTATTGGTTGAATGTAATGCTCTTGCCCACTGGACTTAGGTAATCAAGTAATGACATCGGGCTTTGATCGCCCGGTTTTAGCCGAAAGTTCTGTAACTGCGTCTGCGGCTGCAATTATATCGGAAAGTGCTTCCTGAGGAGACAAGTTCATAGCCGAAGAAGCCATTTCCAGCTTCTCCAGATAAACACGGATTGTTGCCCCTTCTGTCCCAGTTCCAGACAAACGGAATACAGCTCGGCCTCCTCCTTCGAAGTAAATTCGGATGCCCTGACCTGCTGAGTGAGATCCGTCCACAGGATCATCATAAGAAAACTCATCGGCGCTAGAGACCATCAAACCTGCCGCTTGAGCACCGGCTAAAGTGGGCAATTTGGCACGCAATACATCTACTAATTCATTCGCTATCTGGCTATCGACGGCCTCATAGTCGTGGCGGGAATAATAGTTGCGCCCATAAGTCTGCCAGTGCTCGAACAAGATTTCAGAGACTGATTTTTTTGTAACCGCCAGAATGTTCAGCCATAATAAAACCGCCCACAGGCCGTCCTTTTCTCTCACATGGCTTGACCCTGTACCCGCACTTTCTTCGCCGCAGATGGTGGCCTTTCCTGCATCCAGAAGGTTGCCAAAGAACTTCCAGCCGGTTGGCGTTTCGAAAATCCCGATCCCCTTGGCCGCCGCGACACGGTCAGCCGCCGCAGATGTCGGCATAGACCGAGCAATGCCCGCCAAGCCTTCGGAATACCCTGGTGCGAGATGGGCAAGATCCGCCAATACGGCCAGACTGTCGGACGGGCTCACATAGCAGTTGCGCCCGACAATCATATTGCGGTCGCCGTCCCCGTCAGAGGCGGCACCGAAATCAGGAGCCGTGTCTGAATACATTACGCCCATCAGCTCTTTGGCCCACACGGGGTTCGGATCGGGATGTCCGCCGCCAAAGTCCGGGCTGGGAATACCATTGATCACAGTGCCTTTAGGCGCACCCAGCCGCGTTTCCAGAATTTCGTGCGCATAAGGTCCTGTTACCGCGTGCATCGCATCAAAACACATGCGGAAACCGCCCTTGAACAGAGCGGCAATTGCGTCAAAGTCAAAAAGCTTTTCCATCAATGCGGCATAGTCCGCCACCGGATCGACGATTTCGACGCCCATATTGCCAAGCGATGAAACACCCAATGTGCCAAGATCAACATCGCCGCCCTCAAGAATGCGATAGCTGTCGATATTCAGCGTGCGCTGGTATATCTTTTCGGTCACGCCTTCTGTTGCAGGACCACCGTTTGGACCGTTGTATTTCAGGCCGAAATCTTCGTCTGGCCCACCAGGGTTGTGGCTGGCCGACAGGATCAGACCGCCGTCAGCACCGCGCACCCGGATCAGGTTTGACGCCGCAGGCGTCGACAGAATTCCACCCTGCCCGACGATACACCCCTTTGCCCCGTTGGCAGCCGCCATGCGTAATATGATGCCGATTGCCACGTCATTGAAATACCGACCGTCCCCGCCGATCGCCAGCGTCCGACCTCCGACACCGCCGATCCCGTCAAAGATCGACTGAACGTAGTTCTCAAGATATCCCGGCTCCATGAACACGCGCGTTTTCTTGCGCAGTCCACTGGTCCCCGGCTTTTGCCCATCAATCGGTTTGGTGCTGATTACGGTCACGGTCATTGAGTCGTCTCCTTTAGTGGGTGTAGTTTGAACGCAGCCACGGAGTCGGCTGCGACAAGTTCGTGCCCGTCCTGATCAGGGCAAGACCCTTCTGACGCAGTATCCAGAGCGCGTATCCAACATTGACCCTCAGGCGGTTCCGGCAAATTGATCCAGACATCCGCCCCGCTATTGAACGTCAGATAGATAGCACCAAGTCTGGACTCATAGGCCGGGGTGCCCTGCGCCATGCGCACTTCAACGCCTAAGAATTTCAAGTCCGGCGAGGCCCAGTCATTATTAGTCATCTGACAACCGTCCTTGCGGCGCCAGAAAAGATCAGGCGTTCCATCCGATCCACTGGGCTTCGCATGCAAGAACCGCTTTTGCCGTAGGATGGGATTTTCCTTGCGAAATGCGATGATCTCTCGGAAAAAACTCAGGAAATCCGGATCCAAACTGTCCCAGTTGACCCAACCAATTTCGTTATCTTGACAGTAGGCGTTGTTATTCCCGTTCTGAGAATTGCCCAGTTCGTCTCCGGCAAGGATCATCGGTGTGCCTTGGCTTAGCATCAAAGTCGCCAGCAAATTGCGACGGCGGCGATCTCGCTTTGCCAAAATCTCTTTATCGTCAGTTTTTCCCTCTACCCCACAATTGTCCGAGCAATTGTGGTCATGACCATCACGGTTGTCTTCGCCGTTGGCGTGATTGTGCTTGACTGTGTAACTGACGGTATCCATCAAAGTGAACCCGTCATGAGAGGTCAGAAAATTCACCGAAGACGTCGACTGCCGGCCATCGTGATCAAACCGCAATGCAGAACCCGACACACGCGTCGCCAGTTTTCGGGCCATCCCGTCATCACCGCGCCAAAAGCGTCTGACCTGATCGCGATACTTGTCGTTCCATTCCACGAAGGGTGATGGATAAGCCCCCAATTGATAGCCACCCGGCCCAACATCCCAGGGCTCTGCAATCAATTTGACCTTATTCAGCACTGGATCTTGCCGCACGGCCCGCATGAAAGGCCCATCCCGATTAAACTCGCCGGAGGTGCGTGCCAACGTCGAAGCAAGGTCAAAACGAAACCCATCCACATGCATAACTTCGACCCAGTACCGCAGAGAATCCATTACCATGCGCAAAACAAACGGATGGTCAAAATTCAACGCGTTGCCGCACCCGCTATCATTCACATAATATCGGCGGTCGTTGGAAAGGCGATAATAGCTGGCGTTATCAAACCCCCTGAACGACAGGGTTGGCCCAAGATGGTTGCCTTCAGCAGTATGGTTGTAGACAACATCAAGGATTACCTCGATGCCCGCCGAATGAAAGCGGGCCACCATCTGCTGGAATTCGGCTATGTCTCCGTAGCTAAGGTATCGCGGATCGGGGGCGAAGAACCCATAGGTCATGTAGCCCCAGTAATTTTTCAGGCCTTTGTCGATCAGGTATCGGTCGTCAAGAAATGCCTGCACTGGCATCAACTCGATTGCCGTTACGCCCAGCTTGGACAGGTGATCAAGGATGGGATCTGACGCCATGCCCAGAAAATGGCCTGCACAGGGAATATCCTTACGCTCGGCTGTAAGTCCCTTGACATGTGCCTCGTATAGGATCGTTTCAGACCAGGGACGGCTGATTTTTTCACTCTCAAGGCGCCCCCAAGTGAATGCTGGATCGACGACAACCGAGCGCGGCATGTACTTGGCACTGTCGCGACGGTCGAAGCTTAGATCCACGTTGCGGTGCCCGATTTTATAACCATGAAGGGCGTCATGCCATTTCAAATGCCCATGCAGCCCCTTTGAATAAGGGTCGATCAAAAACTTATGAGGATTAAAGCGGTGACCTTGGTCCGGCTCATAAGGTCCGTGAACACGATAGCCGTATAATTGACCGGGTCGCAAACCGGCGATGTAGCCGTGCCAAATATGCCCGTCGCGTTCAGCAAGATCGATCAGAAGGGTTTCTAAACCCTTTTCGTCACATAAACACAATGTAACCCGAGTGGCATTTTGCGAGAAAACCGCGAAGTTCACACCTTCACCGTCGAATGTCGCCCCTAATGGATATGGCCGACCAGCTGATAGTTGTATCTGTTCCATTAAGTCGCCGAAATCAGATCGCGGTATAGGTCTGCATAAGCATTGGCCGATACGTCCCAGCCGACAGGCTGTTTCATTGCGTTGCGTTGCAGTTTTGCCCACAACTTGGGCTGATCATAAAGATCGCACAACCGGATCAGCGCGTTTTTCAAGGCAAGCGCGGTCACCGGATTGAACTGGATCCCCGTGGCAACCTCGGCCGCTAAAGTCGCGGTCGTTGCCGGAATAACCGTATCCGCCAGGCCGCCTGTCAAGGCGACCACTGGCAAAGTTCCGTACTTCAACCCGTAAAGCTGGGTTAGACCGCATGGTTCAAAACGTGACGGCACCAAAATGGCATCAGCCCCTGCCATCATCCGGTGCGACAGAGGCTCGTCATATCCGATGTGGACAGATACATTGGAGTGCTCAAGCGCGCTGAAAGCACTCTCAAGCGCCGGATCTCCAGACCCCAATAGCGCCAGTTGCCCACCACGATCCAATAGCGCAGGAAGCGCCTCAAGCAGCAGGTCCAACCCTTTTTGTTCCGTCAATCGCGAAACAACAATACACAGCGGCCCATCGCCGTCCGGCAGGCCGAATTCAGACCGAAGGGTGGCTTTATTGGCCGCTTTCCCGCGCGGTGTCTTATAGGTCGAGATGTTAGAGTCGACTGCGGGTGACCAGACAGTTTCGTCGATACCGTTCAGAATGCCCGTCAGATCAGTCTGACGGTGTCGCAGAACGCCGTCCATACCCATGCCGAACTCTGGCGTCATCAGTTCCTGCGCATATGTCGGCGACACCGTCGTCAGCTTGTCCGCAAAGATCAGCCCGGCTTTAAGCGTCGAGATGTTGCCAAAATACTCAACCCCGTCCGAAGTGAAATCAGTCGGCGCAATCCCGAGCTCGCCCAGTTTCTGCGCGGGGGCGAGCCCCTGGAACGCTACATTGTGAACGGTCATCACACTACGCGCCTTGGAGCCGTCTAGCTTCATGTAGTAAGGAACAAGCCCCGCTTGCCAGTCGTGACAGTGGACAATTTCTGGCTGCCAACCCCCTAATACCCCGTTAGCGATATCGGCCGCGACACGGCTTAGGGCTGCAAAACGTTCGATGTTATCCGCCCAGTCTTTGCCTGTCGCATCAAGGTAGATGCCATGGCCACGCTCAAACAGGTGCGGAGCATCCAGAATAAGCAGATCAAGCCCCTCGTGACTCCCTGCTAGCAACGTCGCAGGACCACCAAAGCAGTCACCAATCTGCAAGACGGTTTTTGCCGATGTAACGGCCTGCATCACGGCCGGATATCCGGGCATCAGGGTACGAACCGAAACACCTTGAGGGGCCAATGCCGCGGGAAGTGCTCCGGCAACATCAGCCAATCCACCGGTCTTAACCAGAGGTGCACATTCAGATGTTACCGAAAGCACATGTGTCACTGGGCTGCCTCCCACTTATTCACCATTGGCTGAGTGATAAGTGCGGTCCCGCGTTCAGTCACGCGAAAGAACTTTGCGTCTTCGGTCGGGTCTTCTCCGACCACCAGCCCCGTCGGGATAACCACATTTCGGTCGATGACGCAGTTGCGCAAACGCGCCGAGCGGTGCACGACGGCATCCGGCAGAACGACTGCGTGATCCAGAACGGCATAGGAATTGGTGTGCACGTTGGTATAGAGCACTGAATTCCGCACTTCGGTTCCCGAAACAATGCAGCCGCCCGACACCATCGATGATATTGCCACACCTCGACGATCCCGCTCATCATGGATAAATTTCGCGGGAGGCACCGCTTCGGAATAAGTCCAGATCGGCCAATGCCTGTCCCAAAGGTCCAGTTCCGGTGTAAAACTTGTCAGATCGATGTTGGCAGACCAGAACGCATCGACTGTACCTACATCGCGCCAATAACTCGGGGCGCCTTCGGCGCGAACACAACTATCGTCGAACTTATGCGCAATAGCTTTTCCGTTTTTGACAATCTCCGGTATCAGGTCGTTTCCGAAGTCATGACTCGAATTTGTGTCTTCAGTATCTTTTAGTAATAATTCACGAAGGAACTTCCAGTTGAAGACATATATCCCCATTGACGCCAGTGATTTGTCCGGTTGACCGGGCATTGGTGGCGGATCTGCGGGCTTTTCTAGGAATGAAGTGATCTCGCTTTTGTCATTGACGGCCATTACACCAAAAGCGGACGCTTCGCTGCGATCAACTGTCAGGCAGCCAACAGTCACGTCGGCCTTCGCCTCTACGTGCTGACGCAGCATCAATTCATAGTCCATCTTGTAGATATGATCGCCCGCCAAAATCACGATATAATCGATGCCGTAGCTGTCGATAATGTCGACGTTCTGAGTTACCGCATCGGCCGTGCCACGGTACCACATGTCTTCCGACACACGCTGCGATGCAGGCAGGATATCAAGAAATTCGTTCCGTTCCGCCTGAAAGAAATTCCAGCCCCGCTGACAATGGCGGATCAGCGAGTGTGCCTTGTACTGGGTGGCCAGCGAGATCCGGCGGATGCCCGAGTTCAGGGCATTGGACAACGCAAAGTCGATGATCCGCGCTTTGCCGCCAAAAAACACTGCTGGTTTCACGCGACGGTCGGTCAGTTCTTTCAGGCGAGAGCCACGCCCACCAGCCAGAACAAATGCCATCGAGCGTTGAACTAATCTTTTCGTTTCAGTCATCGGATGTCCTCCTTAGCCATTATGGCGGAACATGAGGGTTGAAAGGGGGGGAAGTGTAATTTCTATCGACTGCTCAAAGCCGCCCCAGGCCCCCGGTTCAGCACGCACGCGTCCGAGGTTGCCACGATCGCCGCCGCCATAGGCCGCCGCGTCGGTATTAATGATTTCGTCCCAGTCACCGCCTTTGGGCAGTCCTATACGCCAACGGCGTTCAACAGGGGTGAAGTTGCAGGCAACGACCACCGGATCGTCACTATCGTCTCCAAAACGCACAAATGCGCTGAGCGACTGTTCGGGATCGTTGGCGATCCATTGGAATCCGCTTGCTTCGCAATCTTTGCGATGTAGTGCAGGCGTGTCGCGATAGACATGATTCAGATCTCGCACTAGCGACTGAATTCCCCGGTGGTTTTCGCCATGCAGCGCATCCCAATCCAACGAGGTATCGTGATTCCACTCACTCCACTGGGCAAACTCGCACCCCATGAACAGCAGTTTCTTGCCAGGGTGTCCCCACATAAAGCCGTAGTAAGCGCGCAGGTTGGCAAACTTTTCCCATTCGTTGCCGGGCATCTTTGTGATCATGCTGCCCTTGCCATGCACGACCTCGTCGTGGCTGATCGGCAGAATGAAGTTTTCGGTGAACGAATAATCAATCGGGAAGGTCATCAGATGATGATCGTGACTGCGGTAAATTGGGTCTTTTTCGATGAAACGCAGTGTGTCGTTCATCCAGCCCATGTTCCACTTGTAGCCAAAGCCCAGACCACCTGCATCAACAGGCGACGAAACCCCGGGGAAAGCCGTGGATTCCTCGGCCACGGTCATGATGCCCTCGACTTCGCCATAGGCGGTCGCGTTCATTTCCTTCATAAAGTCGATGGCTTCGTAGTTTTCGCGTCCGCCATCACGGTTCGGAACCCATTCACCGGCGTCGCGGGAATAGTCACGATAAAGCATAGACGCAACGGCATCCACACGCAGCCCGTCAGTATGATATTCATTCAGCCAGTAGACCGCGTTGGATACAAGATAGTTTTTCACCTCGGAGCGGCCGTAGTTGTAGATCAGGGTGTTCCAGTCCTTGTGGAACCCTTCCTTGGGATCCGCGTGCTCATAGAGATGCGAGCCATCAAACTGGCCCAGCCCATGCGCATCCGACGGGAAATGCCCCGGAACCCAGTCAAGGATTACCCCCAGATCGGCTGCATGGGCGGCTTCGACCAATGCCCGAAATTCGTCTGGCGTACCAAAACGCGTAGTCGGTGCAAACATGCCAACGGGCTGATACCCCCATGAACCATCAAATGGGAACTCACTGACCGGCAGGAATTCAAGATGCGTGAACCCCATCCACGTCGCGTATTCGACAAGCTCTTTTGCCAACTCTCGGTAGGAAAGCATCCGGTTCCCATCCGCGCGCCGCCACGATCCCAAATGTACTTCGTAAACCGAAATCGGCTGATCTTTCTGCTGCTTGCGCTGGCGTTTTGACATCCACGCGCCGTCGCTCCATTCATAACCCGATATGTCGCGCACGATCGACGAGGTTTCCGGCGGGTGTTGCGCGCCAAACCCGACAGGATCGGCCTTCATGAAAGGTGCACCGTGTTGGGGTGCGATTTCGTATTTATATAGCGTGCCGTCCCCAAGACCGGGCAGGAAAATCTCCCACACGCCCGTCGCACCCACACGTCGCATTGGATGGCGACAGCCATCCCAAACGTTGAAATCCCCTACAACCGAAACCCGCGCCGCATTCGGCGCCCAGACGGCGAAATGCGTGCCGGCCACGCCGTCAACTTCGGTCACATGTGCACCAAGCGCCTTCCATAATTTGCGGTGTGTCCCTTCGCCAAGTAGATGCACGTCCAAGTCACCTAAAACCGGCCCAAACCTGTAAGGGTCCTCAAACGTCCACGTCTGCCCATCCGCATAGGTTGCCGCCAAAACGTGATGAAACTTCGAATTGGGGACCGGACCTGCAAAAACCGGCCCGTGAAGGCGCGAAATATCAACACTGCGCCGCCCAAATTTCGCACTAAGGGTTACCGCATCTGGAACGAAAGCAACGAGCCAAGATTTACCCTTAGTTTTGTGAACGCCAAGGATCGAAAACGGATTCGCGTGGCGTCCTGAAATGAGCTCTTGAATATCTTCTTGTGTTACATGGGGCGGCAACATAATTTTTTTCATCTTTCGCTGACTACCGAATTGGATTCCAAACGAGCAATTACAAACCCATTCCCAGCAAGTGACAGCTCATTGTTTTTCAGCTGTGCCCCTTGTTCAAGTACAGGCAAAACAATTTCAGACATTTGAAGCGAGACAGGCCTTGACGACAGGTTGAACACGCACACTATTCCCTCTCCACGCTTAAACCCTAACACGGGTTCGGGCATTTCCAGAAATTCTGTTTTACCCAAACGCAAATCATCTTCGGCGCGACGCAGGCTTAACATACTACGGTAGAACTCAAGAACACTACCTTTGCCTTGCGCGGATACGGCTCGCTCTTTCTGTGGTGGTTTAACAGGTAACCAGGTTTTTGTGGCCTCAGAAAACCCTCCATTGGGTTTGGAAACGTCCCAAACCATTGGGGTTCGACATCCATCCCGCCCCTTGTGTTCCGGCCAGAAATTAATACCGTCCGGGTCGGTCAATTCCTCGTATGTCAGTTCTGTGTCGACCTGACCAAGCTCTTCACCCTGATACAGGCAAATTGACCCTTCAAAACTCAACAATAGTGCCGCCGCTTGTTTCGCCAAAGCGTCCTGATCAACCGCATTTTTCAGCCAACGCCCAACGTGCCGTGGTACGTCGTGATTGGAAAATGCCCAGCATGGCCATCCTTTGGGAGCACCGCTAAAGAAACTCTCAAGCCGGTCTTTGAAATGCCCTGGAGAGAAATCAGGCCCCAGCATTTCAAAGCTATAGGCCATGTGCAAGCGATTGCCCGACGTATATTCCCCCATGAGTTCAATGGCATGATGGCTATCGCCAACTTCGCCAACCATCGCTCTGCCTTCGTATTGGTCAAGAAGGCTGCGCATACGTTCAAGAAAGGCAACGTTTTCCGGTTGGTTCTTTGAAAACAGTGTGTATTGCATCTCGAACGGGCGCACAGCGTTTTGCGCTCCGGGATTAGGGTTTGCCGGGTTGTCCCTTAGCAATTTGTCGTGGAAATAGAAGTTGACAGTGTCCAGTCGGAAACCGTCAACACCACGATCCAGCCAAAACTTCATTGTGTCCAATAGGTAATCTTGAACGTCCGGATTGTGGAAGTTCCAGTCGGGTTGATCTTTCAAGAAGTTATGAAAGTAATACTGTTTTCTACGAGTGTCCCACTCCCAGCTCGATCCCCCAAAAATCGCTAGCCAATTGTTAGGTGGATTCCCGTCGGGTTTAGGGTCAGCCCAAACATACCAATCTGATTTCGGGTTGTCTCTCGAGCGGCGAGATTCAACGAAAAACGGATGCTGGTCGGAAGAGTGGCTGATGACCTGATCAATGATAACCTTTAACCCGAGCTGATGAGCTTTGGATACGAGAGCATCAAAGTCATCCAATGTTCCAAAGGTCGGATCAATCGCAGTGTAATCAGACACATCGTATCCCATGTCCGCCATCGGTGACAGGAAGATGGGTGACAGCCAAATCGCGTCCACGCCAAGCGATGCGACGTATTCCAATCTAGAGGTTATTCCCTTCAAATCGCCGATACCATCGGCGTCGGAGTCCATGAATGACCGCGGATAAATTTGGTACGTGACCGAGCCTCGCCACCAGTTATCCAAGTTAGTAGGCATCGTCATTCTCCAGACTGTTAGCGTTAACATTTTGTGGCTCTACCGCTAACGTAGGTAAGAAATCAAGGATTAACTGTGATCTTTAACAAAAGTTGGGTTTTAAGAGACTGCAGCCCTCAAAGTTACATTTCAGATCGCCAGGGTGGATTTGCGCCAGCGCGGGAAACGGTTACCGCGGCGACTTGAGCACCGAATCGTAAAGCCGCTGCCACGGCCACTTCCGAAATGCCCTTGAGGGTTGGTTTTACAAGCAACCCGGCTTCCGAGAGGTTTGCAAAAACACCCGCGATGAAGGATTCTCCGGCACCTACGGTATCCACCACGTCAACCTTGCGGCTTTCCACAATGCCTTCCCGCCGACACAAGGCGGCAAGCTTGCCGATGGGGGACACGCGTGATCCTAACAATGTGATCGGACCGATGATCAATCAAAACGGGCTGACAGGGTAAAAGTTCATATCCACGACGCTGTGGCCAAGGGCGCCAAGATCGAACTTGGTGGTGGCGCGAATGGTGCCTATGTCGAACCATCAATCGTGACAAACACGTCACCCGACATGCTGTTGATTCAGGAAGAGACCTTTGGCCCTGTGGCCCTCGTGATTCTGTTCCAAACTGATAATGAGGCCATCGCGATCGGCAATGACACCGAATACCGATTGTCTGCTTCGGTTTTATCGCAAAACATAGAACGTGTCCTAAACGTTGCGCGGCGCTTGGAAACTGGCATGTGTCACGTCAATTGCTGCACTGTTAACGACGAGCCGCATGTGCCGTTTGGCGGGGCTAAGTCGCCAGGACTAGGGCGCAACGGCGGGCGTTGGTCGATCGAAACCTTTAGCAAAACCAGATGGATAACACTGGAACGGGGTGGGCGACACTTCCCTCCGATGTTCTGATTGAAGGACTGGGCTTCGTTTCGAGACTTGTGATCGCAGTAGACTCTAATTGTATACAAAAGAGCGATGCATGAGTCAGTCTTAGTCCGATAAGTTAAGTTTTGACAAATTTTTGTATACACTCTAGCGTGCGGCTTGAAAGAGACAATCACATTCCTTCATCGAGCGATCAAGTGACCAGCGACAAACGTATATCTCAGTTTGACAAGGCCCTCATGGGCCTACGCTCGCTGTTATTAAACGGCGACTTCCCCGCAATGTCTCGATTGCCAGAAGTCACCTTGTCTGAGCGACTTGGCGTTTCTCGCACTCCATTGCGGCAAGCCATGGCCAGACTGGTCGACGAGGGTCTATTGGCGCGTATCGACACTGGCGGCTGTCGTGTAGTGGGCTTTTCGATGGGCGATATTATCGACGCCATTGAAATACGCGGTGTCATCGAAGGAACCGCTGCACGATTGGCTGCTGAACGTGGAGTGACTGAAGAGTTGCTTAGCGAATGCAGGGACGTCCTTGCTCATCTGGATGTGGCCGTTTCCGACCCCAATAGCATCGACTTCAACAAGTACGTCCACTTCAACGAGCGGTTCCACAATCTGGTTGGCAAGCTTTCGAGCAGCAGCGTAATCGCGAATGAAGTCGAGCGCGCTTCAAACCTGCTTCTGGCCTCTCCGAGTGCGTTCCTCAAAGGGCAAGAGCTTATTCCCGATTTTCAGGCTTCTCTGATCATCGCACAGTCTCAGCACCGCTCTATACTAAACGCTATTGAGAGACGCGAAGGTTCCAGAGCCGAGGCCCTGTCGCGCGAACATGCGCGGCTGGCGCGTCGGAACCTCGAATTCGTTCTCCAATCAAAACCAAACCTCATCAGCAAAGTGCCCGGCTTGGCACTTGTCGCCACTTAATCAAAACACCCCTAGGAGGAACCCCAAATGTCTAGTCTGTCAGAAGTCATGAAGCAGCACGCCAACCCAGTGGAAATGCTGCGTAACTCAAAGATCGGGATGTACGTTTATCCTGTTGTTACGCCTGAATTCTCGAACTGGCGTGTCGAACAGGAGGCATGGCGCAAAACCGCTGTGTTGTTTGATCAATCCCACCATATGGATGAAGTGATTGTTGAAGGTCCACAAGCGACCGAGTTCCTTGCCTACCACGGCATCAACAATTTCGCGAACTTCGGCCTGAACCGCGCCAAGCACTATGTGCCGGTTACGCCCAACGGCCATGTGATCGGTGACCACATCATTTTCCGTGAGCGCGAAGACAAATACGTTCTAGTTGGCCGCGCACCAACATCGAACTGGCTGATGTTTGCAGCTTCATATGGCAAGTGGAACGTCCGTCTTCGGTATGACCCACGCTCTCCATCGCGCCCTGAAGGCGAACGCGTGCTGCGTGAACACTACCGTTTCCAGATTCAGGGTCCTGATGCTGGAGCGATCTTCGAGAAAATGAACGGCGGTCCGATCCCTGACATCAAATTCTTCCACGTTGACTGGATCAATGTTGGCTCAAAAAAGGTTCAGGCTCTTCGCCACGGCATGTCGGGTGCACCGGGTCTGGAAATCTGGGGTCCGTACAAAGACAAAGACTACATCCACTCGACGGTTATGCAGGCCGCGAAAGACGCGGGCGTGAACCTCGTTCAGTGTGGTAGCCGCGCATACTCGACCAACACCCTGGAATCAGGCTGGATCCCATCGCCTCTGCCGGGCATCTACACCGGCGAAGGAATGCTGGCCGACTACCGCGACTGGCTGGGTGCAGACATGTACGAAGCAGCGGGCGCAATAGGTGGGTCCTTCGTTTCGGACAACATCGAAGACTACTACGTCAACCCGTTCGAATTGGGTTACGACTTCTACATCGGCTGGAAGAAAGACGACTTCATCGGCAAAGCGGCACTTGAGAAAATCAAGGCCGAAGGTCCGAAGCGCAAGAAAGTCACCTTCGAATGGAACCGTGAGGACGTACTGAAAGTCATCGCATCGTCCTTCGAAGAAGGCATTCCCTACAAGTGGATCGACTTCCCGCAGCCGAACTATGCATCGTCATCGGCTGACATGATCGTCAACGACGGCGGTGATATGGTCGGCATGTCGATGTTCAACGGCTACAGCTTCAACGAGCGCTGCATGCTGTCGCTGGGCGTTGTGAGCACCGATGTTCAGGTTGGCGACGTTCTGACCCTCAAGTGGGGTGAGCCTGATACAACTGGCAAAACCTCGACCGAGGAGCACAAACAGGCTGACATTCGCGTCCGTATCGCACCGACGCCTTACGCGAAAGAAGCGCGCGAAAACTACGCTGATAGCTGGCGCACCAAAAGCTAAACACTAGCTTTTGCTTATGGCTGCGGGACGATATTCGATTTGTCGATTTCGTTGCGCAGCATAACATTAAACCATCACTTCGGGCGGTCCCTATCGGCCGAAGATAAATCTGGGAGGATTATCATGAAACTGCAAAACGTACTTCTGGCGGCTGCGACCGCCGTCGGGATGGCGGCCACTGCGGCCAGCGCAACCGAACTGAAATTCGCTAACTTCACACCCCCGTTCCACACAATCAACGCGTCGGTCATTGAAAAACTGAACGCTGATGTTTCGTCGGCAACAGGTGGCTCGGTCACTGTTCGCGGCTATCACGGCGGCGAACTAGGTGCTGGGCCGGTTGAACAATATGTCCGCGTTCTGCAAGGCGCGGCTGACATCGCTTGGGGTCTGCCTGGCTATACCTCGTCGCAGTTTGGCAAAACCATGATCGCAGAACTGCCGGGCGCCATCTCGGAAGATACAGCAGGTTATCAGGCGCTCTGGGGCGCATGGGATGAAATTTCCGGCGAATTCCCGGGCGTCAAAACACTCGCAATCTGGACCTCGGAACCTAACGTCTTCATCATGAAAGACAAGGTTATCCGCACTCCGGCGGACATGGCCGGACTGAAAGTGCGCGTTGCCGGTGCAACCGCTGCCGAAGTAGCCACTGCAATGGGCGCCACACCGGTTCAGATGCCGATTAGTCAGGTGTACAACGCACTGCAGACTGGTCTGATTGACGGTGTGATCACCGGCCACTCGACTTTGACCGACTTCAAGCTTGACGAAGTTGCGGATGCAATCACCGTTGGCGCACCACTGGGCCGCATCACTTTCTACACGGTGATGAACCAAAACGTGTACAATGGTCTTTCTGACGCTGAAAAAGCAGCCATCGACGCGGCAAGCGGAGAAGGTCTGTCAAAAAGTGCTGAAGATGCCTGGCTAGCAACGGCTGATGCAGCACTGGCTGCGGCCCGTGCAGATGCAAACAACACTGTGGTCGATCTGACAGCCGACGAAGCTGCCGCCTTCCAGGCTGCGGTCGCAGGTGTTGTCGACAGCTATGTTGCAAGCGTTGGCGGTGAAGCCGCTTTGGCCGCAATGCGGGGCAACTGATCTTGCTTTCCACCACTCGCAAGATCGCGGACGGGCTGATCAGCCTGTCCGCAACAATAGGCGCCCTCGGTCTTCTGGCCGAGGTCGCTATCATTTTGGTTGATGTGATAGGTCGCGCCTTGGGCAAGCCTCTTTATGGCTCGCAGGATCTGATCACCATGACCATGGTGATACTGGTATTCGGGGCGATGGCCCTATGTGACCGCAAAGGCGGGCACATCGCCGTTGACCTTTTCGAGCGATACTATCCGCCGCTGATGAACCGTATTATCGACATTGCTGCCGCCGCGATCGGCGCTTTGATCTTTGCCTATATCGCTTATGCTGTTTACGACAGCGCACAGATTTCCAAGATGTTGAACCTCTCGACCAATCTTCTACGGTTGCCGAAAGTCTGGTTCCAATACGCCCTCTGCCTTTTCGCGGTTATGACCGCAATCGGCATGGCCCTTCGCGCCATCGAGCTGACCTTCTCCGGCAAGGATATCCGCAAGGAGACCCAAACGTGACCTCTTCCACAATCGGGTTTTTGGGAATTCTCGCCCTTTTTGTTTTACTTGCCCTTCGTATCCCCGTGGCTTTTGCCATGTTCGTCGTTGGCTTTATCGGGATCGTCGTTCTGGACGGCACAAATTCAGCGATGAGCCTTCTGGCGTCCGAGACATTCACTTTGGCATCCTCACCGGAGCTTGTTGTGGTTCCGTTATTCATTCTGATGGGCAACGTCGCCTCGGTCACAGGCATGAGCCGTCGGCTATATGATGCTGCCTATGCAGTTATTGGCCAGCTTCGCGGAGGATTGGCTTCGGCCACGGTTATCGGCTGCGGAGGCTTCGCCGCGCTGTCCGGTTCATCCGTTGCTTCGGCTCTGACAATGGGCAAGGTTGCATTGGGGCAGATGGATCGTTTCGGCTACAATAGCCGCCTGTCGACCGGCGTGGTCGCTGCCGGAGGTACTTTGGGTATTCTGATCCCACCTTCAACCGGATTTGTGATCTACGCAATCCTGACCGAACAGAGCATCGGGCGCTTGTTCCTAGCTGGTGTTTTGCCCGGCATTCTTCTGCTGCTGCTCTTTGTGCTGGCAGTGACCGTCATCACATGGTTCAAGCCGGAATACGGCCCTGCCGGACCTGCGACGACCATGCGTGAAAAGGCCAAAGCCCTTCTTGGTGCGGGTCCGATCATTGGTGTGATCCTTTTGACAATCGGCGGCATCTACGGCGGGCTATTCTCTCCGGTCGAAGCGGCTGCTGTTGGTGCAGGCGTCGTCATCCTGATCGGATTTTTGAACGGCTCGCTTGGTATCCGTTCGCTCTGGACGGCATCGAAAGACGCGGTGGTGACAACGGCAACCGTCATGCTGATCCTGATCGCAGCTCATATGATCAACCCGTTCCTTGCCCTCAGCCATATCCCCTCGGCTGTCGGAGAGGTTCTGACCTCGCTCGGTCTGGGCGTCACCGGAACACTGATCCTGATCCTAGCGATCTACCTTGTTCTGGGCTGTTTCCTTGAGGGCTTCGCGATGCTGGTGCTGACCCTGCCGATCTTTTTCCCGATCGTTCTGGAGATGGGCATTGATCCGATCTGGTTTGGCGTTCTGACCGTTCTGACCCTCGAGATGGGCTTGATTTCGCCGCCGGTCGGCATCAATGTATTCATCGTGAAATCGGTCGCGCCGAAAGTGGCGTTAGGGGATATTTTCCGTGGCGTCCTTCCCTTTTGGCTGATGATGATTGTGACGGTGGGCATCCTTATCGCCTTCCCTCAGATTGTTCTGGTTCTGCCCAACGCGATGATCAACTGACATGGCGACGATTGTTCTGATACCGGGACTGTTGTGTGACGAAACCGTGTGGAAGCCGCTGCTGACAAAGTTGAGGGGTGCCGTTAGCGTTGCGGACTTGTCCTCGCAAGACAGCCTGACCCAGATGGCCGAGGACCTATTGAGGGATCACCCTGGGGAACTGATCGTAGCCGGGCACTCTATGGGTGCACGGGTGGCGATGGAAATGGCTCGCTTGGCGCCCGAGCGGATCACTCGTTTGGCACTTTTGGATACGGGGATTCACCCCCTGAAAGCGGGCGAAAAAGCCAAGAGGGACGAGATCGTAGAATTTGCCCATGCTAACGGCATGAAGGCCCTTGCCGAACGCTGGCTTCCCGGCATGGTGCACGCACCCAACCGCGAAAATCAAACGCTGATGCAATCACTCACGGACATGGTTCTAGCAAAAGACCCAGACCTACATCAGCGCCAGATCACAGCGCTTGTGAATCGAGTGGATGCCAGCGCTTATTTGGCTTCGATCTCTTGTCCGGTCATGTTGATGGTAGGTGAACAGGATCAGTGGAGCCCAATTGCCCAGCACGAGGATATGCTGCGTCTTTTGCCAAATGCCCGACTTGAGATCATCGCTGATGCCGGGCATTTCGCCCCTGTCGAACAACCCGAGAAGGTCGCACGCCTTTTAGCTGAATTCCTAACGCAGACCAATGCAAGCCAGTGATCTTTTGCTGTTGTTTTTCGCCTAAGCGGCGGGAGGCATCATCATCACAGGCGCAACGGGGGCACTCGCGGGTGCTTTCATTTTCATAAGATCAAGTTGGCAATGCCCTGAAAACAGCTTCGTGAAGACTACGGCTGAGCCCATGAAAAATTGGGAGAATACCACAACATCAACAAATACCCTCGGTCGATTGTTTTTGCCAAAACACTTCCCAAAACCGCGACCGGGAAAATCCAACGTTTCAAGTTGCGAGACCCCGAATGACAAGTACACCATACAATCCTGAAACCGACGGTGCCCGTATGAGTTTTGACGGCGCCATGTCCTATGGTGACTATCTGAAAATAGACAACATCCTTTCTTTGCAATCGCCCCTTAGCGCGGCTCACGACGAGATGCTGTTCATCATTCAGCACCAGACCAGCGAATTGTGGATGAAGCTGGCCATCCATGAACTTTCCGCGGCTCGTGAGGCTTTATTGGCTGGCGAAATGGCTTCAATGTTCAAAATGCTTGCGCGTGTAAGCCGGATTTTTGAGCAGCTCAACAACGCGTGGGATGTTCTGCGCACAATGACACCGGCGGATTACACGCGGTTTCGTGAAACGCTTGGAAACTCGTCGGGGTTCCAATCATATCAATACCGCATGATCGAATTTGTGCTGGGAAACCGCAATCCCAACATGCTGCGCCCACATGCCCATGTTGATGGTGTTCATGACTGGCTTGCGTCCGAACTAACCCGTCCCAGTTTTTATGATGAAGTCGTGGGCTTACTTTTTGAGCAGGTTTACGGTGACCGAGAGAGAATGCCCGTACCAAGTCTGGATGGTCCTCACATTGCCCGCCCTGAAATCCAATCGGCTTGGGAAACAGTCTATCGTGACGTTGACCGATACTGGACACTTTATGAGTTAGGCGAAAAACTTGTCGATCTTGAAGACTACTTCCGCCGCTGGCGTTTTAATCACGTCACAACGGTGGAACGCGTCATCGGTTTCAAACGGGGCACCGGCGGGACATCTGGCGTGCAATACCTGCGGCGCATGTTAAGTGTAGAGTTGTTTCCAGAACTCTGGAATGTCCGAGGAGAGCTATAAAATGGGCGTTACCCTGCCAAGAAAAGACCTGTTCGAAATCCCCCAAGGTGTGATCTACCTTGATGGCAACTCGCTTGGGGTTTTACCAAAAGGCGCTGTTGAGCGGGCTGGAAAGGTTATTTCCGACGAGTGGGGACAACAACTGATCCGCGCTTGGAATAACGCCGGATGGATGGACCTGCCGCGCGTTGTTGGCGATCGGATTGCAGGTCTGATCGGTGCGCCGGCAGGGTCGGTCGCGACGGGCGACACATTGTCGATCAAGGTTTATCAGGCGCTGGACGCCGCATTAAAAATGCGACCGGAGCGGCGCATTATTCTTTCCGATGCGGGCAACTTCCCAACCGATCTTTATATGGCGCAGGGTCTGATCGGGACCAAAGACAAAGGATACGAATTGCGTACCCCCGCGCCCGAAGATGTGACGGCTCATATCAACGATGAGGTCGCCGTTGTTATGTTGACCCACGTCGATTACCGCTCGGGGCGGATGCACGACATGAAAGCAGTCACTGAAGCCGCCCACGCCGCAGGGGCGGTTGTGGTCTGGGATCTTGCCCATTCAGCAGGCGCCTTGGAACTGGACCTGCTTGGATCAAACGCCGAATTTGCAGTGGGTTGCACATATAAATACCTGAACGGCGGACCGGGTGCGCCTGCATTCATTTATGCCCGGCCAGACATCATAGAAGGCATCGACCCTGCCCTGTCGGGATGGCTTGGCCACGATGCCCCCTTTGCGATGGAGTTGGACTATCGCCCCGCCATGTCAACCGAGCGCCTGCGGGTGGGCACGCCGCCGATCCTGCAATTATCCGTGCTGCAAGAAGCGTTAAAAGTTTGGGACGGAGTCGATATGGGCGAATTGCGCACAGCCTCGATGAGACTTTGCGATTTGTTCATCAACGAGGTTGAGAAGCGATGCCCATCTCTAACATTGGCCTCTCCCCGTGACGCAGCTGACCGGGGTAGTCAGGTCTCTTTTGCCTTTGAACACGGATACCCCGTAATACAGGCTCTGATCGATCGTGGAGTAATCGGCGACTTCCGCGCGCCTGACATCATGCGCTTTGGGTTCACGCCGCTTTACATTGATGAAAGCGACGTGATCGCCGCTGCTGAAATCCTACAGAACGTTCTTGAAACTGAAGCCTGGAAAGATCCCAAATACCAAACGCGGTCACGGGTTACCTAAGTTATGGCAGTCGAGTTCATCAGCAACCAAAAAGTTCTGTTTCGGCACTGCGATCCGGCGGGCATAGTGTTCTTCCCGCGCTATTTTGAAATGATTAATGACTGTGTCGAGCAATTTTTCGACGAATATCTAGGGTGGCCTTTTGAAGAATTGCTTCTAAAGGCGGGAATGCCAACGGCCGAGATATCAACTCGATTTATTGCGCCCAGTCGACACGGGGACCGATTGAAATTGGTGTTTACGACAACGCGGATTGGCCGCTCGTCTTTGGGATATCACATCAAGGCCAGCTGCAATCAGGACATTCGGTTCGAAACCGAGGCCACATTGGTTCATGTAAATGAGCACGGCAAACCAGCTGCATGGCCAGAACACATCAAGATAAAACTGACAGAGGGCGGATCATGACCCACCAGACAATTCACCCCCAAGGATGGCTACCCGCCAAAGGGTATGCCAACGGAATACTGACCAAAGATGGCACACTTCACATAGGTGGTCAGATCGGCTGGGACGAAAACAAAAAGTTTGTATCCGATGATTTCGTCGGACAAATGCGGCAAGCACTGCTGAATATTGCTGCGATTGTAGAAACCGCCGGAGGGCAGGTTTCAGACGTTACGCGATTGACTTGGTTTGTGACTGACAAAAAGGACTACCTTGCCCATCAGGCAGAGGTCGGGGCAGCCTATCGCGAGGTATTTGGCAAGCATTTTCCAGCCATGTCGATGCTCGTGGTCGCGGACCTTATCGAAGATCAAGCAGTCGTTGAAATCGAAGCAACTGCACACCTGTCCTAGGATCGGGCCTCATAGAAAAAGGGTCGGTCATCCTTGACGGTGAGCCGAAGCTCTGAAGCAATTGCGGATAATGGGTTGGAAATCCCCGACCAAGGTATTCGTCGTCTCAATGGCAATCGTGCAATATCCAAAGGCGAGCTTCATATTTCGATAGCATGTTCAACCTCGTCGTTCAGCGGCCGTGGCGTAGCACGAAATTGCGCCAACTAAACATAAATTAAATCAATTAGTTAGCTCTAATTCCGACTCCAAATTCCATATCACTTTATTTTGACTACACTAAATCTAAGAACTTGTTTTCCTTAAGGGATTTTTCATACATCGGCGTCATCAGGCATTGTGGTCCAAGGCAACAATTCTCAAATAAACTGCAAAATCTTTGAAATCGGGTGAATTGTTACAGTTTGGTGATAACTCACAATTGGCTGCAATCGCGGAAGTCAGCAACGTCTGCACTACTCAGCCACCCGCACTCCAAACCCGATACCTTCCCTGCCCCGTAACCTCGCGCACCAGCCCGCGATCCATCAATCGATCAAAATTCCGCTGAACCGCGGCCCGCGATACGCCTGTCTCTTTCTCGGCCAAGGGCGCTGATAGCAGTGGCCAAGCCTCAAGTGCGTCCAACAGCAACTCGGGCGTACGCCCCGACAGGTCAGCGACCGCCTCGCTGGCCGCGCGGCGCCAGGCAGTTAGCCGTTCCAACTGCAACAGCGCCGCTAGACAGGCTTGCTCGGCGCCACGGATCCATGCCGCCAGTTTGTCCTCAACTGTCCCCTGCCCCCGAAACGCATTCGGACCTGTTGTGGCCAAGGGAAGGAACAGCGCTCCCTGCCCCGGAAGCCGCGACATCGTCGCGGCATGACGTGCGGCCAAAACCGCAGCTTCGGTATCGCGCGACTGCTCCACACCCAAAATGCGCCATGCAGAGAACGCTACCAAGGACTGCACCACCGGATGCAAGGTTTCGACGCTGGCCATGACCTCGCTCAAATCCGTGGTCGTCGACAGGTCTAGCGGGTCATTCTCTTCTCCCCGCTCAAGAAAGGCGGCCAGACCGTCGCCGGGAAACGGTCCCGATGTCAGCCGCCGCACCGCCCAGCCGGATCGGGCCAATGCCTGTTCTGTGTCCTCGGTCGAACCAACTCGTAATGCCACCCACAATCCCAGCTTTTCGGCGCCAAGCCGATCGCCCGTCCACCATGAAAGATCCGTAGCTTCGCGCAAAGCAATCCGTTGCCGCTGCCCCTGCCCCGCCTCGCGCAATCGCAGATCCAGCTCTCCGAAGACTTGGCAAAGTCGTGACAATTCAGTGCTCAATGCATTTTGCGCAACCCGCCACTCTACGGGATCAAACAGTGACTGTCGGCTCGCCCGAGGCAACGGCGCAAATCCGGGCGGCGCGTCCTCATCATCTTCTTCATCCGGACCGGGTAGGAACCACAAGTCCTCCTCGTCAGGATCAGTGTCCTCTGAGAAAGGATCTTCCCAGTCATTAAACCGTCTGCTCACAATATCACCATCAACTCATCCACTTCAAAGGTGTCAAAACTCCCTGCAAAGCAGCAGATGTGGGGTTAGTGATATTAAAACATCGCATATATAGAGTTCTCGAGCAGATGTGGAGGTTTGTATAGCATATAAATACATAGCACATACGCAACGTTATGCGCAATATTCATACATTTTGCACACTAGGCAGGACGTCCAAGTGGGACTTATATAATATATAGTAACAAATTCAGGAACTTGCCGGAATGACTGCGATGCCAAATTCACGAAGACCCCAAAACGATCGCGCCGAAATACTCTCTCTCTGTGTGCTCATTCTTGGCACGGGTATCATCTGAGACCCTAAACTTTTACGCAACACAAATAAAAAACACTAATTTTACGACATCATATTTTGCTAGCGGAACTGCCTTTGTCTTACCTCAAATTTCCAGCGTGGCAAAAATCCCATCGGCAGCATTCAAACAAAACCCCCGCCCCCTGCCCTATCATCTCGACCTCAGGCTGTGTTTTTTTGACCCATAATCTAACACCGGCATAAATGTGGAATCTCGGGGAATTTTATCTGCGCTCACTCCAACTATAAAGTGACTAATCAGGCACTAGTTTAGCTGTCCCTAACTTTGATGGTGAGAGTTCACAGCTGTGAACTTTCGTACTCTTGGGCAGTTTCCGGCGGGAGTCGTTTGGACTGATTGAAGAAAATTAACCACTGCTCGCAGAGAGTTCACAGTTGTGAACATTCGACGTTTAAAATCGAAAGCTATCTCAAAGAACAGCAGGGAACTATAGTATCATCTATGAACGCTTCGGCCTTGAAGCCGAGCTGCTGTACCTCAACGCCCACTACAACGACCCAAAACTCGGACTGTTCCTGCAGCCGGATTGGTTCGAGGTGACAAACCAAGGCGTGGGAACGAATAGGCACTCGTATTCCGGAAATGAACCGGTTAATGACATGGATCCTAGCGGGAATAGCGCAGAATATCCGACTCATGCTGCCAAGGCTTTGAATTGGCTCTTTGGAACCATCGGAAATACCGCCAACGCTATTCAAAATGGTGATAAAACTGGCGTCATCATGGAGCAAGGCGCCGGAGTCGTCTTGGGTAAATTCAAAGCGATAAAGGGTATATTTGCTTTCGGGAAGAAAAAGCTAAAACTCGACGGAAATGTGCACGCATCAACTCGTGTTGGTTGAGGGACAGGCTTT
>CAYVRN010000047.1:0-23946 GCA_964453855.1 uncultured Rhodobacterales bacterium
AGTCGAGGTCGAAGAGTTTTTTGAACCGGTCGAGGTTCTCAGTCGAGGGCCGCATCGGGTCATAGCCCTGCTCGGGATGCGGCTGAACCACATCCCAGTGTTCGGCCATCTGGCCGTTCTGATTGAACCGAACGAAGTCGGCGAAAACATGCGTTCCACTTATCTTGTGCAGGATCACCATATCGCCCTGCGAAAAGATCTGGACTGGGCGCCAGTCATGCCGGCCCGGACGGCGGTGGCCGACTTCCTGGATGTACTTGCGCACGCCTTCACGGCCCTGACCGATGCCAGGTGTGTGCTGGATGTAGTCCTCTGACACCAGTTCATCGAGAAGCGCGAGGTTATCGCCGTGCATGATCTCGTCCATGAACCTCAGCACGGTCTTTTCGTTCTCGGTCAGATCATCGCGCTTCCACGGATCGTAGGGGTTGGGTTCCATCAGTCTAAATCTCCACTTGTGTCCACGGCCCCGGAATGTGTGACCGCCCCGCGCTCGGCCCCCTGTACCGTAGCCGCGTATTTTTCCAAAAGCCCGCCGTGGCGGGGCATGGTGGGTGTGCCATGCGCCGCGCGGCGGCGCGCAAGCGTGGCGTCGTCGACCTCGAGCGTGATGCTGGCCACTTCGGGACGGGCGTCGATGGCGATGATGTCGCCATCCTCGACCAGCGAGATCGGCCCGCCGATTGCGGCCTCGGGCGCGGCATATCCGATGCACATGCCGCGCGAAGCCCCTGAGAACCGGCCATCGGTTAGAAGCGCGGTTTTAGCCCCCATCCCCTGGCCATAAAGCAGCGCTGTGATGCCCAGCATCTCCTTCATTCCGGGTGCGCCTTTCGGGCCTTCGCCGCGGACGACCAACACGTCGCCTTCTGCGTAGGTGCGGGTTTCCACGGCATGTTGTGCCGTTGCCTCGCCGTCGAAGACGCGGGCCGGGCCGCAGAAGGTGAGAGACGGGAGGCCCGCGACTTTCAAAAGGGCACCTTTGGGGCAGAGATTGCCGGTCAGGACAACGACGCCGCCGGTTGGTGCGATGGGGTTGGAAAGGGGCCGGATCACCTCACCGTCCGGTGGAGCTGCGTCGGCGACAGCCTCGGCCAGCGTCTTGCCGGTCATTGTGAGGGTGGTGCCATCGACATATCCGCCTGCGATCAGTTCCTTGAGGATCACAGGCGTGCCACCTATGGCGTTGACATGGGTGGCAAGATACGCGCCGCCGGGGCTGAGGTTGCCAATCAGCGGGGTGCGCTGGAAGACGCGGGCTGCGTCTTCGATCCCGAAATCGATCCCGGCCTCGTGGGCGATGGCTGGAATATGCAGCGCGGCATTGGTCGATCCGCCTGTCGCCGCAACGATGGCGCAGGCGTTTTCGATCGCGGTGCGGGTGACGATGTCGCGGGGCAGAGGCCCGTTGCCCTCGATGGCCGCCACCACATGGCGCGCGGCATCGTGCATGATCTGCAACCGGGCGGGATCTGTCGCTGGCACCATTGACACGCCGACCGGCGAAAGGCCCAGTGCCTCAGAGACCATACCCATCGTGTTCGCGGTAAACTGGCCTGCGCAGGCCCCTGGACCGGGGATCGCGTGGCGCTGATACTCCTCCAGCTCTGCCCGGTCCGCTTCGCCCGCGATCATCCGCCCGACGGTCTCAAATGCGTCAAGCGCAGAGACTTCGCGTCCGCGGACTTGGCCTGGCCGCGTCGCGCCGCCGTGCAAGAACGCGCCCGGAGCATTCACGCGGACCAGGCCCATCATCAGACCCGGCAGGTTCTTGTCGCAGCCGCCGATCGAGATCAGCCCGTCCCAGCAATGCGCGCGCATCGTGGCCTCGACACTGTCGGCAATTAGCTCTCGTGAGATCAGCGAGAAGCGCATCCCCGGATGGGCCATTGTCAGCCCGTCGGAGACCGAGACCACGGGCGTTTCGTGCGGGTAACCGCCCGCTGCCCGCACGCCCTCGGCCGCGTCGCCGGCCTGCGCGCCAAGGTTCATGTTGCAGGGGCTCATTCCACCGCCGGTATGGGCGATGGCGATCTGGGGTTTCGCGATGTCGTCATCACTCATTCCCATGCCGTAGAGAAACGCTTTGGCGTTCTCACGCATCAACGTGGAATAGATGGTCGGAAATCGCCTCACTGCATCGTCTGCGGCAGCCAGAGGACCAGCGCCGGGAAGGCCACCAGCAGGACCAGACGCAGGATGTCAGCACCAACAAAGGGCAGCACGCCCTTGAATATCTTCGTCAGTGAGATGTCCCGCGCAATTGAATTGATGACGAAGACATTCATACCCACAGGCGGCGTGATGAGACCAAGTTCCACGGTCATCACGATGATGACCCCGAACCAGATCGGATCGAAACCCAATTGCGTGACAATGGGAAAGACGATGGGCACCAGCAAGATGATCATCGCCATCGCATCCAGAATGCAGCCCATCAGCACGAAGAACAGCAGGATCAGCGCAAGTGTGCCGTAAGCGCCAAGGTCGAGCGCCACGAGCCAGGCAGTGATCTTTTGCGGGCTTTGCGTGATGGCAAGGAAATAGCCAAAAATGATCGCGCCGATCAGGATCGTATAGATTGCGACCGACGTGCGGAGAGCCTCGACAAGGCTGTCGAGCAACAAACGCGCCGATAGCTTTCCGCGCAGTATGCCGATCAGCGCAGTCAGGAAGGAGCCGACCGCAGCGGCCTCGGTCGCGGTGGTGAAGCCGAAATAGATCGATCCAATGATCAGAATGAAGAGCAGCATGACAGCCCAGACGCCCGAGAGCGAGCGGATCGCCTCGCCCAGCCGGAAAGGCTCGCCTGCCGGCAGTCGGCGACCATAGGCAAAGCGCACCGAGAGCATGTACATCAGGATCGCGAGGAGGCCCGGCACGATTCCAGCGATGAAGAGGACGCCCACGTCCTGTTCGGTGATGTAGCCATAGACCGCCAATACCACAGAGGGAGGAATCAGGATGCCGAGAGTGCCGCCGGCGGCGATAACGCCGGTGGAGACCTCGTCAGGGTAGCCCGCCTGCTTCATCTCGGGCAGCGCGATCTTGGTCATGGTCGCAGCGGTTGCAACCGAAGAGCCACAGATTGCGGCAAAGCCCGCGCAGGCCCCGACGGTCGAAATGGCCATGCCGCCGCGCATGAACCCAAACCAGTGTCGGCCCGTACGGAAGAGTTCGCGGGACATCCCGGAGTTGGTGGCCAAAACGCCCATCAGGACGAAGAACGGAATGAGCGTGAGGTTGAAGTCGGTTACGGTGCGGATCGGAGATTGAGCAAGAAGGTTGAGCGCGGGTTTCCAGCCAACGACGGCGGCAAACCCGCCAACGCCGACAAGCCCCATGGCGATGCCGATCGGGACGCGAAGGATCATCATTGCAAAGAGAGCAGCAAACCCCGAGATTGCGATAAGGTCGCCACTCATGCTTCGTCTTTCACATCAATACTTTCGTAATGGTCGAGCGTACCTTGCCCGGTTACGATCAGGATCAGGCGTGCCAGAATGGCGGGCAGGCTGAACACGACACCCAGCCAGATCAGGCCCATCATCGGCCAGGCGCGCAGGCGCAGGTCCATCGTGGATTCGTTGCTGACAGCGGCACTGGAGACGCGCCCAAACATCTTCCATGCCAGAAGAATGGTGAAGATCAGCAATACGGTCCAGGCGAAGGCGTCCACCCACCTGCGGAGACCGGCTGGCAAACGCTCGGCCAGGATATCGACCTTGATATGCGACCCACGGTAACCGACGCTGGCAAAGCCCCACATGATCGCCGCCCCCAGCAGGAGGCGCGACATGTCGAAGGCGTCCGGCAAAGGATACGCAAAGAGATAGCGCCCGGTTGCGGACGCCACGACAAGAACCGTGACGAGGCCCATGATGATTCCGGCCACGATCTCGATCCCGTGCGAGATCAGTTCAAGTATCGATTGAAGTCGCTGCATGCGTCTAAGCGGCGGGCGGCCATCCGGCTGCCCGCCTCTTGAACTCAGAAGCGAGCGTCGTGGCGCTCAAGCGCCTCGACATAGCTGTCGTAGATCGCTTGGGCGTCCGCGCCGACCTCTTCCTTCCATTGGTCGATGAGCGGCGTGGCTGCATCACGCCACATCTGGACCTCGTCCTCGGTCGGCACATAAAGCGTGTGCTCACCGGAATCGATCATCTTCTGCCGACCCGAGGCTTCGTTCGCTGCCCAGCCTTCAGAGAACCGGCGAGACCATTCCGGCGTGCAATGGTCATCAAGGATGGCCCTCAGATCGTCGGGCATCCCGTTATATGTGTCCAGGTTGATCAGCAGAAGCTGCGCCGAGATGTAGAACGGCATGTCGAGGTGATATTTTGTCTCGCTGTCGATCCCAAAGATGTAGATCGAGTTCCAAGGAAAGGTGATCGCATCGGCGGTACCGTTTGCGATGGCCTCGCGGGCTTCCGATGCAGGCACCTGAACCGAGCCACCGCCAAGCGAGCTGACGAAACGCGCCATCGTCGCATGGGCGGGGCGGACGTTCAGACCGTCCACGTCACCTGGCACCTTGAGCGGTGCTTTCGAGTGGAAGGTGCCTGGATCATGCGGGTTGGCAACGCAGAATTTGACGTCCTTCATCTCGGTCTCGGCGATTGGGGCGTACCATTCGTGTAGCGCCTGCGCGCCGCGGGTGGCGTTGTTGGCGTGGAACGGTATCTCGATCAGGCTGTAGATCGGGAAGCGCCCCGCCTGATAGCCGGGGTTGGTGTAGGTGATGTCGGCAATGCCGTCGCGCGCCATATCGTAGTGGTCCGGTGCGGCACCCAACTGCTGTGCCGGAAAGATCGTCACGGCGATACGGCCACCCGAAGCCTCGGTCAGCGATTGCACCCAAGGCTCGATCCCCAGGGTTTGGATCGGATGCGTCGGCGGCACCCAGTGCGACAGCCGGAGCGTGACATCCTGTGCCACGGCGGCCCCGGCGGTGAGCGCGGCGATTGCGGCACCCGAAATCAACGTTCTGAATTTCATGATTTTCCTCCCAGACTTCATGCCCGGCTCGAACAGGCCGGCTTGCCGTTGAAGGATGGTCGATGAAATTCTAAATAGCAAGTCTCTCGTGAGTTTCTGTCAGGACGGAAAGAAAGTGGATGACGATCACCCTTGACGGCTCCAGCCTCACCCTGTCCGACTTAGATGCGGTTGCGCGCGGCGAAGCGCTGGTGGCGGTCAGCTAACGTGCATCAAAAACGTTCGAACAAAACAAAACGTGTAATCGGTCTGATCGCATGAACTTAGCGTTTGATACGCGCTATCGTTCCGGTATTTGGGTTGTAGCCTCGTGCGGCAAGAACAAACGCCACGAGTGCGCAGATGGCGACCACTGAAAAGGACAAGGAGTTGAATTGACCGTATGCGGCAAACCGAATCAATTCCACCGCGTGGGTAAAAGGGTTAAACAGCGCTAGCCAATAAAGAATGTCGGCGCCCGATTCTCGAAGCCTCCATAACGGATAAAGAGCTGAGGACATAAAAAACATCGGGAAGATCACAAAGTTCATCATTCCCGCAAAATTCTCGATCTGTCTTGTGTAAACGGTGATTAACAGACCAATGGATCCCAACATGATGCCCGCCATGAAGATTGCCGGAATAATGAAGACCATCCCCGACAACGTCATGTAATAGCCAAAAGCCGCGGCCAATCCGAGAAAGACATAAATCTGGAGTGTTGCAAGGAACGTGGCCCCTAAAATTCGTGCAAAGAGAAGGAAATGGCGCGGAAGCGGCGAGACAAGCATAACCCGCATGACACCTGCTTCTCGATCATAAACCAGAGACAATGCCGATTGCATGCATTGAAACAGCACGATTATGCCAGTTAACCCGGGCAGGATGTATTCTTGGTAAGGTGTATAGGTGTCGTAGGGCTCGATGATTGAAATCCCAAGTAGGTTTTGCAGTCCTGAGGCAAAAATGAAAAGCCAAAGCGATGGCCTAACAATCGAAGAAAGGAGCCGTTCGCGCTGTCGAAAAAATTTCACGATCTCGCGTTCAGTGACGGCATAAATACCCAACAGGTATTCCCGGCGGCTAGGGAGGTCAGAGTCAATCACAAGCGAACTCGCTTTCATCAAATCCCAGTGCATCCAGCGTGTTTGTCTGGTGCAGGAAACCTTCGAACGGTGCAACATTTAAGACTGCATTATGCGTAGAAATAAGGATCGGCATACGCAACTGACCATTCCATGGACGGAAACTCAACTGCGCGCCTTTTGAACCGTCAAGCCGAAGTTTGGGCGATCGGAGCAACGCGTTCACGTCCGTTAATTCATTACTTCGGGTTTTCGCGAACGCGGTCAACACCGCACGAGTTGCGATCCAAGCCGACCAATCCTGCCAGCCCATTCGGCGGCCATCAATTGCCAGCGTTTCAAACCGGGAATTCACTTGAGGTGCGCCGTAACGCTCGAATGCCCAATGCCATTCAAGTGCGACCAAGCCTGTCGCACCGATGATTGGACGTGGTAACGCGGTCTGATAGGGAACGTAGCGTGAGAATTCACCAATTTCATCGGCGATGAAGACGGCATCGTAGTCTCGCCTTCCTCCGGTTATCAGTGCAATGTTATTTTGTTCGCGCATGCTCGGGTTCGTAGACAGATCAAACTCACGGTCGGCGACAATGCGAATCCGGAAACGGGCGGCTGCCTGTGAAAAAGCGTCTGCGCGAATTGCATCACGTTCTGTCTTTCCACGAAGCACTAGAACGCTATCCCATTTATGACTGACAGCGTGCTGCACGAGGGCATCGGCAATCATCCGATCGCTTGCGGCTGTATGCAAGAGATTGGCGTGGCATTTGAGTCGCAACCAATCATCTGGCGCTGTTGTGTTCAGAATTGTCGCCTGTGAGTCACTCAAGGCATTGGCCAACGCGTCGACATTTGCGGCCGGAAGATCGACGATCAAATGGGTCACCCCGTCAGAGATCATCTGTTTGGCGGCCTCTATCAACCCATCCTGATCAACGGATGCTTCTGTCAGTACCGGTGTTATCCCACGCGCTTGAGTTAACACCTGCATGTCGGAAATACCCAACCGCACAGCTGTTCGTACATCACCAAGCGGACGCAGCGCGATGCGCGCATAGGCGAATTCATCGTCAAAGCGCGGATCGTCGTTTAGTCGCAGTAGTCCCACCCGCAATTCTGCGGCGCCAGCAGCACCAGCGAGAATGAGCGCAATCAGAATTGAAATCAGGCGTTTCAATCGTCTATCACCACGGTATGCGGAACCCGACCCACAGGGATCGAGCGTATTGGACGGTACGTTTCCATGTCGATAAGCGTAATGTCATCGGAAAGGCCGTTTGCCACGACAGCAATCTTTTCATCACGTGTCAGTGCCACCGACCATGCCCTATTTCCGACAAGCACATAAGCCAGAATTTCTTTTGTTAGCGCGTCAATCACCGCGACGTGGTTGGCGCGACCGAGGCTGATCAAGCCGATTTTACCATCGCGCGTTAGTGCCATGCCGACTGGAGTAACATCCTCGGGGCGGAAACCTGGAGGGAGAAATTCCAGCACTTCCGTGATCTCCTCAGTCGTACGATCGATCACATATATTTCACTGGACAGTTCCGCAGAAACCCACAATTCGTTGGTATCTGGTGTAATGATGAAACGGCGTGGTCGTGTGCCTACAATTATGTTGTTTGTCACAACGCCATTCACACGATCAACCACATGCACCATGTCAGCCACTTCGGATGTCACATAAAGTGTATCGCTATCCGGCACGACAATCACGCCTTCTGGTTCGGCCCCTGTCGGGACATCGTGAACGGTGATACGAACCTCAACGTCGATGATTTCAAGCATCGAATCTTCTTCGTTCGAGACGTAAATCTGAGACTCGTCAGGAGAGAAATCGAACACCTCTGGGCTAGGTCCTGTGGGGATACCGTCCACGATTTCCAAAGTTTCCACATCGATGACATCAATAATATCATCATCCCCGCAGGCCACATAAAGAAGCGTACGCGCGGCGTTAAATTTCATGTCTCGAGGACGGCGCGAGGTCTCAATTTTCTTGATCAGATTGTAATCCGCATCAAAGACGTAAATATCGTGGCTTTTCTCGTTGCTGACGAAGATACGCCCGGTATCGAGCGCTGATGCAGACAACGGCAGCAATGAAAAGAATATGGCAAGCAGAAGGTTTCGCATCAGCGCACCACGAACGTGCCAGCAAGACCACGATTTTCGTAGCCATCCACCCAGAAGTCAAAGTTGCCGGGTCTTATCGGGACAAACCAGACGTCGATTGTACCTTCATCGTCGAACTCGATTGCGTAAAGCCCCATTGGCTGCACTTCGAGATCTTCAATTACAACCTGATCAATCCAGCTGTTTCGAAACAGGTCAGGGGCAACAATCTGAAATTCCTCTCCGCCATCATGCACGATCCGCCAGCGGTAGAACTTGCCGGTTTCCAATTCAAATTCCGTGTGCGAAAGACTGAGTGTTGCACTGTCGATCATCATATCGGGCAATCGCGTCGCCCTTGATGCCAGATTGCCCTCTGCCCACGCCATTCCCGACCAAGGGGCCGCGGCAGCCAAGAACGTTACAACACTGACAAACTTCCGTAAACGCATAAAGGTTTTCTCCTGTATCGCCACACAAACAAATTCATATTGTAATATCCATACAAATCTATTTTCCCATTGAATTTACAAATATAGCAGATTGCATAGCACAAGTTGCTTCGGTGCTATTCTGCGAAAGATTAGTCTTGTTTCGCAGAAGGGGAGAAACGAAATGAAAATGCGTCAACTGCTGCGCGTTATTGGTACTGCGCTGTTGGGAATGGCTGTTCTGAGCGGTCAATCACATGCATTTCAACCCCCCAAAAAAGATCTGGGACAGGTCCAAGTGGGCGTATTGCTTAATGGGACTGCAAGTTGGGAAATGAAGGTCATCAAGGACATGGGGCTTGATGAAGAAAATGGCTTTGAGCTTGTGCTTAAGGACGTATCAGGCAAACAAGCAAGCCACGTAGCGCTCATGTCCGGCGATGTGGATATAGTGCTGTCGGATTTTGTCTGGGTCGCTTCCCTTCGCTCTTCAGGCGAAAGTTTGACCTCAGTTCCGCACTCTTATGCGGTTGGAGGGCTGATGGTTTCTGCAGACGGGCAGATATCCTCACTTGCCGATTTGCCCGGCAAAACCATCGGTATCGCAGGCGGACCAGTCGACAAAAGCTGGGTCATCCTGCAGGCTTACTATAAAGCCGAGACCGGCCAATCACTGGCAGACAAGGTCACTGCGCGATTTGGTGCGGCGCCCCTTATAAATGAACTGCTGTCCGAAGGGCAAATCGATGCTTCACTGAATTTCTGGCATTTCAATGCGCGTGCGAAAGCCTCAGGTGCCAAAGAGTTGATCTCGGTGGATAAAATGATGCAGGAAATGGGTATCACCAATAGCCCGCCGCTGCTTGCATGGGTTTTCCGTGATGAAACAGCTGCCAAAAAACAGGATCAGATTGAGGCCTTCCTGAATGCATCCTTTGCCGCCAAAGCAATATTGCTGGAAGACGACGCTGTTTGGGAGGGGCTACGCGAAAAAATGCGTGCGACCGATAATGATGCGCTATTTACAACGCTGCGTGACGACTATCGTGCGGGTATCTTACGTAGCTACAATGACGACACTATAGCGGCAGCGGCGGCATCATTCGCCATCATGGCCGAACACGGAGGACCCGATCTTGTCGGTGATAGCACAGAGATGGACTCTGGCACTTTCTGGGCAGGCTATCGTCACTAGGGTAGCCGGGCATGTCTGAAACCGGGCACAAGTCCGGCGCAGCTTTGGGGCGGTTGGAATGGTTTTCGCTGCCCCTACTATTCTTGATCTGGCAAATGGTGGCGATGCTGGTCGCGCATAGACTGTTCCCAACACCAGGCGTTGTCTTTGGCGAACTATATGAACTGGCAACCCAACGACACTTGATCGCCGATATGTCCAAAACTCTTGGTCGTGCCATAATGGCATTTTTTGCTGCAATGACGTTGGGAATTACAATCGGCGGAACATTGGGCCGATTTTCTCACGCGGACAGTTTGTTTGGTAACTGGATATTGATTGGGCTGAATATTCCGGCAATCGTTGTTGCTATCACATGTTATATCTGGCTGGGACTGACCGAATTTGCTTTGATCCTTGCCGTCGTTATCAACAAAATGCCGCTGGTTGCGGTTACCATGCGCGAAGGCGTTCGGGCTTTGGATCACGGTTTGGCCGAATTAGCGGTGGTTTATCGTGTTAGTTTTTGGCGTCGAGTGCAAAAATTCATCATCCCGCAACTGATGCCCTACGTACTGACCGCCTCCCGAACCGGACTTTCACTTATCTGGAAGATTGTTCTAGTTTTCGAAGTACTGGGCAGTGACGGAGGCGTTGGCTTCCGCATTGGTATCTTCTTTCAAAACTTCGACATGAAGGGTATTTTGGCCTATACTCTCGCGTTTATGGCGGTGGTCATCCTAATAGAATATGGCGCGATGCGCCCGCTGGAAAACAGGATACTCGGATGGCGTCCGGTGCGCAGTTAAATGTAAGCGTTGAACAAAAGAGCTTTGGTAACGAAACTCTTTTCAAAGGCATTTATTTTGAGGTGCCACCAGGGCAGATAGTGGCCCTGATTGGTCCCTCGGGGGTCGGGAAATCAACACTTCTGCGATTGATCGCAGGCATAGACACTGACTACGCTGGCAAGGTCATGGTGGACGGAAAAACGCCAACTCAAGCGCAGGTACCCGGCTTTGTTTTTCAGGACCCGCGGCTTTTGCCTTGGGAAACCGCGCTTGGTAATCTGCTTGCTGTCAAGCCGGATCTCCCACCAGATACTGGTCGCAAGCTTCTGGCCGGTGTCGGTCTTGAAGCAGCTGAACATCTGCGACCATCGGAATTGTCCGGCGGAATGCAAAGGCGTGTGGCACTGGCAAGAGCCCTTGCAGTTTCATCGCGTCTTTTGCTTCTTGATGAGCCATTCGTATCGATTGACCGAAAGCTGGCGGGCGAATTGCATTTGCTGCTTGCAGGCGTGGTGAAGCAATTTGGGCCAACGGTGATACTGGTGACACACGATCCATATGATGCCGCCGTGCTTGCGGATCGGGTGATAATCTTGCGGGATCGCCCAGCAAGAGTGGTTAGTGATACGGTTCTGGACATCCCCCATGCCGAACGCAGCAGCGATATAGTGGCTTCCATAACACGTGATCTTGATGCAGGGATGCGCGAATGAATGAAATAGAAAAAATTCTTTCGCTTTCCGGGGTGTCGAAATCCTATGGCAAGATCAACGCGCTTCACGATGTAAGTTTTGACCTGAACGCCGGACAGTTTGTTGGTCTGCTTGGTCCAAACGGAGCGGGTAAATCTACCATGTTCCAAATAATTTCCGGTCTGCTCGCACCGAATGAAGGCTCGGTCACTGTTTTTGGTCAAAACTATGCAAACGATGCTGCGGTAATCCTGAGACGACTAGGCGTGGTCTTTCAAGAGCGATCAGTGGATCTGGACATGACGATCAAAGAAAATCTTTCCTTTCACGGTCGCCTATTCGGATTGTCCGGCAATAGACTGAAGGATCGAATTGCAGAACAGACGACCCGGTTTGGTTTCACTGACATGCAGGAACGCAGGGTCAGACAATTATCAGGAGGTCAACAGCGAAAGGTCGAAATAGCGCGCGCTTTATTGAACCGCCCTGGCCTTCTGATTATGGACGAACCCACCGCAGGGCTGGATGCCCCATCAAGGCGGGCGTTGGTTCAGGATATTCGGGAGTTGGCGACTGAGGCGCAGGTAGCGATACTTTGGGCGACGCATTTGGTGGATGAGGTCGAATATGCGGATCGCGTTATCCTAATACGGGATGGACAAGTCGTGGCTGACGGCACCCCCAACGAGCTTAAGGATATGGCGGGCACAGCAGACCTAACAGACGCCTATGCGGCGCTTGTGGGAACATCAGAGAAGGGCTGAACAGGATCGTAATAGGCCACTCGATCGGAATCATGGGGCTTGCTTGACTATTCGGATCACACTCTCGGAATATCCAGCCTCCACAAGCTTCTTTATTCCCAAGGCCAGTGTTTCCGGATCAGTCTTTGCCGACTTCGACAACACCCAACCAACTTGACCTATGGGTGACCCCAGAACCGCAAGACTGTCATCCTCGGCCTGCCAGAGCACTATTAAAGTGACATCCCCAAATTGCCTGTGGCGAACAAACCGCATCCCAAAGACGCTAGGCTCATGTTCTACCAAAATGCCGTCTATAGCCAAAACAGGACCAGATACGCCTCCTTTGTGGCAAATCATTTTGAGCGTCATCCGACTGTCCTCTCTGGTCAAGATTTCCACCTTTACCGCGTGGCAGTTGTTTTCGAATAGACTGGGAGAACGTGCAATTTGGAACCAGTCTCCAACAAGACGCGTCTTTTGGTAATCCGTTATTGTCTCTGCGAAGCTGGACCCTGCGAGAACTGTCGAGGTGACTACACAAGATAACCAGATCAGCACTTTCCGTTTTGAATTCACGCCACCTCTCCGTCCAAAAGAACGCCACCACCATGACAAAAAGTCTACTCCAAAAAGACAATTCTGCTCATTACTTTTTCCAATGTAAGCTACCTCTATTATCGACTTATTGTTTGGAGGTCTCATGCGGCTTTGGAATTCACTCTTGTCAGTTTGCCTTGTTCTGGCTGCAGGGCTTGGTTTGCTGGTTTTGTCGGGGAATGCGCGTGGCCTGAATGCACCAACGCTAGAGGCTCGACTTGTTGTTCGGGATTTTCCGGTACCCACAGGCTTTGGGATCGACCCTGATCGCGTTGGGAATTTCATGGCTGAGCAGCTTAGCCGCCGTCTGGACGAGGACGTGGCGCTACGCTTGACCCTCAAGCCCGGCACCAGAGACAAGGTGAAGGAACTCGTACTGCCCAGACTAATGAACGTCGTCGTTGTCCAGGCAATGATGAACGACATCCCTGAACTTTCGGCGATCCTGAACATCGGTGATTTCCACCGTACAGTAACAGGGCAAATCACCACCACCAAACAGGCCAATGACGTTGCATTGACAGTTCCAGGCGCACTTCTGGCAGAAGTGAATGGTGAAAAGGTGAAGCTAATCAACACATCAACTGGAATGGTCGCACTGAACTTAGGCGATATGGAGCCAGGTCAGGTACATACCGTCACAATCTGGCTGGGCGAGGACTCTTTGAACAGTGACCTCGGTCGTACCATACGCGTCGGTGCCGAAGCAGGCATGCGTGGTCGGGTGTTGTTGTGGGGAACACAGGGCTGGTTTGGCGCAGATCTTGAGGCAATACGCTGGTCGCGTTGGCTGGTCGGCATGTTGCTGAGCGGCACTTTTTTGTTTGGATTGACCAGCCTGATCCTCCCAGTAATCACTTGGCGACAGGTGCGTGTTCGGAAGCGCACTGTGGATTCTTTGCCCGAAAAGTAGCCAGGTATGCGGTTTGATTACTTTGGAAACTATTGCGGTTTGGTTGGTGTAATTGGGGCTGCCGCAGTGTCAAATGTCAGCATTGATGGATCAAAAATGGATACCCGTTCTCCTACGGTGCCTTCCCCCCCGGGTCGCGTATCGCCCAGTTCCTCATCAATTTCTTCGGCCAATGCTTCGGCTGTGTATTCAGGCAACTTTTCTTCAATATCGATTGTGCCCTGAATCTGCTCACCCTCTGAAATCAAACCCAAGGCAGCGTTAACTTTTACGATGAGATCGTCGGAATACGGCAGCTGATAGGCCCTTGGCGGACCAACTGGGTAGTTCTCAGAGTCCAAGGTCTGAAGCCACAGGTAGACCCTACCTTCTTCGCCCTGAAGGGCATTGGGCTCGATCATTTGGGCCCAAAGCATGCGGAAGCTACGGGGGATATCCCCGTCTGATGGCAAGCCCCGCAATTCACCCACGCCCCAAAATACAAGAGGAATGGTCGCCACCGTCGCCGTCGTGGCGAGAACTTTCATCACCCAGTGAATACGCGTGAGAAGCAACAAATATGCAAGGAGAGCCGCCACCAGTGCGTAAGAAACGGTTAAGCTGAGGATGACATAGGTCATGTTCATGAGCATTTCACCTATCCATGACCTGGCCTGTCGTGGCGTCAATTATGCCGCCTCCGCCGGAGCGGGTATTGCGACCTTTGCTACCGCCGCGCGTCAGTTCGACCAAGCTTTTGGGTACATTGTTTACGTTGATCACCTCTTCGCCTTTCAATGTGAACCTTACAGCGGTCTGTTCATCACCCTTGCCTGTCAAATTCAATGTTTGGTAAAAGATGACCCTGACAGAAGGGTTTAGCTTTTCAACCTTCACCGAAACAGGAAGGTGCACGGTGCTATTGGCGATATAGTGCACAATATTGACGACATATTCTCCGTCTTCCAGACCGCGGAAGCTGATGATTTCCTGATTGAGCGGATTTGTGATTTCCTTGTCATTGAACAAAACGACGTCCTTGAACATTCCACGGTCATCACGGTCCAAATGCATTAACCCGGCTTCGCGTTGAGTGTACCAGACTATGTTGCCGGCAGGATCCATCACGTAGGTGTCAACATCGTCAGGATTGTTGTCCGGCCAACTTACGGTGATTAGCATTTCGGCCTTGGGGTCTACCTTACCTTCGTCTGCAGGCTTGTTGATCATGGCAAAGCTGATAAAAAACATGAAGGTGATTGCCTTCAGGGAATTGAACAGCAATGCTGAAAATATCTCGAATTCTGGTTCAGCTTCCTCTTCAAACATTGACGCCCTCTCTGCGTTCCTTGCGCGTCAGCAAGGGCAGGAGTGAGGCTTCGGTAAAGCTGACTGTTGTCTGGCTAATGTCGGTCACAAGAGAGTCAGCAATGTTGTATTCAAGCCTCAAAAGGATGCCGCCAATCAACCCGGCGATCGTCGTTAGAAGTGAAACAGCCATACCTGCAATCATCTTTTGCAGGGCGCCACGCAGGGTATCGACATCGAAATTCGACAAATCGCCCATGGAATTCAGCATCATGACAAATCCGACCATCGTGCCAAGCATGCCCAGTTTGTAAAGTAGATCGGACGAGTATGTGCCGATTTTGGTGCGACGACGAAACTCGGCACCAAGGCTCATCATTAACAGATGTGCGTTACCCTCTACCTCGCCTGGATGTTCGCGAGAGCGAATTACATCAGCGATATAACGGTCAATCATACCACCGCCATTTGGTAGGTCTGGCACTTCCACAGCCCTGTCCAGTTGCTCTTTAAATTGCATCGCGCGGCGGTACTCGCGACCCAATTCCACAAGGATCCAAAGGCAATGCATAGAGAAGCCGACATAAAGCACTGCAATCAGCACGGTAATGCGTGACTCATCCGCCGCGAAAAGATAGGTCAGCAGCCCGTAATCATAGGATACGACGGCCCCCAATGTTATGAGTGCCATCAAGAGGATCCACTTCAGTACCGCGTCGTATGCGCCATCGCGGCCCGATGCGGTTAGAACATCGGTGATTTGTGCCATATTACCCCCTACCTGTATCCACCGCGTGTTTCTCGCTTGCGAAAAACCCATGGCTCTTCAAAAGTTACACCAACCTGCCACAATCCAATCCCTGCAGCGATCGCTTCGGCCATCTGTGGGAAGTACTCATCAGACTGCTCCTCGAAGGCAAGCGCCAGACCAGATTTAACCAACTCCGCATTCAGATCTTCTCCGGCGCTGGTGCATACAGCATAGTGTCGGCCAAATGGATCTGGTTCGCCTTTGTAATAACAACTTACCTCTCCACGCCCCGCTAAAAGCTGAAGCTTGCGCACCGCGGCTTCGTAGCAGCCCCAGATTGCCCCGTTCGCATGGCATAATTGCGGTCGCTCCGGTGCGTCCACACCCCACAGGATCACGCGTTGCTGTCCGAACCGTATGATATCAGCGTCGATGACTTCTGGTATCCCCGTGATATCCGGCTCTGCCGTTTGCCCTTGCGAAGGAAAGGCCAGCACTGCGAACACAGCAACGCCTATTGAAAAGGTCAATACCCAGAATTTGTGCAAAAGCGCAGCAAGGCCTGTATTACGAAGCATGAAAAAGACCTTTCGAGACTTGGAGAAACAAAGAATGCGCATCTTTCTGGCAATGATCTTGATTTTCGCCGCAGGGCCAGTGTTTGCAGATCAAGTGGGCGATCTGATCGACGGGACGATCAAAGAATGCAAGGGCTGTGACCTGCGGGGTGCAAATTTCAAAAAGGCCGATCTGACCGGCGTTGATTTGACCGGCGCAGATATAACCGGTGCCACATTTCACCGGGCGAAACTGCGCAGCGCGATACTGACTGATGTTACAGCTGTCGGTACCAACTTCAATGTGGCCGACCTGACGCTTGCCAAAATGTCGAATGGCGATTTTTCGCGCGCGATGTTCTATGCAGCCGAGATGTCTGGCGCGGACCTTGGTGGCGCGAACCTGACTGAGGCGCGAATGCAAACGGCGAGACTTACCTCGGCCAAATTGCCCGGCGCTGTGCTCGACCGGACCTTGATGCGCGATGCAGTGGCCAATAATGCCGATTTTACAAATACTTCGCTGCAGCAAACGAATTTGAACGGCGCGCGTTTGGGGCGAAACCGGTTCGATGGTGCAACAATTGTCAATGCGGGTTTTGTCGAAGCTCAGATCAGTAGGGCAAACTTTGAAAATGCCACGATCTCTCTTACGGATTTTTTGGCGGCCGATCTTAGGCGTGCCAGTGTAGCCGGCGCCACATTGACAGGAAACAGATTCACCCGAGCCGCGACCAGAGATGTGGATTTCACCCAAGCCACGATGAAAAATAACATCATGGCGAATGGTCGGTTGCAGGACTGAAATCACGGCGCAGTTCCTACCGTGAATGGTGTTAAAATCTCTTCAAACCGGGTCTGGCTTTCAAAATAGCCGGTGTTGACCTTCTGGGTTTCCCGATTGATGCCTAACTGGCCCTTTTTGCGTAGGTAGCTAGACTCGACCGCAATCAATACCTTCCCGTCAGGTGACCGCCCAGTACAATACTCATGGATAAATTGGTTGCCGACTGGCTTTTCGCCCTCTTTCATCTCAACATCGGCGCATGCAAGCGACCAATTGCCATAGCGAGCTTTAAAATTACGTATCAATGTGTAGGCTGTGCGACGTTCATAATCGCCTATTCTATCGTCAGTTACGATCCGACGACCCTGCACAATACCATTCGCATCAACCAGCACCGACACAATCACGGGATGCGCAAATACCGAGGTACCGCCCCGTAAAGCCCGGTATTCATTTTCAAGGGCCCGTGCGATATAGTCCTGCTCATCATCATAACTGAATGAAATCTCATGCAGACCAGAGCCTTCGGGCTGGCAGGCAAGAAAATCTCCGAAGGATTCTAGCTTCGCACCAGAGGGTCCACCATTTGTTCCACAAGTTATTTCACCAACCTCAGAATCCGGCATCTGCTCCACAGGTTGGCCGAGTGTGACATCCCAGATTGAATAAACTGGTTCGACCTGTGCTTGCGCTAAAGCACTACCATGGGAAAGGCACAGACATAGTATCGCTAAAAGGTTTTTTCGCACGTCACATTCTCACTTGAGCTTTCTGCACGCCCTGGCGTTCGGATTGCCAAAAAACTCGGTACATTCCTCGATTGTCGGCTCTTTTCGGCCAATCACGTATGCTTCCAGATAAGCAACGACATTGAAGACATCACTGTCACCGAACGTCTTGCCAAGCGGCGGGGCTGTGCCCTGTTCAAAGTCAGAAAGTTCCATCCCACCGTAGCAACTGCCGTCAAGATAGGCCGTTCTGCCATGATAAGGCATCGCAGTTCCGGGAATACCGCATTTGACAACCTCGATAAGCGTCTCTGTATCAAGTTCGCTCTCACGTAAACTGGGCGCTTCGGGTGCCTGCAACAATCTGCCTGTCCGACCATCTCCAGGCCAACCGTGGCAATTTCCGCAATACCCTACTGAGCGATATATTCTCTTTCCCCGTTCAAGGTCAGCGGCCATTTCCTGAGCCTCTTGTGCTTTGAGCGGATGCGGCGCGAATGAGATCAAGAAATATAACGAAATGGCAACTGCGCGCCTCACAGTCATACTGGATCCTTGATTTCAGACAGGATTAAAGACGATAACGTCGGGCAGCCGAAGCTGCCCGACGTTGTATTTTTGACCACTAGAGCCCGAAGACCCAAAGCATGTTGGCGGGCTGGATGTTCATCAGATCGGCATGGCCGAAGCCTGCGATACCAATACCGCCACCAGCAACTGCAATGTATTGCTTACCGTCAGCAGTGAAGGTGATGGGTGGAGCCTGGAAAGCCGTGCCGACATTAATCGACCACTTCTCCTCCAAGGTCGCGGCATCATAAGCTGCAACAGTTCCGTCCAAATGCGTTGTGAACATCAGGTCCGGTGTAGCAAGCACGCCACTGTACAGTGGGAAAGGCGTATTGACTTCCGCAACCTCGGAACTCGTCGCCACATCAATTGCGTTGATCGAACCGGTTTGTACACCGCTGGCGACACCTGCTCCACCGATGAAGATTTCACCAGCCATAACGTCTGCTGGGTCAACAGACCTAACCGATAGGTCCGAACAACCTTCGATCCCCACAGCATAAGCGATGCCAAGTTCAGGGTTATAGGCCGTTGGGAAGAAGTTTGTGCCACCCTGAATGTTCGGACAGGTAGTAGCAGTATCTCCAGCACGGGTGATCGCGCCGATCGCATAGGATTGCAGCGATTTTGAAGGATCATACTCCAGTGGCATACCGGTTTTCGGGTCGATGCCCTCGGTCCAGTTCAGGTTGCTGACATATGTGGCCGAATTGATATACGCACCGCTGTTACGATCGAGTGTGTAGAAAATACCGTTCCGACCGAAGTGGGCTAGAACCTTGCGCATTTCGCCATCGATTTCAGTATCCATCAGCAGCTGAATGCCGACCTCGTCATAGTCCATGTAATCGCCAGGAGTGTACTGGAAGTGCCACTTCAGCTCACCCGTATCCGCGTCGAGCGCCACAGTTGAGTTGGTGAAGAGGTTGTCACCAGGACGATATTCAGGGTCATACATCGGCACAGGGTTACCCGTGCCCCAGTAAAGCGTGTTCGATTCCGGATCGAAGGATCCTTGAACCCATGCAGCACCGCCACCGGTCTTCCAGCAATCTGGGTTGCCGGTTTCGTCGCACAGCCACGTTTCTGAACCCGGCTGACCCGGCTCTGGGATAGTGTAGAAGCGCCAAAGTTCATCACCACTGTCTGGGTCAAGTGCTGCGATCCAGCCACGTGTTGCCCAGTCACCATAGGACTGGCCGACAATGATCTTATCGCCAATGAATTGTGGTGAATTGGTAAAGCCTTCGCCGACATCAGTGGCAACTTGCTTGTCCCAAACAACGTCTCCGGTATCGTTGTCACAGGCAACAACCCGACCGTCATTTAGTACCGTTACGACATTGTTGCCCGCAAGCGCGAGACCGCGGTTTGCCAATAGAATACCGGCGCTAGGGTCCTTGTCGATTCCTGTGTCACAAATCCAAACAGGTTTCAGCTTTTTACCGTCTGACATGTCGAATTTGTAGGGTGTACCCCACGGATCCGAAATATAAAGGAAGCCGTCATCGGCCAGCGGCGTTGCCTCCATCGATCCAACACCAAAACCAGCAGGTTCGGTGCCCCCGAGCGTTGCGGCTGTGATCAGTCGCAGACCCGATACATTGTCTGCATTGATCTGCTTCAATGAGGAATATCGATTGGAGTCATATGTCTTGTGAACCGATAACCAGTTTCCCATCTCGGCGTCCGTTCCAGCCGCCAACATGCGTTCCCCTGTCACATCTGCGGCGTTACCCGCACTTGCTAAGCTAACAGCTATCACAGCTGAAAGCCCAGAGATTTTAAGCTTCACTGTCATTTGGTGCCTCCCAACACTCTAAAAGTTGAAATCCGGAGTGGATTCATGTTGTCACCAACGATCAATGGATTTTCCAATGTATGACATTGGCGTTTTATTTCTGGCGAGCGAGCCCGAACCGTCAGGGCTATAAAACCCCCACGGCAGCACGCTTGTGCATTTAGCTGAAGGTCTTATTGTATAGGCTAGTTAATGAATTTATGAGTGTTTACGACATGTCAAAAAGACATGTCGTAAACCTGTGAAGTGTCTGTTCTAAAGAGATTATACGGCTCGCGCATAGCGAACCATACAATTTTTGGTTGCGTTTATTTTGTCAGTCGCTTGCCCCTATTCGACGCAATATCCTTGCCGAATAGGGAACACACGTCATAGGTCAGGATCTGCCGACAAATAGTCTGCGGAGCACACCCAAAGCTACCAATGCAATCCCGGAATAGAGCGCGTACCAGTATCCGATTTGTAGTTCTGAAACCATCTTCATTTTGCGATGAGAGGTCGGGTCAGTGAATTGGGACTTCCCAATGAACGCTACATCAATACTCTCCGCTCTCAGCGTACCAATCCCATACGCAAGTCCTACCGTTGTTAAGTAGGACAGCCCGACCAACAAGATAAGAATTGTTGCTATTGGAAGACGAATTCGCCCTAGAGAGACCGACCTGTTGATGAACAGGCTGGCGGCCAGCGCCAGCATCGCAACGGTAAAATAGGACCATACGAAGGGGGTAAAAAACGCTGGCATAGAATATAGCGCCGGATCGGCCTGAACTCTCACCTGACGGACCACGTCGACACCCCAAGGGTGCAAAACAAGGTCATCGGTTCCCTTTATTACTGCGACATCGGCTATCCACCAAGGTTGGTACCAAGTGTAAACCATGAATGCTGCGGCCGCGAGGAGCAAAGCCCGAAAGATCCATACCCCTGCTCCGCCTCGATTGGCTGTCTGTGCATCAGATTGTTCCATACGTCCTCCCTCCGGCCGAACCATCCAGCGTCGACCATACTCTCTCATTTTACCTAATGTTTTTAGATAGTTAGTAAATTATCTCATAGTATCAGCGTCATTTTTCTTAAGTCAAGTCCAGCGGGCGATAGCTCATAGTGGTACTTAGACATTTTAGGGCGCCACCTCGGTAGTAGTTTGACGATCTCCGCTAATTCCTGTTTGGCTTTTCTCTGAACTCTAAATGCGGGTTCAGTTTCGAATTTTGCCAACTATTGCAGGAAATTCTTGGCGAAATCTTTGTTATGCTAGTCAGGTTCAAAAGAATTTTTGCCCTAAGAATTCCTCACTACAAACAGCCGTCGCGTTTTTTTGCGCTCATGATATCGCGTTTGTCAATTTGATAAATAGAAAACTCAAATGCCAAAAGAACCCTCTCAAAATCGCTTGTTGATCTGGGTTGGTGAGAGCTCAAAAGACATGCACTTGGATGTCTCTTTCTGCACCTTCTGCGTGTTTTTCGAAAAGAGCGCAAAGCAAAAGCTTCGAAACTGAATTCAAAGGTGCTTGTGCATATAGTTTACTATCAGCCCGGGTAAAAAACTAAATCTTTTCAATTGCATTGATTTTTGCAATTCTTCACATTGAGAGTCTGGGGGAATCATGAAAATCACACTAAAGCAATTGGAAGTTTTCCGAGCGGTTGTTCTTTCAGGCGCAATTAGCAACGCGCGTAGGTCGCTTGGTTTGGCGCAGCCCACAATTTCGCAACAGTTGGCGAAGATGGAAGAGGTCTTGGGCACGCAGCTTATTCGTAGAGGGCGGGCTCAAGGGATTCAGTTAACACAAGCCGGTGAATTCTGGTTTCGCACTGCTGATGATCTCCTAGGACGCATTGACAAAGCCGAGTCGCAACATCGGGCTTTGTTTGCGGACAAACAGCTAGAATTGCACTTTGGAACGACCCCTTCTTTGCGAGGTCACTTTCTGGAAGAAGCCGCTCAAATAACTCTAAAAATCGGGCAGTTTTCCAGGTTCGAGTTCGTGTGGGCTCTGACATCAAATGAAGTCGTGGAAATGATCAATTCACATCGCATCAATTGCGGTGTCGTAAGTGAAAGTAGTGTCGAGAAATATAAGGCATCTCTATATATTCAAAAGCTTTTTAGTGACGAAATCGTATGGGCGATACCACGTGACATACCGGATGAAGTCGTGACGGCAACACTTGTCGACCGAGTCTCTGCTGCTGAGCCATTTCAAGCATTGAATCGATACGTCGATGTAGGTCCGGGCATTCCTTGGCATGATCGTTCAGAAAACTGGTTTCGTTCCGAGCTACCAAACGCGGTGCCTTTTTTTTCGTGTATGACTCATCAAGCAGCAGTGGACTTTGTAGCTGGGGGAACCGCCACATGTCATTGCCCGGTGACATTAATCCCCAATCTGGCGGATCAAGTGCGAAGCAGGATAAAGTTTTATCGTCTGCGTGAACATGCTAGAGAAGCTGTGTTTGTCATGCCAAAACATCTATTATCTTTACGTCCGTTCGCAGACTTTGCAGATCAGCTTTCAAACTATTTTTCTGAACATTATCCAGCTCGATCAGCTTTAAGTGACATTCCACTCCTGCCACTTCAATCCAATCAGGCCGCGGAATGAAAGACGGATTATTCCTAACAAACTTGTGGTCGTTGCCCATAGTGTTTCTGATCCGTCCATTTAGCTGAAAAAAGCAAACCACGTTCATCAGGCAATGAGTTGGGCGCCGAGGTTTTACGTCACATCCTGACGCCTCTTGGATATCGTGTTGAGACAATCTATTTCGACGCGAATTTTGTCTATCACATCGATTCATTGATGCCTCTGATCCGCGAGGGTTTGCTTGCTGTAAATGAAAACGTATTGTTGACAGATCTTCCCGATGAGAATGCTGACTGGGAGCAAGTCAACATCGATCCCGACGAGTACGTTGTCGGCGCGGGAAGCTCTGTGCCTCTAAGCCCCTCTACACATGCTGTGACCGAAGGTGCCAAGGGGTATATTTCAGAATTGGAGAAGCGAGGAGTTGTGAGAGCGTCAGGCTTCGAATATCTTAGATAAATAGGCTTCGTAGGCACGGAAGGCGTCCTGCATTTCGTCGTGGTAGGAATGCCGCTTATAGACGGCGGCAACACCGCTGATCGTACCCGAGGTATGGTTCAGTAACTTTTCGGTCGCATGGATCGGAGTTCCAAGTTTGGCCATTATGCTGCTAAACGTGCGGCGTAGATCGTGTAGAGTGATGGCTCAATATCAATTTCACTATCGAAAGTCCGCTTTGAACGGGATAATCCGTTGAACGGTTTTTCGTCATTTAGACGCGAAGGAAACAGCAGATCTGCCCTTTCTGGTAGGCCTTCAATGATCGTTTTGGCCATTGCGCCAATGGGCAGAACATGTTCCCGACTGCTCCTCACGAACTCAGAAGGAAAGGTCACGATATCGCCTTCCATCCAACTGCGCCGCAAATTAGATATTTCGCTCCGACGTTGACCGGTTAGGATCAGCAGTTTGACGATTGCCCCGAACGGGTATCCGTATCCTTCTGCACGCTCCCACACGGCACGGAGTTCGCTGTCACTCAACATCCGATTTCGTTGTGTTGACCGAAATGTCAGCGGCGGCGCAGGGCGATGAATGTCTTCGTCCCACCTTGAGAAACCCGTACGCCGAATCCTGTCAATGCTTCATCAAAATACGTCTTCTGCCCCTTATCTGGGGCCTTCAGACGTTTTTTCTATGCGTCCGTTAGGCTAATATTAGGATCACAATCATTGCGCGTTTAAGGGGTTTTCAGTGGCCATCTATGTTCAGGCAAAACGCCTTAACATACTGAAAAACTAACACTAGATGTTCAACCTTGAAAAGCTATGAAAACGATCGTCCTAGAACTTTTAATCAGTGGGTCGCAGGTTCGAATCCTGCACGGCTCACCACTTTCATGACTGTT
>CAYVRN010000048.1:0-23134 GCA_964453855.1 uncultured Rhodobacterales bacterium
TGCCAGCGTAATGACCGAGGTCTCCTATCCACTGACCCAAGAGGGGGTAATCAGTGCGGTGCCCCAGGTACGTGACGCGATCGAGGAAACGCAGGCGAACGCAATCTTCCTGACGTCAAACACGGCGGGCGCTCTGCCCTTCTTAAGTCAGCTATTGCCCGAAGCGGGTGTGAAACCGGCCGATATTCAGTATATCGGCCTGACCCGCTGGGACATTCCGGCCCAAACGCTTGAGCTTCCGGGCATTCAGGGCGGCTGGTTCGCCCTGCCCGATCCCGACCGGGCCGCCGCATTTGAAGCCCGTTACGAAATCGCATTCGGAAGCCAACCTCACCGTCTGGGCAGCCTGGCCTATGACGGCATCGCCGCAATCGGCGCGCTGGTTTCTTCGTCTGGCCGAGATGCGTTTACCGCGCAGGCCATCACCCAAGCCAAGGGCTTTGAGGGCGTGGATGGGGTCTTCCGTCTGCGTCCAGATGGCACAAACGAGCGCGGTTTGGCCGTCGCACAGGTCATCGACCAACAGGTGGTTGTGATCGACCCTGCACCGCAACTTTTCTCGGTGGCCGAGGTTAATTGATTTTGGCCAATGCGCTTCCCCATGCCGCGCCATTGCAGGACAATCTGATTTGTCCTGCAAACGAGATATTTGATGAAGCCAGAATCACGGAAACGATCCGCGCGGACATATTTGGCCGTGATCTTTCAGCGACGGAACAACGCAAGGCCGTCACGACGCTTTTGCTCGGTGCCTTAAAGGACGGCTACGAAGTGATCGCCGATCGGTTCGGAGACATGCCCTTTGCATCGCGCAGAACGGCGCGATCCTATGCTTGGCTCACCGATTGTGTGGTGAAAACGGTCTTTGACGTCGCCACAACCTATTTACACCCCCTTGCCACCCCGACCGAGGGCGAACGCATTGCAGTACTTGCCGTTGGGGGCTACGGGCGCGGAGAAATGGCGCCGAAGTCAGACGTCGATCTGCTGTTTCTGACGCCCTATAAAATCACACCTTGGGCCGAGAGCGTCATTGAAGACATGCTCTACATGCTCTGGGATTTGCGGTTGAAAGTGGGGCACTCAAGCCGGACGGTGCGCGATTGCATCCGCTTGGGCGGCGAAGACTTCACCATCCGAACGGCTTTGCTGGAACAACGGTATTTGACTGGTGACGAGGGGCTTGCCAGCGAGCTTGAAGACAGATTGTGGAAAGAGCTTTTCCACAACACCGAAAAAGAGTTCATCGAAGCCAAGCTGGAAGAGCGCGATACCCGCCACACAAAGCAAGGCGGCCAGCGTTATGTGGTTGAGCCGAACGTCAAAGAGGGTAAGGGTGGGTTACGCGACCTGCACGCCCTTTTCTGGATCGCCAAGTATATTCATGGCGTGAAAAACACCGATGATCTGGCCAATGCCGGAATTTTTCTACCCGACGAATTCAACAAGTTCATCGAAGCCGAGCGGTTTTTGTGGGCCGTCCGCCATCACCTGCATCTGTTGACCAACCGCCCGTCTGATCAGTTGAGCTTTGACATGCAAGTCGAGGTCGCCGAACGGATGGGGTACACGGACAAATCCGGTCGTCGCGCAGTTGAACATTTCATGCAGGCGTATTTCCGCCATGCGACTGCCGTTGGCGATCTGACCCGCATCTTCCTGACAAAGCTTGAAGCCTCGCAACAAAAGAAAGAACCGCTTCTGGTGGGGCTGTTCAAGCGACGCAAGCGGATCAAACCCGGTTACGTCATTGTCCACAATCGTCTGGCCTTGAAGGACGATACCGAATTTCTGGCGGACAAACTGAACCTTCTGCGCATTTTTGAAGAGGCGTTGCGAACGGGGCTTTTGATCCACCCAGACGCGATGCGTCTGGTGACAGCAAACCTGCATCTTATTGACGACGACATGCGCGCGGACAAGGAAGCGACACGCATTTTCCTTGACCTTCTGCTCAAGCACGGCAACCCCGAACGCGCCCTGCGCCGAATGAACGAGTTGGGGGTTTTGTCGGCCTTTATCCCCGAGTTCGAACCGATCGTGGCGATGATGCAATTCAATATGTACCACAGCTACACCGTGGACGAGCATACGATTCAGGTGATCTCGAGCCTTGCGGAAATCGAACGGTCCGAGCGCGAAGAAGAGCTGCCGCTGTCGTCGTCGATCATCAAGGGCGGAATCAATCGTAAAGTCCTGTATGTTGCGTTGCTGTTGCACGATATCGGCAAGGGCCGAGACATTGATCACTCGATCCTTGGCGCACAGATCGCGCGTAAAGTTGCACCTCGGTTAGGGTTGAAACCCGCCGAGTGCGACACGGTAGAATGGCTGGTGCGCTATCACCTACTGATGTCCGATGTGGCGCAGAAACGCGATCTGTCGGACATTCGCACGATCCGAGGATTTGCCAATGCGGTAAAATCCAAAGAGCGGCTGGACCTTCTGACCGTTCTGACCGTCTGCGATATTCGCGGTGTTGGGCCGGATACGTGGAACAACTGGAAAGCGGTGCTTCTGCGCAACCTCTATAATGAAACCGCGATTGCGTTGGACGAAGGGGTCGAGGCGGTCAACCGCGGCAACAGATGTAATGAGGCCCGCAAGGCGCTGCGCGACGCTCTTAGTGACTGGTCCGCGAGCGAATTGAAAAAAGAAACAGGCCGTCATTACGACCCCTATTGGCAAGGCCTACAAACGGAAACTCAGGTCACCTTTGCACGCTTGTTAAAGGATTTGAACGACGACGAAATCGCGATTGATCTGCATTTGGACGAAGGCCGCGACGCAACCCGCGCCTGCTTTGCCTTGCAAGATCACCCCGGGATTTTCTCGCGTTTGGCGGGGGCTTTGGCACTGGTCGGCGCAAACGTCGTGGATGCGCGGACCTATACGTCGAAAGATGGATACGCGACGCCAGTCTTCTGGATTCAGGACGGCGACGGGAATCCGTTTGAAGCATCTCGTCTTGATCGATTGAAAAAGACGATCATGAAAACCCTGAGGGGCGAGGTGAAGACAACCGAAGCGCTGAAATCCCGTGACAAGATCAAAAAGCGCGAACGCGCCTTCCGCGTGCCGACCACGATCACTTTCGACAACGAGGGATCGGAAATATACACGATCATCGAGGTCGATACCCGCGACCGGCCCGGATTGTTGTTTGATCTGACCCGTACGATGGCCAACTCCAACGTTTATATCGCCAGCGCGGTGATCGCGACCTATGGCGAGCAGGTCGTGGACAGCTTCTATGTCAAAGACATGTTCGGATTGAAATTCCATTCGCAAAGCAAACAGCGCACATTGGAAAAACGCCTACGCGATGCGATCACCAGTGGCGCCGAAAGGGCACAAGAGTGAAACCGGTGAGGCTGGCCCGCAATGCGATGACAGTAGGGTTCTGGACCCTGCTAAGCCGCATTCTGGGCTTTGCACGTGAGATATTGATCTTGGGTCTGATCGGACCGGGGCCGCTTCTGGATGCCTTTGTCGCTGCGTTTCGGCTGCCCAATATGTTCCGGCGTTTCTTTGCCGAGGGCGCATTTAACGCCGCCTTTGTTCCGATGTTCTCAAAGCGGGTCGAGGCTGGTGACGATCCCGAAGGGTTCGGCTCGGACGCGCTAAACGGTTTGGCGTTTTGCGTGTTGATCCTTGTGGCAATCGGCATGATCTTCATGCCCGCCTTTGTCTGGGCCACCGCTTCGGGGTTTGAAGGCGACGGGCGGTTTGATTTGACGGTGGGCTTTGGGCGGATTGTCTTTCCTTACATCCTGTTCATGTCACTAGCTGCCTTATTTTCCGGCGTTCTTAACGCAAAAGGGCATTTCACGGCCGCTGCAGCTGCACCGGTTTTCTTGAACATCTTTGTAATTGCAGCCCTTGGTTTGGCTTATCTGACCGGCGGATCAGCCGTGCATTGGCTGGTCTGGACCGTTCCTATCGCCGGCGTCGCGCAGCTGGCACTGGTCTGGGTAGCCGCCGTCAAAGCCGGTGTCCGCCTGCGCCCAGGCCGCCCGCGCTGGACACCCGAGATGAAGCATCTGGTCCGCGTGGCAGTCCCTGCGGCAATGGCTAGCGGGGTCATGCAGATCAATCTTTTGGTCGGCCAACAGGCGGCCTCGCAATTTGACAACGCCGTGGGTTGGTTGTTTGCGGCGGATCGTCTGTATCAATTGCCTTTGGGTGTGGTCGGCATTGCCATTGGGATCGTGCTTTTACCCGACCTGTCGCAACGCCTGAAAGCGAACGACAAAGACGGTGCGCGCGTGGCCTTGTCTCGTGCGGGGGAAATGGCATTGGTGCTAACCATCCCGTCCGCTGTTGCTATGGTTGTAATCGCCTTTCCGCTGGTGACTGTCATGTACGAGCGCGGCGCAACAACCCGTACTGACAGTATCGCCATGGCGCAGGCTGTTGCGATCTATGCCTTGGGCCTGCCTGCCTTTGTGATGCAGAAAATCCTGCAACCCCTCTATTTCTCGCGCGAGGATACCAAAAGCCCGTTTCGCTTTGCGGTTTGGTCGATGGTGGTGAACGCGGTCATCGCCATTGGTGGCATCCCGTTTTTCGGCTGGCTTGCCCCTGCAATCGCGACCAGCGTCGCCGGATGGACGATGGTTTGGCAGTTGATGCAGGGCCGTAAGGCGATGGGCACAGAGGCGACGTTTGATCGTCGGTTCCGCCAGCGGTTACCGCGGATCACTCTGGCTGCCATATTTATGGGAGCATGCCTCTATGGGGCTGCGTATCTCATGTCAGGTTGGCTTGAAACCGAAACGATCCGATACCTTGCTCTGCTGATCCTGCTGGCTGTTTCAGCCGTCAGCTATTTCGGAAGCGGCATGATCGTTGGCGCCTTTAGCAAATCCGAACTTCGCGGCGCCTTCAAGCGCGGTTAATCGTGACGGATGCGGTTCCGGATCGCCCGCCATCCACCCGGACTGACAAACAGAGATAGCACAAATCCCGTTGCGAAGCCGCCCACATCTGCGACCCAGTCTGGCTGCGCGCCGAACAATGCGCCAAAGATCAACTGAACAAGCATCAGCATGCCGATCAGCGAAAATGCTCGCATCTGGTTTTCACCCAAGGCACCAAGACGTAACCACAGCAGGAACGTGAACGCCCCGATCAGCCCGTAGACATGCGGAAATGCGCCCACCAAGGGAAAGGATGTGTCCAGAACCAGCCAATAGATCAGCGCACCACCGATGCCTGATCCCACGAACACGACCAGAGTGGCCAGCCCCCCGAATGCCTCGCCCACAGATTTGCCCAGCGCCAGCAGGAACACACAGGAAAATAACGCCTGAGTGAAGGATACATGAACAAAACCGTATGAGATAAAACGGATCAGATGTTCCGCCGGATAGCTTTGGTTGCGCGCCATCCAATCCATGATGTCTGCCGAAAACGCATATTTCTGGATAGTTCCCATCCGCCAGCCGATCGCCGAGTCACCGCCAATAATGCCTTGGGCCCCCAGCCAGTGGACGACCTCGATCCCCGCGATGACAAGAAACAGCGCTGTGACGACAGGCGGAAGCGGGTTAACCGGATGTTGGTGTTCTGGGCTGCTCATTCCGTGGCCTTTGCTTGACGGGGCTTTGCCCCATGGGTAAGCGAGGCCGCAGTATAAATCCAGACGGAGTATCGAAAATGACGGATGCGGTCCAAACGCAATCCTCTACCGGAAAATTCGAAAAACGGGTTTTTTCCGGTATCAAGCCTTCGGGCGGCCTGACACTCGGCAATTATCTGGGCGCGATCAAGCGCTTCGTAGATATGCAATCGCCGGATTTCACCAGCATCTACTGCGTGGTGGATTTGCATGCGATCACCGTTTGGCAAGACCCTGCCGAGCTGAAGACAGCAACTCGCGAAGTGGCCGCGGGCTATATGGCGTCGGGCATTGATCCCAGCCAGTCGATCCTTTTCAACCAGTCCCAAGTTAGCCAGCACGCCGAGCTTGGCTGGATCTTCAACTGTGTCGCCCGCGTCGGCTGGATGAACCGGATGACGCAGTTCAAGGACAAAGCCGGATCAAACGCCGAAAAGGTCTCGCTTGGCCTTTACGCTTATCCTTCGCTGATGGCGGCGGACATTCTGCTGTATCATGCCACCCACGTTCCGGTGGGCGAAGACCAGAAGCAGCACGTCGAGCTGACGCGCGATATTGCCAACAAATTCAACCACGACTTCAAGACCGAGTTCTTCCCGCTGGCCGAGCCTGTGATCGAAGGCCCCGCCATGCGGATCATGAACCTGCGCGATGGCACCAAGAAAATGTCGAAGTCGGGCGAAAGCGATATGGAGCGCATCAACATGACCGATGATGCTGACAAGATCGCCAAGAAGTTCAAAAAGGCCAAGACCGACCCTGAACCGCTGCCGGAAACTCTGGAGGGTCTGAAAGACCGCCCCGAGGCGCGGAACCTTGTGGATATTTATGCTGCCCTTTCCGACAGCACATCAGAATCCGTGATCGCAGAATACGCTGGCGCTGGATGGGGCAAGTTCAAGCCTGCTTTGGCTGATCTGGCGGTGGATAAACTGGCCCCGATCTCGACCGAGATGGCGCGTCTGATGAACGATCCTGCCGAGATTGACCGCATCCTTGCCAAAGGCTCGGAACGGGCGCGGGCGATTGCAGCACCGATCCTTGACCAGACCTATGAGATTGTCGGTCTGCTAAAAAGCTGATCCCGAATGAATGCGTAAAACCGGCGTAACATAACCACGCCGGTTTTCTTTCGGCTGGTCTCTGGACCTTGGCCGCGACTGCCCCTACCGTGCCGTCGAACAGGAGGACACGAGATGGCAACCGGCAAAAACATTCGCACATATTTCGAAGGCCAATGGCACGATGGCGATACTCCGATCATGCGGGCGGCGGACCATGGGATGTGGCTGGGATCAGCCGTGTTTGACGGTGCGCGGTTTGTGAATGGCTATGCGCCCGATCTATACGCCCACTGTGCCCGTGTGAACCGTTCGGCCGAGGCTTTGATGGTGACACCGACGGTTTCCGCCGAAGACATGGTGCAAATCGTCTGGGAGGGTCTTAAAGCCTATCCAAAAGACTCCGCTGTCTATATCCGCCCGATGTATTGGGCGATTGATGGCGATAGTCTGGCGATAGTTCCCAAAGAGAACTCGACCGGATTTGCGATTTGTCTTGAAGAAATCCCGATGGCACCACCAACCGCGTCAACAACCCTGACGCGGACCCGTTTCCGCAGGCCGGTTCTGGAAGATGCCGTTGTAAACGCCAAGGCGGCCTGCCTTTACCCAAACAACGCACGCATGTTGGCCGAAGCCCGCAGCAAAGGTTTCGGAAACGCCTTGGTGGCCGACGCTATGGGCAATGTTGCAGAAACCGCCACCGCGAATGCCTTTATGGTCAAAGACGGCGAAGTGTTTACCCCCATTGCAAACGGCACATTCTTGGCCGGCATTACCCGAGCCAGACATATCGATAACCTGTCGAAAGACGGCGTAAAGGTGCATCAGACGGTCCTGACCTTTGATGACTTCAAGTCGGCCGACGAAGTTTTCCTGTCTGGCAACATGATGAAGGTCACACCTGTCACCGCGTTTGATGACACGTCTTATCAGGTCGGCCCCATAACGCGCCGTGTGCGTGAGATGTATTGGGACTGGGCCCATTCCGAAGCGAACTGATACACTCTATTGCGCCGGACCCCGCCTTGGGTCATGATCTGGCGAAATAGGAGAACCGACAATGCGCAAGTTTCTTGTCGTGCTGGATGACAGTACTGAATGCCTGAACGCCATGCGTTTCGCAGCCATGCGGGCCGCCGGAACTGGTGCAGGCGTTGAAATCCTTGCGGTGATACCGCCGGACGAATTCAACCATTGGATCGGCGTTGCCGCGGTCATGCGTGAAGAAGCGAGGGAACGAATTCACGCCCATTTTGAAGTTTTCGCAAAATGGATGCGGGACAAACAAAACATCGACCCAGAACTGGTGATCCGTGAAGGCGAAGTTGTCGAAGAGATCCTTCAGCAGATCGAAGACGACAAGGAAGTCGGTGTTCTTGTGCTTGGGGCGGGAACCGGCCGCTCGGGTCCGGGGCCGCTTGTGACCCACATGAGCCGTCATGCCGGATCGCTGTCGGTGCCCGTAACAATCGTACCTGGCAATCTGACAAAAGAGCAGCTGGAAGCCATCACTTAAACTTCGCGCATTGAGCGTCTGCATTTGACCGGCACGGTGATCTTCGCTCTTTTAGAACGGTTCCAATCTTGACAGATGCGGGGCGCGACCGCATATCCAAAGGGTAAACCGAGGGAAAATTATGTTCATCCAAACCGAATCCACGCCAAATCCGGCCACTCTGAAATTCTTGCCCGGTCAAACCGTGCTTGAAATGGGAACTGCCGATTTCCCAAATGCCGATTCTGCGGGTCAGTCGCCTTTGGCAGGCCGTGTCTTCGGCGTGAATGGTGTCACCGGTGTGTTCTTCGGTCAGGATTTCGTAACTGTCACCAAATCCGACTCTGTCGAATGGGACCATATCAAGCCGGGTATTCTGGGCGCGATCATGGAACATTTCCAGTCGGGTGATCCGGTAATGGCTGGCGATGCGGCGAAACCCGCGGGCGGCCATGCCGAGCACGACGGCGAAGACAGCGGAATCGTCACCCAGATCAAAGAGCTTCTGGACACCCGTGTACGTCCGGCAGTGGCTCAGGACGGCGGCGATATCACCTTCCACGGATTTGATCGCGGCGTGGTTTATCTGCACATGCAGGGCGCCTGCGCGGGATGTCCGTCTTCGACCCTGACCTTGAAAATGGGCATCGAAAACCTGCTGCGTCATTACATCCCCGAAGTCACCGAGGTTCGTCCGGTTGCCGTCTGAACCTGTAATTCTGGCGTTTGATACATCGGCGGCGCATTGCGCCGCCGCTTTGCTATCCGGCGACAGGGTTTTGGCGACACGTGTTCAGGAAATGGCGCGCGGTCAGGCCGAAGCGCTGTTTCCTTTGCTCGAAGAAACGCTTTCAGCGGCGTCCGCGACTTGGCAAGATTTGACCCGTATCGGCGTCGGCACTGGACCGGGAAACTTTACAGGCATTCGCATATCCGTCGCAGCGGCGCGGGGGCTGGCCGTATCGCTGGGCATTCCAGCAGTGGGTGTATCTTTACTTGAGGTGCAATTCACTGGCACCCCGATTGCCGCAACGGTCGCCGCCCCACGTGATCAGGTCTATTTGCAAACCTTCACGCCCGATGCCAGCGAACCGAAACTGATGACCTTGGCCGAGGCAGGCAATATCGCCAATGCGCGTGGCATCCCGATGACCACTGTTCCAGCGGCTGAAGCGCTTGTCACGCGCATCGCGCAAAGTGCGTTGCAGAAGCCTACGTCCACCTCTCCTGCGCCGCTTTATGTTCGCGCAGCCGATGCCGCCCCACCACGAGATCCGGCGCCGGTGATCTTGCCATGACACCTGCCGAAATGGCCCGCATCCATGCCGCAGCTTTCGTCGTGCTGCGCCCATGGACCGAGGCCGAGTTTTCCGATCTATGCGAATCGCCGCTGGTTTTTCACGTGGCACCAAACCCCGCGTGCTTTGCTTTGGGGCGGGTTATCGCTGGTGAGGCTGAACTTTTGACCATCGCCACCCATCCCGATACGCAACGGCAGGGACATGCCCGCATTTGTTTAGAGGCATTTTTGGACCACTGCCGTGGTCACCATTGCGAGTCGGTGTTTCTAGAGGTTGAAGAAAACAACCATGCAGCTTTAGCCTTGTATTCCAAGGCAGGCTTCCAAATCACGGGTCAACGCACAGGCTATTACCGGTTGTCATCAGGCGCGCGCAGCGACGCCGTGCTCATGGTAAAGCACTTAAAAGGTTAACCATTTACCCCATTGGTTGACCAAAGGTCATCCTTTAAAACCGCAAATGGCAACCACTTTCAGGTAAAATTTCAGTTGACCGCAGCGCTGTGAAGGGCAGTATTCCTTATCAGTCACACAAAGACGCAGGCGTCTTCCCGCTCGGCTGCCGCGCGGGACTATAAACTGTCAGGGAGAGACAAATGACTTTGATGAAATCACTTCTTAGCGCAACAGCGGCATTGGCCGTCACCGCCGGTGCTGCACTGGCCGATCCGGCGCTTATTTTTGACCTTGGGGGAAAATTCGACAAATCCTTTAACGAAGCCGCTTGGAACGGTGCCCAGCGTTGGGCTGAAGAAACCGGTGGCAGCTACCGCGAAATCGAACTGTCGTCGGAAGCCCAGCGCGAACAAGCCCTGCGTCGCTTCGCCGAGTCGGGCAACAATCCGATCGTCATGACCGGCTTTGCCTTTGCGTCGGCTCTGGAAACTGTTGCTGCAGATTTCCCTGACACCAAGTTTGCAATCATCGATATGGTTGTCGGCCAGCCCAACGTTCGCTCGGTTGTGTTTAACGAACATGAAGGTTCGTATCTGGTCGGCATGATGGCCGCGATGGCGTCTGAAAGCGATACTGTCGGCTTTATCGGCGGCATGGACATTCCTCTGATCCGTAAGTTTGCCTGCGGATACGTTCAGGGTGTTAAAGCTGTGAACGCAGACGCAACTGTGATTCAGAACATGACCGGCACCACTCCGGCAGCATGGAACGATCCGGTTAAAGGGTCTGAGCTGACCAAAGCCCAGATCGCACAGGGCGCTGACGTGGTTTACGCAGCAGCGGGCGGCACCGGTGTTGGCGTCCTTCAAACCGCAGCCGACGAAGGCATACTGTCGATCGGTGTGGACAGCAACCAGAACTACCTGCACTCGGGCAAGGTTTTGACCTCGATGATGAAGCGCGTAGACAACGCGGTTTATGAAGCGTTCTCGATGGGTGAAAATCTTGAAACCGGCTTCAACGTGATGGGTGTGGCCAACGGCGGTATCGACTACGCCATGGACGAACACAACGCAGCACTTGTCAGCGCAGACATGAAGGCAGCCGTTGATGCGGCCAAAGCGGCCATCGCATCGGGCGATCTGATGGTTCATGACTACATGTCAGACGAAAGCTGCCCGGTCGAATAAGTCAGATGACAGCGCAACAACACTCGGGGCGGCCAGATGCGGCCGCCCCAGCCATTGAACTTCGCGGAATCTCAAAAGCCTTTGGGCCTGTACAGGCCAACAAGGATATTTCCATCCGCGTCATGCCCGGCACGATCCACGGGATCATCGGCGAAAACGGCGCGGGAAAATCGACGCTGATGTCGATCCTGTATGGTTTTTACAAAGCCGACGCGGGCGCGATTTTTATCAACGGTACAAAAACTGAAATTCCCGACAGTCAGGCCGCAATTGCCGCCGGGATCGGGATGGTGTTCCAGCACTTTAAACTGGTCCAGAATTTCTCGGTGCTTGAGAACGTCGTCCTTGGCGCCGAAGATGGCGCGATGCTTCGCCCCTCACTCGCCAAAGCCCGCAGTTCCCTGACCGAACTGGCGGCTGAATACGAGCTTCACGTAGACCCCGACGCCATCGTCGAAGAGCTGTCCGTGGGCCACCAACAGCGCGTAGAGATCCTGAAAGCGCTTTATCGCCAGGCTGATATTCTGATCCTTGATGAGCCCACAGGCGTTCTGACCCCCGCAGAGGCCGACCAACTGTTCCGCATCCTTGACCGCCTGCGGGAAGAAGGCAAAACCATTATCCTGATCACGCACAAATTGCGTGAAATAATGGAGATCACCGACACCGTCAGCGTGATGCGCCGCGGCGAGATGACGGCCACGGTCAAGACCAGCGAAACAAGCCCAGAGCAATTGGCCGAGTTGATGGTTGGGCGGAAAGTTCTGTTGCGCGTCGATAAAACAGCCGCACAACCGGGTGCACCTGTGCTTGAGGTGAAGAACTTACGTCTTTTGGATGAACAGGGCGTCGAACGCTTGAAAGGCATCGACCTGACATTGCGCAAAGGCGAAATCCTTGGCGTGGCAGGGGTCGCTGGCAACGGGCAGTCGGAACTTTTGGAAGTCTTGGGGGGCTACGCAGATGCAACCGGCGAGGCTCTGCTGAACGGTGCGCGTCTGCCGTTGTCCGGTGCAGGAGCAGACGGACGAAGCCGCAGAAACGCAGGGATCGCCCATGTGCCCGAAGACCGTCAGAATGAAGGTCTGATCATGGACTTCATGGCTTGGGAAAATGTCGCATTTGGCTACCACCACGACAGCGCCTATCAGAAAAACGCGCTGTTCATGGACAATGTAGGCATCCAGAAGGAAGCTGAAGCCAAGATGCAGCGCTTTGACGTGCGCCCCCCGAATCCAAAGCTGCGCGCAAAAAACTTTTCGGGTGGAAACCAGCAAAAGATCGTTGTCGCACGGGAAATCGAAAGCAAGCCAGATGTGCTGTTGATCGGTCAGCCTACACGAGGTGTCGACATTGGCGCGATCGAGTTCATTCACCAGCAGATCATCAACCTGCGCGATCAGGGGGTGGCGATCCTGTTAGTCTCGGTCGAATTGGACGAAATTTTCAGCCTGTCCGACCGGATCGCGGTGATGTTCGACGGAAAACTCATGGGCGAACGGATGCCCGATGAGACAAACGAAAAAGAGCTTGGCCTGCTGATGGCTGGCGTCAATGAAAAGGTCGCCTGATGGAAAAGATGCCGCATTGGGTTGACGTCGTTGTCATCCCGTTGATCAACATTCTGCTGGCCTTTATCGTGGCGGGTCTAGTCGTGTTTGCCATCGGTGAGAACCCCTTTGACATGGTGTATTACATGGTCAAAGGCGCGTTGGGCTCGACCAATGGCATCGGCTACACGCTGTATTACACCACCAACTACATCTTCACTGGGCTGGCCTTTGCTGTAGCCATGCACGCCAAGCTGTTCAATATCGGTGGCGAAGGTCAGGCAGGTTTGGGCGGCATCGGTGCGGCCCTTGTTTTGCTGGCCGTTCCTTGGCCGCATTGGACGCTGGCATTACCTTTCGCGGTTTTGGGTGCGGGCCTGTTTGGCGCTGCATGGGCCGCAGTACCGGCCTATCTGCAAGCCAAACGTGGCAGTCACATCGTGATCACAACGATTATGTTCAATTTTATTGCGGGCGCTTTGGCAATTTACCTGCTGAACGGCGCATTGAAAAAGCCCGGACAGCAAGCCGCAGAAACCCGCCACTTTGGCGAGGGTGCCCATCTGCCAACCTTTCATGAAATGCTTTCTCCCTTCGGCATCGAGTTCTCCAAATCCGCTCCGGCAAATTTCAGCTTTGTCCTTGCCCTGATCGCGGCGGTTTTTGTCTGGGTGCTGATCTGGCGCACGCGCTTGGGCTACGAACTACGGGCCTTTGGGAATTCGGCATCCGCCACGGCCTATGCCGGTATCTCGTCAGTGCGCGTCACTATCATCGCTATGCTGATCTCGGGTGGCCTGGCCGGACTTCTGGCAATCAACGTCGTCATGGGAGAGGCCGAGCGCCTGATCCTGAATTTCGTCGAGGGTGCCGGATTTATGGGCATCGCTGTAGCCCTGATGGGGCGCAACCACCCGTTCGGGATCATTCTGGCTGCCTTCCTGTTTGGAATGCTCAACCAAGGCGGCTTTGAGCTGATGTGGGAAATGCCGGGGATCAGCCGCGAGATGGTTTTTGTGATCCAAGCGCTGATCATCATCTTCACCGGTGCCCTTGTGCATATGACCCGCGACCCGATTGAGCGGATGTTCATTCGAATGAGCAAGAGGAGCGCGTAATGGATTTTCTGCAACTGATCCTGACCCTCGACTCGACCGTACGTCTGTCCGTCGTCCTGATCTTCGCCTGTCTGGCCGGACTGTTTTCGGAAAAATCCGGCATCGTGGATATCGGGCTTGAGGGGAAAATCCTGATCTCGGCCTTTGTCGCGGCGGCTGTCGCGTTTGAAACCGGATCGGCTTGGGTGGGCGTTCTGGCCGGATGCGCGGCCTCGCTTATCTTCTCGGCGATCCACGGTGTTGCGTCGATCATCTATCGCGGAGATCAGATCATTTCCGGCGTCGCTCTCAACTTTCTGGCGTCGGGCCTGACCATCGTGATTGGCCACGCGATCTATAGCAAAGGCGGCCAAACCCCGACCCTGACGGGGAATGCCCGCTTTACAGAAGTAACTCTGCCATTTGCCGACGCCGTTCGTGATGTGCCCATTCTCGGCCCGATTTATTCCGAGCTTATTTCGGGGCACACCCCGCTGGTTTATCTGGCCTTTGCCACGGTTCCAGCCGTCTGGTGGTTGCTATACCGCACCCGTTTTGGTCTGCGGCTACGCGCAGTAGGTGAAAACCCGTCTTCGGTCGATACAGCCGGTATTTCAGTCATCGGCATGCGCTTCAAAGCGCTGATCTTCACCGGCATCCTGTGCGGAATCGCCGGAGCGTATCTGTCCACAGCGCAGGCTGCGTTCTTTGGCCGCGAGATGTCGGCGGGACGTGGCTATATCGCGCTTGCCGCCTTGATCTTCTCGAACTGGAGACCCGTCCACGCGATGGGGGCCTGCCTTCTGTTCGGGCTACTCGAAGCGATTTCGAACCTGTATCCAAAGATCGACATCTTCGGCATGGTCACGATCCCCGTTCAGTTTACACAGGCTCTGCCCTATATCCTAACCGTTGTTATTCTGGCCGGTTTTATTGGCAAAGCGTCTCCTCCTCGGTCGGTGGGTGTGCCCTACGTCAAGGAAAACTGACGCGGCCTTTAGCACTTGCATGACAGCCTGACTGAGGCGTAGGTGTGGGACATGCACATTTACCTGCCCATCGCCGAAGTGTCGGTTAATGCGTTCCTGCTGCTTGGTATCGGCGGGTTTGTCGGCTTGCTGTCCGGCATGTTCGGCGTCGGTGGCGGGTTCCTGATCACGCCACTGTTGTTTTTGATCAACATCCCCTCGGCGGTGGCAGTTGCCACATCAGCCAATCAGGTCGTCGCCTCCTCGGTATCGGGTCTAATGGCCCACCTGCGCCGGAAAACGGTTGACATGAAAATGGGCCGATACCTGCTGGGCGGCGGCATCGCCGGATCCGCGGTGGGCATGGTGATCTTCAACTATCTCAAAAGCCTGGGACAGGTCGATCTGCTGGTGCAGCTTTGCTATGTGGTGTTTCTGGGGATCATCGGTGGGTTGATGCTGATCGAAAGCATCAACGCGCTGATGAAGGACAAAAACCAGAAAGTCTCGACCAAACGACGCGAGCGGACCTGGATTCATAAGCTGCCCTATAAAACCCGTTTCAGCGCATCCGGACTGTATATCTCGATCATACCGCCAATTCTGGTCGGCTTCGCGGTTGGCATCCTGTCAGCTATCATGGGGGTCGGCGGCGGCTTTATCATGGTTCCCGCCATGATCTATGTCTTGGGCATGCCAACCAAAGTGGTTGTCGGCACCTCTCTGTTCCAGATCATCTTTGTTGCCGGTTTCAACACCATGCTGCACGCAACCACGAACTTTACCGTAGATCTGCCACTTGCGCTGCTTTTGCTAATCGGCGGCGTTGTCGGTGCGCAGATCGGTACGCGGATCGGCGCCAAACTGAAAGCCGAGCAGTTGCGGATTTTTCTGGCGCTGATGGTCGTGGCGGTCTGCGTAAAGATCGCGCTAGAGCTGGCGATTGAACCCAGTGAACTCTACTTGATTACCCAGTCCCACTAAGGCGTTGCCCCGATTTCCGCGCTGATCGTGACCGAATGACTTAATATGTTCATTTTTTTTAGTGCCGCGGCATTCACACCCTTGCTTTTCGAATCGAAGCGGGCGTACGAATACATATGCACATTTACCTACCTATCGCAGAAGTTTCGGCGAACGCCTATGTTCTTTTCGGACTTGGTGGTTTGGTTGGTATTTTGTCAGGCATGTTCGGCGTTGGCGGTGGCTTTTTGATGACCCCGCTTTTGTTCTTCATCGGCATCCCCCCCGCAGTGGCCGTCGCGACCGAGGCCAACCAGATCGTCGCCTCATCCTTCTCGGGCGTTCTTGCTCACCTGAAACGCAAGACCGTCGATTTGAAGATGGGGACCGTTTTGCTTGTCGGCGGTCTGATCGGCGCAGCTTTGGGCGTGATGATCTTCAACTATCTCAAAAGCCTTGGTCAGGTCGATCTGCTGGTCAAGCTTTGTTACGTGGTGTTCCTTGGGGTTGTCGGCAGCCTAATGTTTTTGGAAAGCCTAAACGCGATCCGGAAATCAAAAAAGGCTGTAAGCGTCCCCAAAAAACGCGGTCGCAGTTGGGTTCACGCTTTGCCGTTGAAAATGCGTTTCCGCACCTCGGGCCTTTATATTTCGGTCATCCCGCCTGTTCTGGTTGGTCTATTTGTCGGCATTCTGGCGGCCATCATGGGCGTCGGTGGCGGCTTCGTGATGGTTCCTGCCATGATCTATATTCTGGGCATGCCCACGAAGGTCGTTGTGGGAACATCTTTGTTCCAGATCATTTTTGTGACCGGCTTCACAACGATGCTGCACGCAACCACCAACTACACGGTGGATATCGCCCTTGCGGTTTTGCTGCTAGTCGGCGGCGTGATCGGCGCACAAATCGGCACCCGTATCGGCGTGTATCTCAAAGCCGAGCAACTTCGCATCTTGCTGGCGATCATGGTTATTGCCGTTTGCCTGAAGCTTGGGCTTGATCTAATCATCATGCCAAGCGAGCTTTACTCAATCGGCGCAGCAGGAGGCCACTGATGATACTCCGCGCCCTCGTTCTGCTTTTGCTAACAGCCCTTCCCGCCACGGCCGAGGAAGTTGTGCTTGGCATGAGCAGCGATACGATCTCGATCACAACAAACTTTGACGGGTCTGAGCTTTTGGTCTTCGGCGCAGTCAAACGCGAGGCCCCGATCGCGCAGGGTGACCCGCTTGAGGTCATTATCGCGGTGGCTGGACCAAGCGAGCCTTTGACAATGCACCGCAAAGACAAAAAGCTGGGCATTTGGGTCAACGCGGACGCCGTCGAGATTGATCTGGCCCCCAGCTTCTACGCCATTGCAACGACCGGACCGTTTACAGAAGTCCTGAGCGACGTTGAAGATCTGCGGCACAAAGTATCCATCCCTCGCGCGATCCGTTCCGTTGGCGCGCCAATGACGGTTTCCGACTCTCAAAGCTTCACAGAGGCTCTGATCCGCATCCGCAGCGAAAACGGGCTTTATCAGCTAAACGAAGGCACCGTCAGCCTTGATGAGCAGACACTGTTTAGAACGTCGGTCGAACTTCCGGCCGATCTGACCGAAGGCGATTACACGACCCGCATTTTCCTGACACGCGGCGGAACCGTAGTTTCAAGCTTTGAGACATCTTTGGACGTTCGCAAAGTCGGGCTCGAGAAGTTCCTGTTCGACCTGTCCCGCCAGCAACCCATGATCTACGGCATCATGTCCTTGGCCATCGCTATCATCGCCGGATGGGGGGCGTCGGCGGCATTCCAATTGCTACGCCGTCAGTAATTGTCGGTCTGATCTGGTGCCGTCAGTGCAAACGCTGGTTTTGCTGCAATCAAGTCATCGGTCCGCAAAGCACTTTCCGGCTTGGACAAACGATTTCGCACGACCCAGATCAAGCGTTCCTCGGCCCGGGTGATTGCAACATAGGCCAACCGCTTCCAAAGGGGCGTGCCCGCCTCGGTTCGTCCTGCGCGGGCGGCGGCATACAGGTCTGGCGCAAACACCTGCACTACAGGCCACTGCGATCCCTGCGCTTTATGAATAGTCACGGCTGCCCCATGTAGGAACGTCGCCCCCATACGGGCGGCGTAGGGAATGAAGGGCTCTTCCTCGTCCGGCATTTCGATTTTCACAATCGACGCTGCACTGACCTGAGGGTCCTCGGCCCCCATTACATGCAGACGCGAAAACCCAGGCTTTTTACCGGGTCCCAGATAAATCACCTGAGCCCCTTTGATCAGCCCTCGCGCCTCTAGATCCAGCCGTTTTTTGCGGTGTTTAAGCGGCAATTCCAGACCGTCACAGATCAGCGGCTCGCCTTCAAGCAGCATATCTTCAGGCGCATTGTGCACTTTACGAAAAGCGTTAATCAGCCGAATGCGGGTCGCGTTGCGCCATACTAGAACAGGACTGCGTGCCATCAGGTCAACCTCGACCCGTTGTCCCCAGACCACGCGATCATCCTGGCGGGCTTTTTCTTGAATAAGCGCCTCGAAATCCTCGAACCCGATCATGGGATCGCTTAGGGCGTGGGCCAGATCAAGGATCGGGTTGTCCTGCTCTTGCCGGTGAATGCGGTGAAGGATCAGCTTGTTTTCGTCCTTAAGCCCGTCAAACACCATCGCGCCCGATTGATTGACAGGGGCCAACTGCGCAGGATCGCCAAACAGGACAAGCGTCGGGAAAATCTCTTGCAGGTCTTCGAACTGCTTTTCGTCCAACATCGAACTTTCATCGACAAAGCCGATATCCAAAGGTTCCTCGCGCCGTTTCCAACCGGTGATAAAGTCTGACCCGCGCAGCCCTGCAGCTGCCAACGCCCCGGGAATGGATTTGTTTTGCTGATAAAACGCCGCCGCCCGATCCAAGGCCTGATCGGTCAGACCTTCAATCTCGGGTCGCTCGCCCTGCCCTGCCAGCCACTCGGCGATGCGTTCGTAATCGGGGTCATAAACCGGCGTATAGAGAATCCGGTGGATCGTGGTTGCTGGCACGCCCCGGTTTCTTAGCACGCTTGCGGCTTTGTTCGTCGGCGCAAGAATTGCCAGCGTCCGCCGGTCCTTGCGCTTGCGCCCTTCGTAGTCCCCCGAAACCGTTTCAACCCCTGCCGCATCTAACGCCTTGCAAAGCTCGCTCAGCAACAGTGTTTTGCCAGAGCCAGCCTTGCCCACCACCGCCAGAACACGCGTAGCCCCGTCACGCGGAGGCGTCAGCAGTCCGTCATCCAAATCAACCCCGGCACCGCGCAGGGCTTCGGTTATCTGGTCAAAGGCATCCGCCTGATCGTGGGACAATTGCATGGGTGTCGTGGTCATGCGCGGACAGTATCGGCAGTCGCAGGGATGCGAAACCTCTATTGCGCAGGCAGGGTGAACGGGTTCACGGTCTGGCGTCCGAAACAGCTTTCGAACCAGTGGCGGATGATCTGTTCCGACAGGCCAGACCTACGGGCCACGCGGCTGCGCGCGGCTGACGTGAACCGCCACAGACCCAGGCTGATCTTGTCACGCCCCTGTCCCTCACTTCCGATGATCTCGGGCGCGGCTCCAATGCGCTTATAGATCCGGATCATTCGCTCATCAAATACACCCGCAAAGGCATCGAGCCCGAAGCCGTGCAGAATTTCACCGCCTGCCGACATCAAGCGGCCTGCCACATGCGGCCCGGCGTTTTGCCCCAGACAAAAGCGCGTGCATTCCCAAATACGGTCGTTTCCGATCTGCTGGCCGCTCAAAAGGTGACTGAAGTGATCCTCGATCATGTTCGGTCCTGTCATTGGCAAAAACCGCATCGACCCAAGATGCCCGCCGTCCGCCCCCTGACAAATCACATAAAGGGGATTTAACTGGTCGTATTCATCCATTTCATGACCTGCCCCATCTACACTGACAGCCCACCCTAATCGGGTTTTGAACTGGTCCGCACGGTCTCGGAACATGCTGTCACGTAGCTGCGAATGTAGATGCAGATCATCTGCTCGAATAAATCGGATCATGGCGTATTCCCTTTGCTCGTTTGGCAAAGGACATCCGCAAATCTTGTTAACGAACAAAGGACGCTAAGTGCGCTACACCACAATCATGCCCCGCGACATTGCACGGGCAACGGCTTGAAGCGTGTTCTGAGCCCCCAGTTTAAGACGGGCCGATTCAATATACGCACGCAGCGTGTGCTCGGAAATCGAAAGCGTATCCGCCACCTGCGCGCGGCTGTATCCGATCGCCAATAGCGTCATCGTATCAATCTCGCGCGGGGACAGCTGCTTTCCGGCTTCCTCTTTCTTGCCACGTTCGAATTCAAGCGCCTTTTCATTAAAGGCATGCGCAAGAAGGATCAGCGCCCGTCTGTGTTCCAGCGTGAACTCGCTCCATTCCTTGTCGCTGCGATGATCAGAAACCGAAAAAAGCGCGAATTGCCCCGAGGGTCCGTGAATGGGTATGGAATAGCCCTGATGGCCAATACCGTAGTCGGCAGCTTCGGCCAGAAAGGCGCGCACCTGCTTGCCCGTCCAGTCAAGATCGCGCCAGTCTACAGGATTATACCGTTTGTAGCAGGCAAGGATAACAGGATCGATCCGCAGATAGTCTTTTTTAAGATATCGAATAACCCATTGGGGATCATAAGTACCGCAACCGTATTGTTCGCCGCTTGCGCTGACCCAATGATATACCACGTGGGACACGCCAAAGCAGTCCTGCGCCTGTTCGCTGATGGCTTGAAGATTATCAAGCTCCGAGGCCGCTTCCAGCCTGTCCAATATTGTGTTGAGACGTTGATCCAGAGCTTCCAACGACCACACCCCCATGCTGCGACGCCAACTCAACCGACGCAACAAGAGCGGTTTCTTCCAACTGCTCCGCCAACGCCGGTAATCCGTTGCATTTTGCGAATGCACTCAGATCCGTCAGTACGTCGATGATCCAATCATTTTGCATATCCACCCTCGTTTACAGCCGTTAATAAATAGTTAAAACAACCATAGCATGAAAGTGATTTGGTAATAAATTCGCGGATATTGCCCCCCCATTTCTAGCGGGGCAGCGCAAATAAGCCATTGAAAACTATCGAAGTGCCTATCTCAACAAAAAGCCGCCCAAATTCTTAACGAACCGGGCGGCCACAATTTCAAAGAATCGGTGATTATTTACCTGCTTCGATCACATCCGCAACGGTGCGCAAACCAGTGGTCGGGGCCTGAACCAGCACGGCCATATTGCCCGGTTTGTGTTCGTTCCGCAGCATTTTGGTGTGCGCCTGCGGGATCTCGTTCCACGGGAAAACCTCGGACATGCAGGGATCAAGGCGGCGCTCACACATCAGACGGTTTGCACTGGCCGCCTGCTTGAGGTTGGCAAAGTGCGAACCCTGAAGACGCTTCTGATGCATCCACATGTAACGCACGTCAAAGGTACAGTTGAACCCCGAGGTTCCTGCGCAAATCACAACCATGCCGCCCTTTTTCACGACCAGCGAAGAGACAGGGAAGGTCGCCTCACCGGGGTGCTCGAACACCATATCGACATTGTTGCCTTTGCCAGTGATTTCCCAGATCGCTTTACCGAACTTGCGGGCTTCTTTAAGCCATGCGTTATACTCGGGCGAATTCACGGTGGGCAGCTGCCCCCAGCAGTTAAAGTCTTTGCGGTTGATCACGCCTTTCGCGCCCTGATCCAGAACAAACTGACGCTTGCTTTCATCCGAGATCACACCAATCGCATTCGCTCCGGCGGTATTGGCCAATTGGATCGCGTAAGAGCCCAGACCACCCGAAGCGCCCCAAACCAGAACATTCTGACCCGGCTTCAGCTCATGCGGATGGTGGCCAAACAACATGCGGTATGCGGTTGCCAATGTCAGCGTATAGCAGGCGCTTTCTTCCCAAGTCAGGTGTTTGGGGCGTGGCATAAGCTGCTGGGCCTGCACCTTGGTGAACTGGCTGAACGATCCGTCACCGGTCTCATAGCCCCAGATCCGCTGAGTTGGCGAGAACATCGGATCACCACCGTTACATTCTTCGTCGTCGCCATCATCCTGATTACAGTGAATGACAACCTCGTCGCCAATCTTCCAGTTTTTGACCTTATCGCCAACGGCCCAAACAATGCCCGAGGCATCAGAACCGGCGATGTGGTAATCCTGACCGTGCACATCAAACGGTGAAATCGGCTTACCCAGACCGGCCCAGACACCGTTATAGTTCACACCGGCGGCCATCACGAGCACCAGCACTTCATGGCTGTCAATTTGCCATGTATCAACGACTTCCTGCTGGAACGACTGCTCAGGTTCGCCATGACGGTCGCGACGGATCGCCCAGGCATACATCTGCTTTGGCACATGCCCCAGAGGAGGCATTTCGCCCACTTCGTACAGGTCTTTGATCGGTGCGTCGTATTCGACAAAGCTCGTTTCGGTATCCAAAGCCATGGGGGCCTCCTGTTGCTGGCTCTGCTGCAACGCAGAATCGTTCCTCTTGAGTTTGAGATATCCACCATCACGCAACATTGCAACACCGTGAATGGTTTTTTTGTAATTTTATAACCGAGCAAGCGCAGAATTTTCGGCTGCGCATGCAAAAAACCCCGCCTGAGGGCGGGGCTACCAGCGGAGACGTCTTAGAATTCAGTAATAGGTAAAGCTGGGAAGGTCGCAGATGTTGATATCGTTGCTCACCAGTTCTTCACCATCGTCGAACACAGCTTTGAAGCTATAGATGCAATAACCCGACCCGTCCTCAAAGCTGATCACGTGTGATAGCCCACTGGCAATGGCCTGCCCGCCCAGCATGTCCGCGCCCCAACCATCCGAGTCCTTGTGAACACCGAAAAACGCAACAATTTCAAAGTCGGTTAGATTGATGATCTCCATATCGCGGCCATCTGCAAACGCCGGCAATGTGCTTAGTGCCAAGCCAACCGAAGCAATAATCGATTTTGCGATTTGTCTCATTCTAGCAGTCCCGCATATTCCGCCAAAGGTCTTCCGCCCTTGTTGGAAAGAGTGTTTCGCGGCTTTTTAACGGTTTCGTGAAGCCAGCACCACTCAAATCGTCACTACGCTTTGACGCAGGGTCGCCGCAACGCAGCGAATTGACATTGGCATATTATTCCACGTATCAAGCCAATGACGAAAGAAAATTACCTTGCGCGATTCACGAGGCCCCAATGACCGAGACCCAAAAAGACCGCCCTTGGCTGTTCCGCACCTACTCAGGCCACTCGACAGCGAAAGCGTCAAACGCGCTTTACCGGTCGAACCTTGAAAAGGGTCAGACGGGTCTTTCTGTGGCCTTCGACCTGCCCACCCAGACCGGATACGACAGCGATCACAAGCTGGCGCGGGGCGAGGTTGGCAAAGTGGGCGTTCCTGTCTGCCATCTGGGCGACATGCGTGCGCTGTTCGACCAGATCCCGCTGGAGCAGATGAACACCTCGATGACCATCAACGCCACGGCC
>CAYVRN010000049.1:0-9489 GCA_964453855.1 uncultured Rhodobacterales bacterium
TCGGCATCCTCGCTCACGCTAGCCTACCTCTCCGATTTCACGATCTGTGCACGGGAAGGGTTCTACGCAAAGTTCGTTGACAATGCGTAGCCCCAACGCACGATGCTAAGCCCCTGCGCAAGCAAGGGCTTTCGCAATTTTTAACGTTGACCAATCGCCTTACCAGCCCCTTCGGGGGTGCCAAGAACCGCTTGGGCCGTTACGAATGTCTCGATATTTGCGGCGATCTCGTCTGAAGGCTCCGAGGCCCGACGGGTTTCAAGCGACACGTGAATTTGCATCGTTTCACCGGTTGCAACCAGTTCGCCCTGGCAGGTCATCTCGTGCCACAGCAACATCTTCTTGCCGCCCCCGCTTAGGATACGGGTGTGCACTTCAATCGGTGCGCCCGCGTGGGCTTCGTTCAGATGCCGCAAATGGGTTTCGGCGGTAAAGTAGCTGCCCCCGTTTGCGATATAGTCGGGCGTGCATCCCAGGATATGCATCATGCGATCTGTCGCCGCCGAGAAACATTCCAGATAGCGGCTTTCATTCATGTGACCGTTGTAATCCAGCCAATCCAGCGGCACAGCGCGTTTGACGGTCAGCACAGGTTGCGCGGGATCTTTGATCTCGGCCATAGTGCTAGCAATGCCTGCCCCAGCCAGCCGCGTCTGATCCCTGTCAGAGATCAGCTTGCCCGCCGCGTTGCCCTGTGCTTTCAGCGCCCGCAGGATGCCCACAAGGTTACCGTCCCGCTCGCGCTCCAACTCGCGAATGGTTTTGTGACCGGACTGGGCATCTGACTGACCCGCAATCAGATCAACCAGCTCGTCTGTGAACTCAGGAACATCCATCAACTTGGTCCAGGGCCACGACAGACAGGGACCAAACTGCGCCATGAAGTGCTTCATGCCCGCCTCGCCACCAGCCACGCGGTAGGTTTCAAACAGCCCCATCTGCGCCCAGCGCAGACCAAAGCCATAGCGCATGATGTTATCGATCTCTTCAGTGGTGGCAATTTCGTCTTTCACCAGCCAAAGCGCCTCGCGCCAGACGGCTTCCAGCAGGCGGTCGGCCACATGGGCGTCGATCTCTTTCTTGATGTGCACCGGCTCCATGCCGATGGCGCGCAATGTCGCCATTGCCTTGTCAGCCATCGCTTGATCGTTGGCCGCAGTCGTCACAAGTTCGATCACCGGCAATAGATAGACGGGGTTGAACGGGTGCGTCACGACCACCTGACCGGGACGGGAAAGCCCCTCTTGCAGTTCCGAAGGCTTAAAGCCACTGGTGGACGAGCCGATGACAGCACCTTCGTCGGCACAATCCATCAGCGCGGTATAGACCTTTTGCTTGATATCCAGACGCTCGGGCACGCTTTCCTGCACCCACGCGGCACCGGCAACGGCCTCGGCCATATCGGCATGGAAGGTCAATGTGCCCTCGGGCGGCAAGGCCACATCGCCCAATCCCGGCAACGACCGGCGTGCGTTCGCCAGAACCTCGCCGATTTTACGTTCCGCTTCGGGGTCGGGGTCGAACACCCGCACATCCCATCCGTTTAACAAGAACCGCGCGGCCCATCCGCCGCCGATAACCCCGCCACCAATGATTGCTGCTACATTGCCCATCATGTCATTCGCTCCGTATGTCCGTCCACCGCGATCATCTGACCGCTGACTTTGCTTGCCGCACTTGAAGCCAGAAACCCGACCATCTGCGCGATATCTTCTGCCGTTACCCATGTCCGCATCGAGGTTCCCGCCGCATAAAGCTCGCGCACCTCTTCAATGTCGCGCCCGTCAGCGGCGGCCTCCATCTCAAGAACCCGCTCCATCCGCGGACCTTCCACGGCCCCCGGCGCAATCGCATTCACGCGAATGCCAAAAGGTCCCAGTTCCATCGCCAGCGTTTTCATCAGGCCAACCAGGCCCCATTTCGCCGCCACATAAGGCGAGCGATAGGGCACGCCATACTGACCACTGGTGGACGAGGTGATCGTAATCGCCCCTGCCCCTTGTGCCTTCATCACCTTAGCCGCCCAACGACAGGTCAGGAACGCGCCAAACAGGTTTACGCCAACGCAATCCTGCCACGCCTGATAGTCCAGATCCTCGATCCGTCCAGCAGGTCCACCGGTGCCAGCATTGGCGCATACTATATCAACGCCACCCCAAGCGCCTTCGACCTTGGCAAGGAAAGCCGCCATTTGCGCCTCATCGCGCACATCGCAAACCTCGGCAATCGCCTCGGGATGCGCCTCACGAAACTCGGCCACGGCATTCGGATCGGCATCACAAATCGCAATCCGGGCTTCTTCTTGGCAAAAATACTCAACTATCGCGCGCCCGATCCCGGACGCGCCGCCGGTGACAAGAACGCGACGGGTCACTTAGGCGCCCGCTTCACCAGCCCCAGTTTCTCGCGGACCTCGGCGGGGCCAATCACCCGCGCACCCATGCCCTCGATCACACCACGGGCGCGTTCGACCAATTGGTAGTTCTCGGCCAAAACGCCTTTGTCGAGCCATAGGTTGTCTTCAAGACCGACCCGCACATTGCCCCCGGCCAGCACAGCCGCCGCCGCATAAGCCATCTGGTTCCGACCCAGTGAAAACGCGCTGAACGTCCAGTTATCGGGCACGTTGTTGACCATCGCCATAAAGGTATTCAAATCATCCGGCGCGCCCCATGGCACACCCATGCAAAGCTGCACCAGAACGTCCGGCTCCAAAACGCCATCGGCAACCAGCTGCTTGGCGTACCATAGGTGTCCGGTGTCGAACGCCTCGACCTCTGGTTTCACACCGGCTTCGGTCATCATGCGGCCCATGGCCTGCAACATGCCGGGGGTGTTGGTCATCACATAGTCGGCCTCGGCAAAGTTCATTGTTCCGCAATCCAGCGTGCAAATCTCGGGCAGACATTCCAACACATGGGCCACGCGCTCTTCCGCGCCGATCATGTCTGTGCCTTCCGCTACAGGAAACGGGCTTTCGGTACCCCCGAAAATGATATCCCCCCCCATACCTGCCGTCAGGTTCAGCACCACGTCCACCTCGGCGTCGCGGATGCGGTCGGTGACTTCGCGGTAATATTCAAGCTTGCGCGAGGGCGCGCCGGTTTCGGGGTCGCGTACGTGGCAGTGCACGACAGCGGCACCGGCTTTGGCCGCTGCAATGGCACTATCGGCAATCTGTTTGGGGCTGCGCGGCACGTGCGGGCTGCGGTCTTGGGTACCACCCGATCCGGTGACGGCACAGGTGATGAAAACTTCGCGGTTCATGGCCAAGGGCATGGCATCCTCCTAAATCAACTGGTCGCATGGTGCCAAATTTGCAGAATCGCATTTTACATTTTACGTACAATATTTGATGATAAACGAATCCTCTCTTTTTCAGCCCGAAGGGCGCGCGCTCAAGGTTCTGATCCTTGTGTTTGATGACACGAACGCGCTGTCGCTGGCCTCGGTCGTCGATCCGATGCGGGCGGCCAACAGACGTGCAGGCAAAAAGCTGTTCGACTGGAGCTTTGCTACCCCCGGCGGAGGCATTGCCAATCTCACGGTCGGCATCCCGATCAGCGCCCCGGGACTATTTGCGGCCACACCCGCCGATCTTTTGGTCTCGGTGGCCAGCTTTAACATCCGCAGCCAAATCTCACCGCGGCTTTTGACCAGCCTGCGCACCCACGCGCATCGCGCGCAAGGCATTGCAGCGGTGGATGGAGGCGCATGGGCGCTGGCGCAAGCGGGGTTGCTAAACGGCTACGCCGCCACCGCCCATTGGGAAGACCACGCCGAATTCACCGCCGCTTTCCCCGAAATCGAGACCCGCCGCTCGCGGTTTGTCATAGATCGCAATCGGTTGACCACAGGCGGCGCAGCGCCCTGTCTGGACATGATGCTCGAGCTGATTTCTCGCCGTCACGGTCCATCTCTGGCCGCTAGGGTCGCCAGCGCGTTTATCTATGATCCGGTGCGCGACGGAACGATCCAGCAAACCAAATTACCAACGGCCACCATCGCAAGACGCGACAGCAGCGTTGCCAAGGCGGTTACAATCATGGCCGATAATTTGGACGAACCGTTGCCCATATCGGACATTGCTCAACGGCTGGGATTAAAACCGCGGACATTGGAGCTGCGCTTTCAGAAAGCCTTGGGAACGGCCCCTAAGCCCTACTACCTGTCTCTGCGCCTGTCCGAGGCACAACGACTGGCGACTGACACCAGTTCATCGGTGCAAGAGATCGCGTTGGCGACCGGATTTTCATCGCAAGCCGCCTTTGCGCGGGCATTCAAAGCCGCCCACGGTCAAAGCGTTTCGGACTTGCGAAAGTCCTCGGCCTAGCAGCTTTATTCCGCCGCTTCTGCTGCCTCGCGTTCGTGCGCTTGCATGTGCCACATCTCGGCGTAGCGGCCACCTGAGGCCAACAAATCCTGATGACGGCCACGCTCGACAATAACACCTGCCTCTAGCACGACGATCTCGTCGGCTTCGACGATGGTGGACAGGCGGTGCGCGATGGTAAGAACCGTCCGCCCTTCGCCTGCGCGGGCTAGCGCACCTTTGATCTCGTGCTCAGTCTTGGTGTCGAGCGCCGAGGTCGCCTCGTCCAGCAGAAGGATTGGAGGATTTTTCAAAAGGGTCCGCGCGATGCCGACCCGCTGCTTTTCACCGCCCGACAGTTTCAAACCGCGTTCGCCAACTGGCGTTTCGTATCCTTCGGGCAAGCTTAGGATAAAGTCGTGAATCTGGGCCGCGCGGGCGGCATCCTCGATCTCGTCCTGCGTTGCGCCCTCTTTGCCGTAAGCGATGTTGTAGCGGATCGAGTCGTTAAACAGCACCGTGTCCTGCGGGACGACGCCGATCTGATCGTGCAGGCTGACCTGAGTGACATCACGCACGTCCTGTCCGTCGATTTTCAACGCCCCACCCGAGACGTCGTAAAACCGGAACAACAAGCGCCCGATGGTGGATTTACCGGACCCCGAGTGTCCGACGATCGCCACGGTCTTACCTGGTGCGACGTCGATGGAAACGCCCTTTAGGATCGGGCGTTCCACAGAATAACCGAAATGCACGTCCTCAAGCGTGACGCGTCCGCCGTTCACTTTGATTTCCTTGGCATCGGGTTTGTCGGTAATTTCGGCAGGTTGCTCAAGCAGATCGAACATTTCGCCCATATCCACCAAAGCCTGCCGGATTTCACGGTAGACTGTTCCAAGAAAGCCCAGCGGCATAGTGATCTGGATCATGAAGGCGTTGACCATGACGAAGTCACCCACAGACAGGACGCCGTTTTGAACGCCCGTGGCTGCCATGATCATGACAGCAACCAGTCCGGCGGTGATGATAAAGGCCTGACCGCCGTTCAGAAATGCCAAAGATTGTGCTGTAATGATCGCATTCTTTTCATAGCCGCGCATGGATTGATCATAACGCTCGGCCTCGCGTCTTTCGGCGCCGAAGTATTTGACCGTTTCAAAGTTCAACAGGCTGTCGATGGCCTTTTGGTTTGCATCTGTGTCTTGCTCGTTCATGCGGCGGCGGATTTGCACACGCCATTCAGTGACGCGGAATGTGAAAATTACATAAAGCGCAATGGTTACCGCAATAACCAGCAGATAGGACAGGCCCAGTTTGTAGCCCAGATATCCTGTGACCAGCGCCAGCTCGAGTATCAACGGCCCCAAGTTGAACAGCATGAAGCGCAGCAGGAATTCAACGCCCTTCACACCACGTTCAATGATCCGGCTAAGCCCGCCTGTCTTGCGGGTAATGTGATAGCGCATTGACAGGTTGTGGATATGCTCGAAGGTTTCCAATGCAACTCGGCGCAAGGCGCGCTGCCCCACCCGGGCAAAGACAGAATCGCGCAACTGTTGGAAAACCACCGCCATCAGACGGACCAGACCGTAAGCAACAGTCAGCCCGACGGCGCCCAGCATCAGATCCGAGGCCCCGCTATCGGAAAGTGCATCAACGGCCATACCCAAGAACAAAGGCGTGGCAACAGCGACAAGCTTGGCCGATACCAGAAACAGCATGGCCACAACCACACGCCATTTGACCCAGAACTGACCCTCTGGCCAAAGATAAGGTGCAACCTTTTTGATCGTGCGCTTGCCCGAGCCCCGCTGGCGTTTAATTTCTTCTTCGCTAGCTGTGACCCAACCTGCCATCTTGCGACCCCTGTAAATGAAAAAGGCGAGCCCGAAGGCTCGCCTCTACTTAAGTGTCGCGGGCCTTATTGACCAGAGCCGCGTTTCTTTTTCTTCGCACCCGGAGGAGCGGGCAATTCGAAAATCTGCCCCGGATAGATCAGATCGGGATCCCGGATCTGATCGCGGTTTGCTTCGAATATGTTCACGAAAAGAACACCGCTTCCGTAGGTTTCCCGTGAAATCGCCCACAGGGTAGACCCTGGCTGAACGACTTCGAGTGACACAAGCGGCTTGCGGGTCTTTGCAACTTCAACGACTTTTTCGGGTTCTTCGCGTTTGAAGGGTGTCTCTACACGGCTTTGAACATTCCCGTCCGCATCCACCTGATCGACACGCAGGGTGTAGACACCCGGCGCCACATCAACCAGTTCGGCTTTCCATTCGCCCGGTTCGGGGACTTCCAGAACGATAACTTGGGTATTGTTCAGATACACCCGCAGGAAACCGGCGGGGCTGAATCCGCTAAGATATACTGCACCCTGTTCGGAATAGGTGATCGCGGCAACAGTCAACTGATCCATGACCTGAGGGGCCGCGCCAACGCCTTGCAGGATGTCAACGCCGTCGTCTTTCACCAGAAGAACCGCGGGCGCGGATTGAGACTCGGTCGGTGTTTCTGCTTCCGCACTATCGACGGCGGGCGCGGTCTGATCGGTTATTTCTTCTTCCGCCGCCTGCAACGCCTCAGTGTCTGCAATCTCTGCGCTTTGCTCAGTTTCAGTTGGGGCGCCGGTATCAGAGCTCGACATATCTTCGTTCGAAGATTCCATTCCCCCTTCTTCAACAGAGGCAACCTGTTCAGCAGGGACCGGAGCCTCTGAGGCGTTTTCTTCGGTTCCGTCCTGAGAGACTTCTGCCTTTGGTTCTTCGTCCGTCGCCTCTGCAACTTCCACTGTTTCCTCAGCAGAGCCTTCGCTCTCGGACGTGGTTGCTGCGGTTACGTCGTCTGCCTCGTTTTCTGAAACCTCAGCCACGTCGGCTTCGGTCTGTTGGGAGTTGGAAGCTGATTGTGTTTCAACGGCATCCTCCGCGTCAGCCGCAGCGACCTGCTGAACAACCGGCGCGATGATGACCTGTGCATCCGCAAGAAGCGTCGTGTCAAACTGCTTGGCGCTGAGCGTCATCACCCGCGCCTGTTCGGATTTACCGATATCAAGGAACAAAACAAATTGGCCCGACGCATCGCAAGTGCCACTTTCGACATCCTGTCCATCGACCTGAATGCTTACCAGCGAACCGGCGGGGCAAGTTCCGGCCACGACGGTTGTGCCGTCTGTTTCGACGCGAACAACATCAAAGGCGGGAAGTGGTAAAATAGCCTGCTGAACTTCGGCCTCCTCCTCATTCCCCACTTCCGTTTGGGCATCCGCATCTGCTTCAGCCTCGGCCACGTCCTGGTCGGTGCTGTCTGGAACTTGAGGTTCCTTGACGGCATCTGTTTCAGCCTCTTCAACAACGGCGACTTCTGTTTCTTCAGCTTCGGCGTTTTCTACCTGAGCCAAATCTTCGGTCACGTTAGCTTCGGTTTCAACTTCCACCGCAGCCTCTACAGAGTTCTGCTCGGACTCCGTATCCTCATCAACAGTCACGGTTTCCGCAGCTTGCGCTTCCGTGGTCTCGACCTTTACTGCCGACGTGCTTGCATCAGCTTCGACAACGGGGACAGAACCGCTTGATGTAGGCTCGGATGATCGGGTTTGAGAATAATATTGCCAACCCGCAATTGCCGCGACGAATGCAAAGGCGGCGGCCACGTGAAGCGCCCCGAAATTCTTGAACATTTTCTGTCTATCTTTCCTTGGCCCGATCTAGGCAGTTGAGTGAGATTACCAACGCGGTTATCAGAGGTCAAAAGGACTAAGTACATTTCGTCAGGAAAAAACATGAAACAGTCGTCCATTTGTGTCTTTTGCGGCTCACGTGTCGGCAACCACCCCGACTACGAAGCGGCTGCAAAGGAATTTGGTGGACGTTTTGCCACGAATAACTGGCGACTTGTCTATGGAGCCGGCGATGTTGGCCTGATGGGGGCCGTCGCACGCGCGGCTCAGGACGGGGGAGCCGAGACCTTTGGCGTGATCCCGACCCACTTGTTGAAAAAAGAGGTCGGCAAGACCGATCTGACGCGCTTTGTTGTAACCGAGAACATGCACGAACGTAAAAAGGTGATGTTCATGAACTCGGACGCAGCGGTCATCCTACCAGGCGGCCCCGGTACGCTGGACGAGTTTTTCGAAGTCCTGACCTGGCGCCAGCTGGGCTTGCACGACAAGCCGATCGTTATTCTGAACATCCAAGACTACTGGACCCCCTTGCTGGATGTTTTGAAAAACTTCCCCAATCAGGGCTTTGCGGATGAGTCGATTTTGTCCTACTTTACGGTTGTGACCGACGTAGAGGCGCTGGAAACAGCGCTCAAAACTTCTTTAGGCTGAGTTTCGCCACCAATGACCAATTCGCTTGCCGTTTACCTAGGTATCTTGATCATTGCGGCTTTGGGCGTGGATTATGCTTTATTTGATTGGAGTTATTCCATTTTCTGGATCAAGAAACTGATGGAATTGACGGAATACATCGCCTTTTGGCGATGATCAGATGACACGAAATATCGCTGTCTAGAATTTAACCTTGACCTTTAAGCGGAAATCGCAATGTTAGCGCCAACACATCAATGTTAGCGTTAACAAAACTGGAGATGGCTATGACCGTCAAAGTCGGTATCAATGGTTTCGGACGAATTGGCCGGAATATCCTGCGGGCGATCGTTGAAAGCGGGCGCACCGATATCGAAGTGATCGCAATCAACGATCTGGGCCCTGTCGAAACAAACGCACACCTTTTGCAATATGATAGCGTGCACGGGCGCTTCCCGGTCGCGGTTTCTTCGACCGAAAACAGCATTATCGTGGGCGAACGCGAAATTCGAGTAACCGCCATTCGCAACCCAGAAGAGCTGCCTTGGGGTGATGTCGATATCGCGCTGGAATGCACCGGCATCTTCACCGCCCGCGATAAGGCGGCATTGCATCTGAAAAACGGCTCGAAGCGGGTTCTGGTATCGGCCCCGGCCAGTGGCGCGGACAAAACCATTGTTTACGGTGTGAACCATGAAACGCTGACGGGGGACGATATCGTCGTCTCGAATGCCTCGTGCACCACGAACTGTCTGGCACCGGTGGCTTCGGTGCTGCAAGACGCGATTGGCATCAAACGCGGCTTCATGACCACAGTGCACAGCTATACCGGCGATCAGCCGACGCTGGATACCATGCACAAAGA
>CAYVRN010000049.1:9589-23082 GCA_964453855.1 uncultured Rhodobacterales bacterium
GCGAAACTGGTGTCTATGGACTTTAACCACGACAGCCACAGCTCGATCTTTGCGACCGATCAGACCAAAGTTATGGACGGCAATATGTGCCGGATCCTGACCTGGTATGACAACGAATGGGGCTTCTCGTGCCGCATGGCGGACACTGCCGTGGCCATGGCCGCATTGATGTAATTTACTCTCCCCCTGAGAGCACACTTGCCCGCCGAAATTCGGCGGGCATTTTTTATGCTTTGTTCAGCCGTGCCATAAGAGCATCTTTAACCGCCGGGGGAACAAAACTGGACACGTCACCGTCAAGACGGGCGATTTCCTTGACGAGTTTTGAGGCTATCGCCTGATGCTTGGCCTCGGCCATCAGAAACACCGTTTCAATCGAGCTATCCAGCACGCGGTTCATCCCGACCATTTGATATTCGTACTCGAAATCTGCCACAGCACGCAGACCACGGACGATCACCTGCGCTCCGACATCCCGGGCGCAGTCAATAAGCAGGTTTTCGAACGGATGGGCGACAATCTCGGTTCCAGTTTCTTTGGATAGCGACGCACATTCCGCTTCGATCATCGCCACACGCTCTTCCAGCGAAAACAGAGGGCCCTTATCGCGGTTGATGGCCACACCGATTACAAGCCGGTCCACCAGAAGCGCACCGCGTTTGATAATGTCCAAATGCCCCAGTGTGACCGGGTCAAAGGTTCCGGGATAAAGGCCTATGCGCATCGCAAATCTCCGTACAGAATTCATGCGCAAGCAACATTATTGCGCCGCAGAATGCAAGATGCAGTTGCAGAAAGCGAAAAATGACGGTCCGTCAGTGCCCCATGATCATGCCTTCAAGGGCATCTTTTTCCATAGAAAGTTCAGACAGGCGGGCAGCCACCAGATCGCCGATTGTTACAATCCCGATCATCACACCGTCTTTGACGACGGGCATATGGCGGAAGCGGCCTTCAGTCATGCGCTGCAAAATCTGGTCAGTCGTTTCCTCGCCGGTGCAAGTTTCCAGCTTTTTGGTCATGATCGCATCCGCCGTCAAATCCAGACACGGCCCGCCACGTTCGGCAACAGCGCGAACAATGTCACGCTCCGACAGGATACCGACAGGATGAGAGCCATCTTCCGACACCACAACGCCGCCGATACGCTTTACAGCAAGTAGTGCAGCAACCTCGGAAATCTTGGTTGATGGCCTGACTGATATAACCTCGGCATCCCCGCGTGATTTCAATATCTGCTGAACTAGCATCGGCATTACTCCGCAATTAAATTTCAATAATTATAGCTTCGCCGCAATCTTACTAATCTGTCAAGCTTCACTCTCGAGTCTTTGCACTTCTTCTTTGATCCCGCTTATTAAGGCATCAGCAAAGCGGTTCATCCGCTCAAGGCGTCGGTCATCCTGATGACGGATCAGGTAGAACGAACGGGTCAGGCGGAAATCGTCTGGTAAGATTCGAACCATCCGGCGGGCACCGGGGCCAATTGCAAAATCATGAACGATTCCAACCCCATGCCCAGCGCGCACCATCTGAGTTTGCACCGAGGCCGAATTTGACCCCAGATGAATACGATCGAGACCGAGTTCGGAAAAATAATCGAGTTCCTTATCGAAAATCATGTCGGGAATATATCCGACGATCTTGTGATCCTTGAGATCCTCAAGGGTTTCAATAGGCGCGCTGTTACGCAAATAGAACCGAGCCGCATAAAGCGACAGTGTGTAGTCGGTTATCTTCTGAACACTCAAGCGTCCCGCTGTGGGTTGGCTGACACCAATTGCCAGATCCGCCTCGCGTTTCGACAGGTTGAAGACACGCGGCAGTGCAACGATCTGAATGTCGAGATCAGGGTTCTGCTCGGAAATCTCGGCGCAGACTTGCGGCAGGATGAAGTTCGCACAGCCGTCCGGTGCGCCGATACGGATTTGTCCCGACAATTGACCGGAGTTTCCCGAAAGCTCTTCCACGGCCCCTTGCATGGCCTGTTCGGCCTGCTCGGCATGGGCTAGCAAACGTTGACCGGCATCGGTGGGCGCATAGCCTTGTGGGGACTTGGCAAATAAGGGCGCACCCAGCGCCTCTTCCAGCCGCGCAATTCGCCGCCCGACAGTGGCCGGATCGACCTTTAACTGACGCCCAGCCCCTGACAGGCTTTCAGTTCTAGCGACTGCCAGAAAGATGCGCATATCGTCCCATTGTGGTTCCATCTTTGCCCCCACTGCATTTTTGCAAAACCTATTTGGGATATTGCCTCTTTTTGACCGTTTTTCGCAAGGTTAAACTGCGCGCAGAATAAAGGAGAGTCCCATGACCGAACTGACCCACTATGTGAACGGCGCACATGTCGCCGGAACCTCGGGCCGCTTTACCGACGTCTTTAACCCCGCCACCGGCGAAGTTCAGGCGAAAGTGCCGCTGGCCACCAAAGCTGAGATGGATGCGATCATCGAGAAAGCCGCCGAAGCACAGGTTGCGTGGGGAGCCACCAACCCGCAACGTCGCGCGCGCGTGATGATGAAATTCGCTGACCTGATCAACGAACACATGGACGAGCTGGCCGAGCTGGTCAGCCGCGAGCACGGTAAAACCCTGCCTGACGCGCGTGGCGACGTTCAGCGTGGTCTGGAAGTGGTCGAGGTTTGCATGGGCGCACCCCACATGCTGAAGGGCGAATACATGAACGACGGTGGTCCAGGTATCGACCTGTACTCGATGCGCCAGCCTTTGGGCGTTGTGGCGGGTATTACGCCATTCAACTTCCCGGCAATGATCCCGCTTTGGAAAATGGCCCCTGCACTGGTATCGGGCAACGCCATGATCCTGAAACCGTCCGAGCGCTGCCCGTCGACATCTCTGCGGCTGGCCGAACTGATCACCGAAGCTGGCTTGCCGGAAGGTGTGCTTCAGGTCGTCAACGGTGACAAAGAAGCTGTGGACGCGATCTTGGACAACGAGACCATTCAGGCGGTAGGCTTTGTGGGTTCGACCCCGATTGCACAGTATATCTATGGCCGCGCGGCCACCAACGGCAAACGCGCCCAGTGCTTTGGCGGTGCGAAAAACCACATGATCATCATGCCTGACGCGGATCTGGACAAAGCCGCTGACGCGTTGGTCGGCGCAGGATACGGCGCGGCGGGCGAACGTTGCATGGCGATCTCGGTGGCCGTTCCCGTTGGCGAGAAAACCGCCGACGCGCTGGTCGAGCGCCTGGTTCCGCGTATCGAAAAGCTAAAGGTTGGCCCCTACACCGCTGGCGAGGATGTTGACTTTGGTCCGGTGATCACCGCGGCCGCCAAAGCACGTATCGACGGATTGGTTTCCTCGGGCGTTGATCAGGGTGCAAACCTTGTGATCGACGGTCGTGATTTCAAAATGCAGGGGTATGAGAACGGCTACTTCGTAGGCCCGTCGCTGTTTGACAACGTAACCCCCGAGATGGACATCTACAAAGAAGAGATCTTCGGACCGGTTCTGTCGACCGTGCGCATGGACACCTATGAAGACGCGCTGAAACTGGTGATGGACAACCAATATGGCAACGGCACCTCGATCTTCACCGCAGACGGTGATACCGCGCGCGACTTTGCGGCGAAAGTGAACGTCGGCATGGTCGGTATCAACTTCCCGATCCCGGTTCCGCTAAGCTACTTTACCTTCGGCGGCTGGAAAAAGTCGGCGTTCGGCGATTTGAACCAATACGGACCGGATGCGATCCGCTTTTACACCAAGACCAAAACGGTCACGGCACGTTGGTTCTCGGGCATCAAAGAGGGCGGAGAGTTCGCCTTTAAAGCCATGGACTGATAAAAGAAAAGCGGGGGCATCCTGCCCCCGCACCCCCTGGGAGTATTTTCCCCAAGAAGAATTCGGATGGTTTATTTGCCCCGAATAACTTTTGCGAACTGATCGAAAATCGGCTCGTTCGCGCAGATGATTTCGCCATCTTCCAGAATATTGCCTTCGGGATTAAGGGGCTGCACGAAGCCGCCTGCCTCTTTGACGATCAGAATGCCTGCGGCCATGTCCCACGGGTTCAGGCGACGCTCCCAAAAGCCGTCGTAGCGGCCTGCGGCCACGTAAGCCAGATCAAGAGCTGCAGCACCCCAGCGGCGAACACCCGCACAGGCGGGCAAAAGGCGCGCGAGGTCCTGGATGGTTTCCGGCAGGTCGGTACGACCACCAAACGGAAGACCGGTGGCGAAGATTGATTCAATCATGCGGTTGCGGCCGGATACTCGCAAACGGCTTTCATTCATCCAAGCGCCTGTGCCTTTTTCTGCGTAGAACATTTCATCTTTGGCTGGATCGTAGATCACAGCCGAAACGATTGCGCCTTTGTGCTCAAGCGCAATCGATACTGCCCAATGAGGCAATCCGTGCAGAAAGTTGGTGGTGCCGTCCAGAGGGTCCACAATCCAGCGGCGGGTCGGGTCAGCGCCTTCGATCTCGCCTTTTTCTTCCTCGGCCAGCCATCCGTAGTTGGGGCGGGCCTCCATCAGCTCGTCTTTGATGATCTTTTCCGCGGCAATGTCCGCGCGGCTGACAAAGTCGCCAGCGCCTTTCATCGACACCTGAAGATTTTCCACTTCGCGGAAGTCTTTGGCCAATGATTTACCAGCCGCGCGTGCGGCTTTCATCATGATGTTAAGATTGGCACTGCCCTGCATGTCATCCGGCTCCTATAGATCAGGTCGCGCGTATATGCTGATGCACCGAGATTGCCAAGTCCTTTGGGTGCAGAGCAGGCATGCCGCAACGTCGTATCTATTGCGCGCTCAAAATCGGTTAGGAGTATTGCGAACAATCGGAGAGCCCCATGACCGACCAGATGAACTGCATCACACTTGCCAGCCGCCCAGACGGAGCTGTCACGCCTGACAACTTCCGGCTGGAAACCCGCGCCCTGCCCGATCCGTCAGACGGAGAGGTTGTGGTTAAAGTACACTATATGTCGCTTGATCCCTACATGCGCGGGCGGATGGATGACGCAAAGTCTTATGCGGCGCCAGTCGAACTGGGCGCTATCATGGAAGCGGGCGGTGTGGGTGAAATCATCGCCTCGAACAGCCCGCATTTTCAGGTCGGGGATTTTGCCTTTGGCATGTTCGGCTGGGCAACCCATGCGGTAACAAAGGCCAAGCTGTTGCGCAAAATTGACCCCGAAGTGATGCCCATTTCGGCTGCCTTGGGGGTGCTTGGCATGCCCGGTTTCACGGGTTGGTTCGGTTTGAATGAACACGGCAGGCCGAAGACTGGCGAAACGCTGGTTGTGGCCGCAGCGACCGGCCCTGTCGGGTCGATGGTCGGCCAACTGGCAAAACAATACGGGTTGCGCGCGGTCGGGATCGCCGGAGGCCCCGATAAATGCCGGATGGCGATTGACACCTTTGGCTTTGACGCTTGTCTGGATCACCGCGCCTATGCCAGCGCATCGGAACTGCGCAAGGCGTTGGCTGGCGAATGCCCTAATGGGATCGACATCTACTACGAAAACGTTGGGGGCAAAGTGCTTGAGGCCGTCCTACCGTTGATGAACCCGTTTGGGCGCATTCCGGTTTGCGGCATGATCTCGTGGTATGATGCGGGCGGTCTGGGTGATGGCGCAGACGCAGGACCGCTGACCGCCCCGAAAATCTGGCGGTCGATCCTTGTAAAGTTCCTATCGGTTAATGGCTTCATCATCTCGAACCATTTCGACCGTTTGGCCGAGTTCCTATCCGAAGTGGCGCCCAAAGTTGCCTCGGGCGAGGTCAAATTCGTCGAGGACGTGGCCGTTGGGTTGGAAAACGCCCCTGCCGCGTTCATGTCGATGTTGAAAGGTGGGAATGTGGGAAAACAGGTGGTGAAGCTGGTTTAGACGTTCTGCAACCGCTCTGCCGTTTCACTGGCCAGTCCGATCCAGTCTTTCATGAACGGCTTTTCGGCGTCATCCGTGCGGATGGCGGCGTACATGCGGCGGGTGATGCCCTGTGCCGTCAGGGGCCGTGTCACATAATCCGACGAATATTTCACCTCGCGCACCACCCAATCGGGCAACACGGATATACCTCGGTTCGAGGCCACCAAAAGCAGGATCACCGCCGTCAATTCCACAGGGCGGATCGCCGCGGGTTCGACCTTGGCGGGCATCAAAAGTTGGCTGAAAATATCCAGCTTGCTGCGGTCCACGGGATAGGTGATCAGGGTTTCGCCGCGAAAATCCTGAGGGTCGATGTAAGGTTTTTGCGCCAGTGGATGGTTGGATGCGGCTACAAACACAGGCGAATAATCAAAGAGCGGCACGAAATTCACCCCGGAGACGTCTTCTGGGTCAGAAGAGATCACCAAATCAACCTCTTCCTTTTGCAAGGCTGGTAAGGCGTCGAACGCCAGACCTGCGCGAATGTCCACATCGACATCGGGCCAGTTGTGGCGGAAGGTTTCCAAGACCGGAAACAGCCATTCAAAACAGGCGTGGCATTCGATGGCGATATGCATGCGACCCGCTTTACCGGAGCGCAGGCCGCGAAATTCATCCTGCGCCTTTTCAATCTCTGGCAGGACTTTATCTGCCAAACGCAACAGCCGCGTTCCGGCTGCCGAAAGTTTCAAGGGTTTAGACCGCCGGACGAACAGTTCGACCCCTGTCTGCTCCTCAAGCCCTTTGACCTGATGCGACAAGGCAGACTGCGTCATGTTCAGGATATCAGCGGCCCGCGCCAAACCTCCGGCTTGGTGGATTGCGCGCACGGCGCGGAGATGTTTCAGCTCTATATGCATATTCGATTTATTTCATAACTTAGTTTAGTTTTATGAATTTGTCTCACAAAGAAAAATCGCCGACAAGGGGATAAATCAGTTTTTGGAGTTCTCATGTCGATCCCACGTATCTCATTCGAGTTTTTCCCGCCACGCGATTTAGAGGCATCCTTTAACCTTTTCGAAACCGTTCAAACGCTGGCGGCTTACCAACCACGTTTTGTCTCGGTGACATATGGAGCTGGAGGCACCACCCGCGAAATCACCCGCGATGCGGTGGCGACGCTACACAAGCATACCGGCCTGAACGTTGCCGCGCATTTGACCTGCGTTGATGCCACCCGCGAAGAGACCCTTGCCATAGCCGACCAGTTTGCAGCGGCTGGCGTAACTGAAATCGTCGCCCTGCGCGGTGATCCGCCAAAGGGCGCAAACGGGTTCACCGCCCATCCCCAAGGGTTCACATCTTCGGTTGAGTTGATCGAAGCGCTTGCAGAGCAAGGCCGCTTTAACATCCGCGTCGGTGCCTACCCCGAGAAACACCCCGATGCCGCCGACAGCAACGCCGACATCGAGTGGCTGAAGCGAAAGCTGGATGCAGGAGCATCCGAGGCGATCACCCAGTTCTTCTTTGAAGCGGAAACCTTTCTGCGGTTCCGTGACCGCTGTGAAAAGGCCGGCATCACAGCACCTATTGTTCCGGGCATCCTGCCGATTGAGAACTGGAAAGGTGCCAGCAATTTTGCGCGCCGTTGCGGAGCGTCCATTCCTCCGCTCTTGGACGACGCCTTTACCAAGGCGGCTCGTGACGGTCGCGAAGACCTGCTAGCCACGGCGCAAGCCACTGAACTGTGCAGCGAGCTAATCGACGAAGGTGTTGAAGACCTGCATTTCTATACACTGAACAAACCGCACCTGACCCGTGAAGTCTGCCACGCATTGGGCATCAAACCGCAAATACCTCTGCAGAAAGTGGCGTAACGCCGCGTTCTGATTGCCGACCTGTTGGCACACACCTAACCTGCCTTTGAGCAATCAAGGGCAGGTCTTTTTATGCACGCACAATCGCTTTCCGATCTACTTCCGATGGAAGAAATGCTTCAAATGTCAGGGCTTGAGTTCATGCAGCGGATTGCGGCGGGTGACTTGCCACAGCCGCCGATTGGTAAGGGGATGAACTACGGGGTTCATCTGGCCGAAGAGGGGCGGGTTGTTTTTCGTGGCACACCCTTGTTCGAGCATACCAACCCGATGGGCACAGTGCACGGCGGTTGGTACGGGACGCTGCTAGACAGCTGCATGGCCTGTGCCGTGATGACGAAGCTGCCAAAGGGCACGGCCTATACGACGCTGGAATACAAAATAAACATCACCCGAGGCATTCCCTTGGGCACCCAAATCGAAGCGGTTGGCATCGTTGATCACGTTGGGCGCTCGACCGGCGTTGCACATGGCGAAATTCGCGGGGTCGAGGACGGGAAGCTGTACGCGACCGGTTCGACGACTTGTTTGGTGATGAAGATGGATCCGTCATGATTATCGCGCTTGTGCAAATCCCGATGGAAAATGCCAAAGCCGATGCTGATGCATTGACCGAACGCTACGTCGAGTCGACCAAAATCTTTCGCGAGGTCAAAGGGCTGCGCCGGAAATACTATTTGATTGGTGATGAGGGCGGTGGCGGCGTCTATGAATTCGACACCCGCGAAAATGCCGAAGCCTGGTTCAACGACGGCTGGGCTGACTGGATGGAGGGCCGCTTTGGCGTACGTCCGACCCTGACGATCTTTGACAATCCTGTGGTGCTGGACAACGAGGCTGGGGAAGTCCGGGTGACAGGAGAAGTTCGAGACGTTTTCTAACTGTTGTCCACGTCACAACGGCCAGATTATCGGGATCAGCAGCGCCGAGATCACGCCGATAGACAGGTTCAGCGGAATTCCGATCTTCATGAAGTCGCTGAACGAGTAGCCCCCAGGTCCGTAGACCAGAGTGTTGGTTTGATAGCCGATCGGGGTCGAGAAGCTGGCCGAAGCGGCCACCATCACTGCAACCACCAAAGGCCGCGCGTCGACGCCTAGCGCGTCGGCCAGCCCGATGGCCACGGGGGTGACGACCACGGCCACAGCGTTGTTGGACACCAGTTCGGTCAAGACCGAGGTCAGCAAGAAGATGAACCACACCACCAGTACCGGCGGCAGGCCTGTCAGCAGGGGCGCGACGCCACCCGCCACCAACTCGACCGCGCCCGAGGCCTGAAGCCCTGCCCCGACGGCCAGCATCGCGAAGATCAGCGCCAGAAGCTGTCCATCAACGAAAGAAAACGCCTCGTCCGAGTCGATGGCGCGGGACAGAAGGACAACGGCGACCGCGGCCAGTGACAGCATAAAGATTGGTGCGACGCCGAAAGCCGCCAAAACCACAATCGCCATCAGAGATGCCAAAACCAGCGGGGCGTGACCGCGGCGATAGGCGCGTTCGCTTGGGGTAGAGACGTCAACCATGCGCATGTCATCTGCCAACCTTCGGATTTCCTCGGGTCCGCCTTCAAGCAATAGGGTATCTCCGACCCGAATGATCAGTTCATCCAATTGCCCACTGATATTTTGATTTCGCCGGTGTGCTGCCAGCGCATATACGCCGTAACGCCGTCTTAGGCGCAGGCTCCCCAAAGAGCGGCCGATCATCCGGCAACCGGGTGAGATCAGCACCTCGACCGTGGCTGTTTCGACCGAGCTGACTTTCTCGACCATGCGCACATCTTTGGACTGTTGCAGCCCCAAAAGCTCGGCCATTTCTGTACGCAACACCACGCGGTCTTGCGCTTGAAGCGCCACATTCTTGAGGTCGCGTCGAAGTGAGTCATCCCCGCGCACAACATCGACCAGACGCACACCATCGCGGCGGAAATGCTCGACTGTGGTCACCTCGCGCCCAATCAAAGCACTGTCATCTGGAACGATGACCTCGGTGAAGAACTTCATCTTAGAGCGCTGCCCCAAAAGGCTGGCCATGCTTGCGCGTTCGGGCAACAGCCGCGGACCAACGGCCGCCATATAAAGCATGCCCCACACCACAAGCACGACGGCCAACGGTGTGACTTCGAAAATCGTAAAGGGAGCCAATCCGTGGCTACGCGCGACCCCATCAACCAGAAGGTTGGTCGAGGTCCCGATCAGCGTCAGCGTTCCGCCCAGAATGGCGGCATAGGACAGCGGAATAAGCAACTTGCTGGCAGCGGTTCCCATGGTGCGGGCCAGCTGCACAAATACAGGGATCATCACCACCACGACAGGCGTGTTAGAGACAAAAGCGCTGGCGATAGCAACGAAGCCCAACAACACCGCAATGGCCATAATGGGCCGCCCTCGCGACTTGCGTTCGGCGAAGTTGACAAAGGCATCTAGCGCTCCGGTGCGAACCAAAGCCCCCATGACGACAAACATCATCGCAATCGTCCACGGCGCGGGGTTTGAAAAAACAGTGAGGGCCGTGTCATAGGGCAACAGCCCGGTAACAAGCATCGTGACTGCGCCGCCCATGGCGATCACCTCGGTCGGGAAGGTTTCGCGCAGGAACATCACGAACATGCCCAGAACGACTAAAAGGGCAAACACCGCTTGGGCGTTTTCAAATTGGGCAAGTAATTGCATCGTACCGGAATCCGCGTGACTTCGACCTAGTCTTGCCCGTCCACAGGTTCGGGAACAAGCGCCAATTTGGGTTTGGGCTGCACCAGAAAGACGCCGGCAAGAACAAGCGCAAGTGCGGCCCAGACCCAAGGAGAATAGCTTTCACCCAAGATCAGACGCGCCCAGATGACGCCGGACAAAGTGACGATGTAGCTGACCTGAACCGCAAAAACCGGACCTGCCGCAGCGATCAACCAGACATAGCTGGAGTAGACGACAACGTGGATGCTGGATGACGCTAGAACCGCCCAGTCAGGATTGCTTGGCGGATAGCTTGGGGTGATCCACTGCCCCAAGGCCAGCGCGAGCGGGGCTGACACCACAAGCCCGACGAGGGACGATCCGAAAATCACCTGAAGAGGGTCTAATCCCGCTGTTCCAAATCGGGCGACCCAGTTGCCTTCGAAGCCGTAAAGCGCCGGGGCAATCAAAGCGATCAGGATATAGATCACAGAAACCTGTCCTATTGCCTCCTGCCCCGGCAGGATCAGGAATAGAACTCCTGCGAAACCCAGAAACAACCCGACCAAACGCAAAAGGCGCATGCGTTCGTTGCCCATGGCCAACGCAATCGGGAATGCAAATATCGGCACCGTGGCAATGACAATCGACATGATCCCCGCATCGAGCTGCTTATAGGAGATGTAGGAAAACGCGTTTGGCACGACGGTGCCAACAAGGGCAATTACCGCATAAACGCGCAGATGAGCGGCGCCCATCGGCAGGCCTTTGCGTCGGATCAAGGACACGACCGACAGAATGACAACACCAATGACCGACTGCCAGAAGATGATGCCGAAGCTTTGATAATCACCGCTGACCGCAATCTTTGAAAAAGGCTGGGTCAGCCCCCACCCTGCCCCAAGAGCAAGCAGGATGAGCCAAAATCTCATAGCGGGCCCGAAGGTTGCAGGCGGCCGCCCTGTCGGACCATCTCGACCCGCTTGGCGGCGCCGGTACGATCATCGGTTTCGACGTATAGCCCTGACAGGGTCGCCTCGCCTTCGGCCGGTTGGAAGCGCCCTTTGGGCATGCCGGTTATAAAGCGGCGCATGGGTTCGGTCTTTTCCATCCCGATGACCGAGTTGTAGTCACCACACATGCCTGCGTCGCTTTGAAAGGCAGTCCCGCCGGGCAGAATCTGCGCGTCGGCAGTGGCCACATGGGTATGTGTTCCGACCACGACGCTGGCACGACCGTCGGCAAAGTGGCCCATGCCCATCTTTTCGGATGTCGCTTCGCAATGCACATCAAGAAGCGAGGCATTCACCATGCCTCCGCGCGGGTGTTTACGCAGCACATCGTCAACGGCGGAGAACGGGTCATCAAACGGGCGTTTCATAAACACCTGACCTAGTACCTGCGCGACCAGAATTTTCCGCCCCCCGGGAACGTCGAACACCCGAAATCCCCGCCCAGGCGCGACCTTGGAATAGTTCATCGGGCGGATGATACGCGGCTCTTCCTCGATAAAGGTCAGCATGTCCTTTTGATCAAAGGCATGATCCCCTAGGGTCAAACAGTCCACACCTGCCGACAGCAGTGCCTGCGCATGAGCTTTGGTCAGACCCATACCGTTGCTGGCGTTTTCACCATTCACCACCACGAAATCAAGCTTCCACGCTTCGCGCAGAGCGCCGATATTCTCAAGAACTGCGGTCCGGCCGGAACGCCCGACGATATCACCTAGAAAAAGTATCTTCATAGGCCCTGCCTAGGCCGAGCAACCAAAAGGAGCAAGCCCTTTCACGGCGTAAAACGAACAGCCTATGCCGAGGCCGCGATGCGCCCTTTGCCAAGACGCGGATGCAGCGAGCCGGCGATGACCCAGGATGCAAACAGAGCCAACCCGCCGAGATAAAACACACCAGACAAGGGCGCGACCAGCAGTACCAGGGCCGCCGCACCTGGCGTCAGGATACCCGATACATCGCGGAAGCTGGAATAAACCGCCGACATTTCAGTGCGTTCAGACGGTTTGACCGCCATCAGGAACGGCAACCCTCCGCTGACATCCAGCAATATCAGTGCGAGGCTGCCAAAAAACAGACATGAAACCGCCAGCCAAGGCGTCGATGACAAAAGTCCTGCCGCCACAAAAAGCACAGTGCCTGCAAGAAACCCACCGCGTACGACGGCCTTCAAACTGCTGCGCTTCAACAGCCACAGTGCCAAGGGCGTGGCAAAAAGCGCGGCGTTGGTGAACGACAAAAGCGTGCCGCCCAGTTTGTTTCCCAGTCCGCTTTCGACAGCGAAAATCGGAAGATACACCACATATACCCACCAGCCGCAGGACCGCATCACCGCGAATATCCAACCAGCCACCAAGCGCGGTTGTACGAAAAAGCGTCCAAGATATTGGACCGGATTAACGGTTGGTGCTTTGGCCCGCGTGATCAACTTTCCATTTCCCAAGCGCATGGACCAGAATAACACCAGCATCGCGGTCGAGGCCGCGGCGGAAATGTAGAACGAAACCGGCGCCCACCATTCAAGCAAGGCCACTCCGGCGACCGGACCAACCGTCCATCCGAGAGCCGAGTAAAACATGCGGTAGGTCTCGCATCGGCCAAGGTCGTGACGAGCCACGTAGTCTAACACATAGGCATTAAAGCACACGAAGGTGATAACCGTGGCAAACGTCCCAAGACTAAGGCCGATAATAACCAACAACGCCCCACCACTTGAGGCAAGCAATGCACCAATCACTGCCAGCAGTGCCCCACAACTATATACCCAGCGCCGCGGGAATATGCGGTTCACCCAAGGCACCAGCAAACCGATCAACAGAGAGACCACCCCGATCCCGAAATACACTAGGCTAACCATGCCTGCGTCCCCCAAGGCCCGATACATTTCAAGGGGGTAGACCGAAATCAATATGCCTCGCGCAATCGCCTCTAATCCGTTAAGCCGCCCGAACCCGTGCACAGACGGCGTAGGAGGATGGCGGAGGTTTTCTGGAATGCGACGTTCAAACATATCGTGCTCAATGTGATCTTCTTGCCATTGAGCGTTTTCGCTAAGTCTGTGTCTTACGGATTTGCGACCAGATCA
>CAYVRN010000050.1:0-22422 GCA_964453855.1 uncultured Rhodobacterales bacterium
GAAAATTTCGTGGAAAGTGGCAGCTATTGGGATTTTCCCAAATGCGCGTTTGGATGACTAATTCTGACGGTTTTTGCGATTGTACTTTTGGACAAATCCCCCATTTCGCTCAACGCCACTTCAACCAGCGAACGCGTTTTGATGCGTTTCACTCCCTTTTTTCGTCGCTGAATGACGTTCACTTCGAACCCACAAATAACGGGTTTTTCAAAGGGAAGCTGGTTGTTGAAGTGAAATATAAGCGATTGATAATATTATCAAATTTAGGCTCATAACCTGGAGATCGTAGGCTCTAGTCCTGATATTGCAACTAAAACAACCGAAAATGTTCACGGTCTTATCAACCCTTGCAGTGCCCCCCCTTAGTCCAAAGACTTGCGTAAACCGTCAATCCATTGGCTAAGAAACGCATCAAATTCTGGTCCCGGTTGGCGTTTGTTGGTCACCTCTTCCATGGGGTCCACGGCGCGGATGTTCGAACCGGCAAGGGTTTCTACCACCGCGTGCCCGCAAAATGGGACGTGGACGTCTGAATACCCGCCTTCGTGAACCACCACCAGCTTGCCGTGGCATAGGTTGTCTGCGGCCTCCATGACCATCGCCGTCATTTGCCGGAAGGTGTCAGGAACGGCCATCATACGACCCAGTGGATCATAGATCGACGCATCATAGCCGCTGGCGACGATGATAACATCTGGCTGAAAGTCTTCGAGACTTGGCAGAACCAATCGCTCCATCGCTTCCAGATATCCTTTGTGGCCAGTCCCGCCAGGCAAGGGGATGTTTAGATTGAAACCTTCGCCGGCTCCGGCACCGCGATCTTGAACATCGCCGGTGTCGGTGGGGTAGTTGTGTTCCTGGTGGATGCTGATCGTTAGAACATCATCCCGGTCATAGAAAATGGCCTCGGTGCCATTGCCGTGGTGGACATCCCAGTCCAGAACGGCAACCCGACTGGCCAAACCTTCAGCAAAGGCGGCCTCAACGGCAATTGCAATATTTGCCAAAAGGCAAAACCCGTTCGGCCAATCCGGCAAACAGTGGTGTCCCGGCGGACGGGTCAGTGCATATGCATTGTCAAATTCGCCTTTCAGAACCGCAAACAAGGCCGCGCGCGCCAGCCCTGCGGAAAGCGCTGCGATTTCATACCCACCTTTCCCAAACGGCGTCCGCAATCCAAGCTCGCCGCCGCCTTCGTCGGACAATTGCTTGAACGTATCCAGAAAAGCGGCCGGGTGCACGAGCTCCAATTCATTGCGAGAGGCCGGTCGCGCATGGCGATACTCCAGCTCACGACCAAGACCTGTTACGTCGATTAGGGATTTCATGCGCCGTTTCGCTTCCGGTGACTCGGGCAGTCCGCCGACTGACATTGGCTGCACATGCCCGCCCAGTCGATAGGTCAGCGCATATCCCTCGCCGATATGCCAAAAACACTGCTCATCCCAAAAAAACGCCGTTGTCATAAATGCCTCCCTGTTTGTTGAAATGGTCTGGATTTAAAGCGCTGTTGGCAAGAGAAATCCGTGCTAAGGCTAAGCAATGACCAAAGCCGCCCTTTCTTATCTTGCGATCCCCGATACTGAAATTGCTGTACGCGTGACGCCCAAGGCGTCGCGAAATGCTGTAAAAGTCGAAAATGGCGAGATCCGGGTTTATGTCAGCGTTGTCCCGGAAAGCGGAAAAGCCAACGCCGCTGTGCAAAAGCTGTTGGCCAAAGAAATTGGTATTGCAAAGTCGCGTTTAGCGCTTTTGCGCGGGGCAACAAGCCGAGACAAGGTGTTTCGGGTCACCCTTTAACCTTGCTTCAAACGATAGACGCCTTCTGGCAAGTCCAGCGCCGCGCTGAGATCATCCAGCATGCGGATCGACAGGGTGATTTTGTTTGTTCTGTCCGTGCGCGGATCGTATTGCTCGATCGTAATGCACTCGGCAAAGGCGTTGATCACAACATCTTCCTGAAGCGCCGACGCGTCTTCGTCCATCAAAGTGATCACAGACGAGTCGAATTCGTGTTCGATACTAAACATAAGCCCAGCTTAGTCGGTGTATCACCTTGGGCAAGGTAAAAAGGGGGCTGATTGAACCACCCCTTTTTTCAAACCGATTAAGCGGGGTTTGCGTAAGACGGGACAGCGTTCCCCAAGTTTGCGGGAAATGCGCCATTGTTGGATAGGCTTGTTCCCACTGTTTTAAGAGTTTGCGGTGTCGCCTCATTCGGCGTCTTGTCGGCCCTAAGATTCAAAATCTATGGTTGATCTGTGTCATGGTTGATTGACGTAAATGCTGATCTGCTCGCGCGGCATATCGCGAAAGGAAATCACCATGACTGCTGACGACAGATTCACCAAACATGCGAAGCTGCTGACGAGAATGGCCGATAAGGTCGGCGTAGACCTGACCGAGGAAATGCAGCGCGGCAAATTGGACGCCGAAGATCTGAGGATGATGGTGCACCGTTGCGAGGGCTGTACAGACCCCGATGCCTGCATTCATTTGCTAGAAAATGGCGCTCCGACACAGTTCCCGCCAAGCTATTGCCGAAACGCCGAAACCTTTGCTGCGATGAACCGCTAAGGGTTCCGGTAGTGCTCTCATGTTGCTAGGGTCGGGGTCCGAACGGAAAGGTCCCGATGCAGCAAATACTACATGTCCTAACTGACCGCGGATCAAAATACGCGGTGTCCGGTGGCCCGGTTGCCGGTCGTGAAGACGTGGACCTGTTTCTCAAAACTTTGAAATCCACAAAAAAGTTCGCAAAGGCGACGCACAATACCTGGGCAGCGGTCCTGTCGGACGGCACGCCATTAAAAGGGGATGACGGCGAAAGCGGCGCGGGCATGGTCATTCTAAACGTTCTCGAACATGCGGGTGTGACGGATCACATCGTCGTGGTGACACGCTGGTACGGTGGCACCAAACTGGGCGGAGACCGGTTTCGCAGGGTGAAAGATTGCGTGCAGGCGTATCTTAAGATGTACCCGCCGCGAACTTGATCCGTGTCAAAACGTAATAGAAGCGAATCTGTTACACCTTTCCCCGCGCAGAGGGGACAAGGATGAAACCAATCGGAAATTCAATGGATCACTATTGGCGCGTGATTGACATGGCCAATGCCGTTGGCGTCGATCCGGCAAAGGCAATGGATCAGGGCGTGCTTAAAGGAAGTGAATGGGCGAACATGGTTTCTCTGTGCCGTTCGTGTGATTGGGTCGATGGCTGCAAGAAGTTTCTGGCACGCGAAACCAGCCCCGCGTCGGTCCCCAGCCAATGCCTGAATGCACAAACCTTTCGAAGGCTGGCTGCAACGAATTAGCAATAATTTTATCCTAATGAGAAAATGCAATCTCTGATTGTCGTTGATACAGTCAACGCGATTAGCGGACCAAGGTAAAAGCGCATGATGAAAGCGAAACCCAGCCTGTCGCAGGAAAATGTGGACTACGCGAATGCGTTGTCGCGCGATATTGGCAAGCGGCTGACCCATGCCTTTGAAAGCGGCACCATGAGCCCTGAAGCCTACGCCGAGATGTCCCATGTCTGTGCACGTTGCGCCGATCTTCCGGGGTGCGTCAGCAGGCTTGAAAGCGGGACGGTCGGACAAACCGGGGATGAAGATTACTGCCCCTACATCGACGTCGTCAAAAACATGATTGATTAACCCGCAGGCTTGTCAAAGGCCCCGCCATGTCGGATCATTGGCGAAAAAAGGGTTACAATGATCTATTTCCTCAAACGCCTGAAAGACCGCTGTATCTGGAGCTGGGACGGCGTTCTTGACACATGGCGCAATGAACACTCTTTCCGAAGCTGGGTTTGGGCAAACCTGATCTCGGCAGCTTTGGCGTTTCTACTACCTTTGTCTGTGGGCGAACGGGCGTTGATCCTTGCGCTGGGCGTCAACGTCATGGCGATGGAGCTGGTGAATACAGCGATTGAGCTGACCGTGGACTATATTTCGACCGAAAAACACGATCTCGCCCGCCGCGCCAAAGACGCGGGCAGCGCGGCTGTGGCTGTGTCGGCAATCGCCGCCGGGGTGGCGTGGGTCGTTATACTGATCGGGTTGGTCGTGTGATGGACCTGCTGCATTACTTCCACATTCTTGCGGCCACCGTTTTTGTGGGCAGTTCGGTGTTCTTCGACTGGGCGCTCAGCGGCGCCTTGATGAAAATGGACCCGTCCGAGCGTCAGCGTACCGCATTGGCGGTGCGCCCGTTCAGCGGGCCTTTGATCATGGGCTCACTTGCGGTGACACTAATCACCGGCATCGGGCAGCTTTTGGTTATGGGGGCGGTGACAGAGTTTGGCGATCTGTTTGTCGGCTACGGCTTGCTGGGCTCGCTGGCATTGGTGGTCGTTGTCGCGTCCGAGGGCGTCGCCGGTCCGCTGCGCCGCCGGATGCGAGCGGCGATCGACGGGTATGATGATCTGGCCTTTCGCCGTGCCGCGGCCAATCACCGAATGTTTAATTCGCTGGTCCTTCTGGGCGTGCTGACGCTGATGGTGGCGATGCGCATGGGTTGGTAACCTTTGGAAAGGAGAGCTTTATGAAAGTCAAATCAATAGCCTTGCTTGGCGGAGTGCTTCTTCTGACCGCCTGCGCCACAGCTCCCTTGGCGGTCGAGGGCACTCGCGGGTTTTTCTGGGGCCTCTTCGACGGAGCCGTCGCGCCTATTGCGTTCGTGGTGTCGTGGTTTTCAGACACGGTGGGGATTTACGGCGTGCCGAACTCGGGCGGCTGGTATGACTTCGGCTTCCTGCTGGGCCTAACCGCGTGGGCAGGCGGAGGCTATGCCGCGAAGAAGAAACGGTAGACACCTTTTGATCTCAGAAATGCCTCGCCCGGCGGCACCGCCGGGCTGCGCCTGCCTGTAACAAACCGCGAGGAATCAAGGGCCGAAGGCCCGCCACGCGAGCGTCATGCTGGAAGCATGTCGTCGACATGACCCGCCCCGTCGCACCTTTGGTGCGCCAACTTTAAGCAGCCCACCAAAGGTGGGGTGGGGCGGCGCTTTTACAGCGTTATCCTCTGAAATGAAACGCTCACAGGTGTTGAGAGATAAACTGCCCCACGACAGCTTCCCGATGCCACCCCGCGGCTCGGCGCTCGCGCGGCTTGAGGATGACCGACCAAATGCGATGCAAAACATCGCATCGCGCACGACCCCGCCCCCCAGGGCGGGCGCGATACGCCCACCCTCGGGATCGGGCGTTAGGATTTTGGCTTTGGTTTGTTAGCCGAGTTATTGATTGGTTTTTTTGCGCCTTCGTTTAGTTTGCCTCTAGTCACGGGTGGTTCGGGTTTTTTCGCCATAGGTTGTCCAATGAATAAAATAAGTAATCGCCAAATGATTGTAGTAGAAGCACTTCGCCACACGGAAGATAGAATCGACGGGCTATTAGGTCATGTAGCGGCAAGTGAGCAAAGAGTTATGCGTTTGGCTGCCGTGAGTGCAGCCATATCAGCATTATTCGCGTCCAATGCTAGTGCATTCCCTTCGCCCGCCATTGTCTTGATAGCGTCGGCGGGAATGCTCTTAGTTGCTTTCAGATCAATTTGGATTCTTAAGCCTCGTCCTGTCGATATTAAGGGGCACACATGGGACGGTTGGAGAGGCCACTACGAAGACAATGATGATTTTTGCGACGTATTAGTATCACAAGCCAGAGAAAATGATGATCGTATCATCAGGCTCAAGGATGAACTGGAGAAGCTAGCCAAAAGCACCAGACGAATACTTCAGATGATATTTTTGTTACATGTTTTTCCTAGGAGGGCAGACCGGAGGGGTGTTTATCGAGTTATTTGCCTGAGGCCTACTCGAGGCATAATTACCTCTACTCCACCACACCCCACAAATCGTACTCCCCCGCCTCATCAACTTCAACGGTAACAATATCCCCAACCGACAACCCTTCGGTCCCCTCGTCAATAAACAGGTTCCCGTCAATCTCTGGCGCGTCGGCCCAAGTCCGACATGAGGCGATCCCGTCCTCGTCGATGTCATCCACGATCACCTGCAATGTCTGGCCGACTTTCGCCGCCAGCTTCGCCTCGGAAATCGCCTGCGCCTTTTCCATGAAGCGTTCCCAGCGGTCCTGTTTGACCTCTTCCGCCACATGATCCGGCAGGTCGTTTGACCGCGCGCCGTCGACGTTTTCGTACTTAAAGCAGCCGACCCGATCCAGTTGTGCCTCGTCCATCCAGTCCAGCAGGGTCTGGAATTCATCCTCGGTCTCTCCCGGGTAGCCGACGATAAAGGTGCTGCGCAGGGTGATGTCGGGGCAATCGCTGCGCCACGCCGCGATTTCGTCCAGCGTCTTTGCTGCCGCAGCCGGGCGGGCCATGCGTTTCAGTACATCGGTGCTGGCGTGCTGAAAGGGGATGTCCAGATAGGGCAGGATCAGCCCCTCGGCCATCAGCGGGATCAGGTTGCGCACATGGGGGTAGGGGTAGACATAGTGTAGCCGCACCCACGCGCCCAAGCTGCCCAGATCACGCGCCAGATCGGTGATATGGGCACGGTGGCCGCGATCCTCGGCGTGTTTCAGGTCAACGCCGTAAGCGCTGGTATCCTGAGAGATCACCAGCAGTTCCTTGACGCCGCTTTCCACCAGTTTCTCGGCCTCACGTATCACTGCGTGGGCGGGGCGGCTGGTCAAACGGCCGCGCATGTCGGGGATGATGCAGAATTTGCATTTGTGGTTACAGCCCTCGGATATCTTCAGATAGCTGTAGTGGCGTGGGGTCAGTTTCACGCCGCTTGAAGGCATCAGATCAACAAACGGATCGGGGCTGGGCGGCACTGCGCCGTGAACGGCATCCAGCACCTGTTCGTACTGATGCGGACCTGTGACGGCCAGCACCTTGGGGTGGACGCCGGTGATATACTCAGGCTCGGCCCCCATGCAGCCGGTGACGATGACCTTGCCGTTTTCCTGCAACGCCTCACCGATCGCCTCAAGGCTTTCCGCCTTGGCGCTGTCCAGGAACCCACAAGTGTTAACGATCACCGCATCGGCGCCTTGGTAGTCTGCCGAAATGCCATACCCTTCGGCCCGTAGTCGGGTCAGGATGCGTTCGCTGTCAACCAGTGCCTTGGGACAGCCAAGGCTGACCATACCGATGGTCGGCTGGCCATCGCGTTTGGTTTCCATCACGCGGGCGCGGGCAAGGTCGGGGCGAAGATCGGGCGGATTCTGGGTCATGGCGAGCTGATACGCGGTTTCGCGGATTTGGGGAAGGGGGCTTTGCCCAGTCTATAGATGCCGCAGGATCGCGTCCTGAAGATCGGCAATCGAGACCGGTTTGGCCAAATAATCGTCCATACCCGCTGCTTTGCAGCGCTCGGCCTCGCCGCTTAGGGCGTTGGCAGTTATGGCGATGATCGGGGTGCGGGCAAGTTGCCCTTTTTTCTCGACCGAACGAATGGCATCTGTCATTTCGAACCCGTCCATCACCGGCATATGGCAATCCGCCAACACCAGATCGAACCCGCCGGATTCCCACGCGTCGAACCCTTGTTGCCCTTCCGGGGCAACCTGAACCTGATGGCCAAGTTTGGTAAGCTGGGCTTTGATCACCAACTGGTTGGTGGGGTTGTCTTCGACCAGCAGCACTTTTGCGGATTTCGCGACGGGCTTGGGGGCGGGCTCGGCCTTTTGCGTCTCTTCCGCGGCTTCGGTCACGCTATGCAAAAGCGCGTTCAGCCCCTCGACAAATTCGGTTGGCAACATAGGGAACCGTTGAATCTGGACACAATTTGGGAAGTTTTTGTCGTCGATATTCAGACGGGATGCCACCGTGCTGAGATAGCTGAGGCCTGGATACTTCCGATCAACTTCCCGAATGATGCGGTTGTTTTCCTCCGCGTCCTTCTGTGCGACCAAAAAGATCGTTTTAGGCTTGGCCGTAGATGCCATTTGATCAAATTGCTCAAGACTATTAGCTTCGACCAAATTCGCGCCCGCTGAACTTAGGAAGCGCCCAATCGAGGCGCAAGACCCCTGGTTATCGACAAAGGCCACCAGATTCAGACCGCCGATATCGGGCATCTGCATGTCCACAGCTTCTCGCTTAAACGGCAAATAGACCGAGACCGAAGTACCCTTGCCAATTTCGCTTTCAACCTCGATCCGGCCGCCAAGCCGTTCAATCAGGTTGCGGGTAATCATCAATCCCAGTCCGGTCCCGCCGTATCGTCGGGTCGAAGTGGTATCCGCTTGCATGAACGGTTCAAACAATCTGGCTTGAACCTCGGGGCTCATGCCGATGCCATTGTCTTTGATCTCGAACAGGATTGCAGACCCTTCGACCAGTTCGGCATGAAGTTCCACATCCCCCTTTCTGTCAGGTAAGTCAGACGAAAATTTGATCGCATTGCTTAGCAGGTTCATCAGGATTTGCCGTAGCCTGACCGGATCCGAACGAAATGCCCCCATCACGTCGGGTGTCAGCGATAAATGCAGACGCACGTCTTTTGCTTCACAGATCGGGCGCAGGGTGTGGCAGATATCCTCGACCAGTACGACTGTGTTTACAGCGGTCTACTCGACCACCAATTTGCCTGCTTCGATCTTCGAAATATCCAGAATGTCGTCGATGATCTGTAACAAGGCATTCGAACTATTCCGAATGGTCGCAACCATGCGTTTCTGTTCGCCTGAAAGATCGGTCTGCTCAAGAATTTCGCTCATTCCGACCACGCCGTTCATCGGGGTGCGGATCTCATGGCTCATGTTGGCAAGGAAATTTGATTTGGCCGCGTTGGCGGTTTCCAGCTCGCGCGAGGTTCGTAAAGCTGACTTTATACTTTTGATAAGAACAAACAGGACAGGTGCTGCGACCGTTGACGCTGTAAGGGCAACATTCACGTGGCTTCGCAGGTTTCCCTCTAGAGACGTGAAATCCAGAAGGAAAATATAGAAGCGATCCACCAAGAATGCGAACACGGTGATTGCGATGGCGAAAACAATTGTTGCAACCGCCGTAGGAAGCAATTCCACCCAGCCCAGCAGCCAGGAGGTTTTCTTTTCGAATTCCCGTTTATCACTGTCAGCCATGTTTGACTTTCAGACTGTCCCTTTGCGCCATTCTAGGACTTGCAGCCCTTGATGCCACATATTTCTATTCGTTCCGAACCATAAACACATGCGACAGATCAAATACACCCACCGCCATTGCATTTTTCAACGGTTCTTTTGTCAGAAATTATAGAAATCCCTGAAAAAGCGCTGGGAATGGTGGTCTGATTTTAACGGCGACGATCGCGGCGGCTGGACATCGGCTGGAACGCAACGCCGACGTGGGCTTCGCAATAGGGCTTGCCTTGCTGGACAGGCAGCCCGCAGAACCAGAATTTCTCGGTTGCGGGGTCGCCGACAGGCCATTTGCAGGTGCGCTCGGTAAGCTCCATCAGGGAAAGCTTCTTGGCTTTCTTTTCAACCTCGTTCACCTTCGCAAGGGCTTCGGCACTGATCTCGTTGGCCGATGGTTGTGGAGGCAATGGCTGGCCCGCTGGAATGATCTGACGTCGCAGTGGGGTTGCTTCCGCCGGAGCCGCGGCAACTGTCTTTGGTTCGTCGTCGTCATCGGCCACAACCGGTTTGGGCTTGGCCGCGGCCGGCTTTGCTGCAGCCTTAGGTGCCGGTTTTTCCTTGGCAGGTTTAGCGGCCGGTTCAGAAGACGACGCCGTCGTGCTGCCGGTATTGCGGTTCGACAATCCCAGGCGATGCACCTTGCCGATTACAGCATTGCGGGTCACGCCGCCAAGTTCCTTGGCGATCTGGCTGGCCGACTGGCCTTCGCCCCACATTTTCTTCAACAGTTCGACGCGTTCATCGGTCCAGGACATACGGTTTTCCTTACTGAGAAAGGCGACACATGGCCCGTGTCGCCCTTTATATCCGGTCAGTGGCCTATTTTAGCCATCGCGGCGCAAGATACAAGGCGCGATCATCGGTGTAGTGACAGGTAAAGTTGTGAATCTGCGGGTGAAGTCACAATTCTCTTGGCAAAGCCCATCGATCCACGTAAACGACGCCGCATGATGACACAGGCCACATATTCCACACTCCGACGCCGACGCATCCGCGTTTGACGTCCCGCCTGTCTGTTATCCAGCGCCAAAAGGCGCAAAAACCCCAACCCATCTGTTGACTTGCCCTTAAGGCTATTGCCTATTCGGGCTTTCCACGACCAAAGGAGACCGGTCATGATCCCGTCCGTACTGCCAACATACGCACGTGCCCCACTCAGCTTCGTCAAAGGCGAAGGCAGCTGGCTGATCGAGGCAGACGGCCGACGTTTCCTTGATCTGGCATCCGGCATTGCGGTGAATGCGCTGGGTCACGCGCATCCGAAACTGGTCGCAGCGCTGACTGCTCAGGCGGGCGCGCTTTGGCACACCTCGAACCTCTACAACATTCCGCAGCAGCAAGCGCTGGCCGACAAGCTGGTCGAGGAAACCTTTGCCGACACCTGCTTTTTTACCAATTCCGGCACAGAATGCGCCGAGTTGGCCGTGAAAATGGCGCGGAAATACTGGTACGAAAAAGGCCAACCCGAGCGTACGCATATCATCGCCTTCGAAGGCTCGTTCCATGGGCGGTCCTCGGCGGGGATCGCTGCTGCGGGCGGCGAGAAACTGACCAAAGGCTTCGGCCCCATTTTGCCCGGGTTCACCCAGTTGACATGGGGCGATATTGCCGCCGTGAATGACGCGATTGACGAAAACACTGCCGCCGTAATCGTCGAACCCGTTCAGGGCGAAGGCGGCATCCGTCCGATGGCCGACGAAGACTTGCAGGAACTGCGCGGTATCTGCAGCCGCAATGGCATCCTGCTGATCCTCGACGAAGTCCAGTGTGGCGTAGGCCGGACCGGCAAGCTCTTTGCCCATGAATGGGCCGGCATCACGCCAGACATTATGATGGTCGCCAAAGGCATCGGCGGCGGCTTCCCGTTGGGTGCGGTTCTGGCCACCGAAGACGCCGCAAGCGGCATGGTCGCAGGCACCCACGGCTCGACCTATGGCGGTAACCCGCTGGCTTGCGCGGTGGGGCTGGCCGTAATCGAAGAAGTCTCGAACCCCGACTTTCTCGAAGATGTCCGCCGCAAATCCGGCCACTTGCGTCAGAAGCTCGAAGGTCTTGTCGCAGCGCACCCCGATGTCTTCGAAGAGGCGCGCGGGTCGGGTCTGATGATGGGGCTCAAATGCAAAACAACCAATATGGATGTGGTCAAAGCCGGTTACAGCAATGAACTGTTGACCGTTCCGGCAGCAGACAACGTGATCCGTCTTCTGCCACCGTTGACCATCAGCGAAGCAGAAATCGACGAAGCCTTCGCGCGCCTCGACAAGGCCGCCTCAAGCTTGAACGCCTGATTTCATCTTAGCGGAAATACTCCGGGGAGCGCGAGGGGCGGGCCCCTCGCACCCGCCCGAAAGGACAAACTATGAACCATTTTTTAGACATTCACACCACCGACGCCGATGAACTGCGGAAGATCATCGATCAGGCGAAAACCACCAAATCCGCCCGCGCCGGTCTTCCCAAGGCGGCCCCTGATGCCGAGCAACCGCTCAAAGATCGCATGGTGGCGCTGATCTTTGAAAAACCATCGACCCGTACGCGCGTATCCTTCGATGTGGGTGTGCGCCAGATGGGTGGGCAGACCATGGTGCTGTCCGGCAGTGACATGCAGCTTGGCCACGGTGAAACTATCGCCGACACCGCCCGCGTCCTGTCGCGCTATGTCGATATGATCATGATCCGCACCTTCGACGAAAGCGTGCTGCACGAAATGGCGGAATACGCCAGCGTGCCGGTGATCAACGGCCTGACCGACCGCACACACCCCTGCCAGATCATGGCCGACGTGCTGACTTACGAAGAGCATCGCGGATCGATCAAAGGCAAAAAGGTTGTCTGGTCCGGCGACGGCAACAACGTTTGTGCCAGCTTCCTGCATGCCGCTGGGCAGTTCGGCTTTGATATGGTCTTTACCGGTCCACAGCAACTTGACCCCGAGGACGAGTTTGTCGGTCTGGCCCGCTCGAAAGGTGTCAGCGTCTCAATCGAGCGTGACCCGATGAAAGCTGTGGAAGGTGCGGATCTGATTGTCACCGACACTTGGGTATCAATGCATGATGCCCAGTCCGCGCGCGAGCGTCGGCATAATCTTCTGCGTCCCTATCAGGTGAACCGGAAGCTTCTGAAAAACGCAAAAGACGACGTGCTTTTCATGCACTGTTTGCCAGCCCACCGCGACGAAGAAGCAACAACCGCCGTCATGGACGGCCCGCACTCGGTCATCTTTGACGAGGCCGAAAACCGCCTTCACGCGCAAAAAGCCATCATGCGCTGGTGTGTCGAAGGTTAATCTGATCGCTTGAAAATGAAAACGCCGCCCCGTTAAAAGGGCGGCGTTTTGCGTTTAAGGGCTGGGTTACTAAGCGACCGAGTTCAGGATCACGAAGATAATGCCCGACAGAATCGCTGCGGCGGGCACTGTGATCACCCAGGCGGCTGCGATGGTCATGAAATGTGCGCGACGAACCAGCTTGCGACGACGGCGCTCTTCGGGTGGCAGACGAATGCCCTCGGGGCGCTCGCGCAGGTTTTTGGCAATCATCCGCTCGTGATACCATTCGCGGAAGAAGCCGACACCAAAGACGCCGCCCACTGCGATGTGGGTCGAACTGACGGGCAAACCCAGCCAGCTGGCGACAATCACGGTGATCGCCGCAGACAGGGCCACGCAGTAAGCGCGCATCGGGTTCAGCTTGGTGATCTGGCTGCCAACCATTCGGATCAGTTTGGGTCCGAACAGCATCAGACCGAACGAGATACCAAAGGCACCGATGACCATGACCCACATCGGAATGGCCACTTTGCTGGCGAAATCGCCGAACTCAGCCGCGTGGACGATGGCCGCCAATGGACCGACAGCGTTGGCTACGTCGTTGGCGCCATGGGCAAACGACAGCAACGCTGCTGAAAAGACCAGCGGAATGCCAAACAGTGCTTTCAGCGACTTGTTGCGGTTCTCCATGCCTTCGGACTGACGGCGGATCATCGGTTTGGTGATGAAATAAGTAACAACACCGATTGCCAGACCGATCAATAGGGCGGTTTGAAGATCAATTTTGATGATCTTTTTCAAGCCCTTTAGGGACAGATACGCGGCAAAGGCGGCTGCCATGATCCCGATCAGGATCGGCACCCAGCGGCGAGCCGCGGCAATTTTATCTTCCTGATAGATGATCTTCGCCTTGATGAGCGCCAAAAACGCGGCTGCGATCACACCGCCTAGCACCGGTGAAATCACCCAGCTGGCTGCGATCTTGCCCATGGTCGGCCACTGCACGGCGGCAAAACCTGCTGCTGCAATGCCTGCGCCCATAACGCCCCCAACAACCGAGTGGGTTGTTGAAACTGGTGCACCTATCCATGTCGCAAGGTTCACCCACAGCGCCGAGCTGATCAGCGCGGCCATCATCGCCCAAATAAACGTGTGCGATTCTGTAATGCCCGCCGGATCGATAATCCCCTTCGATATCGTCGACACCACATCACCTCCGGCCAAAAGCGCGCCCGCGCTTTCAAAGACCGCAGCGATTGCGATGGCCGTTCCCATGGTCATCGCATTTGCACCAACCGCAGGTCCCATGTTGTTGGCCACATCGTTGGCACCGATGTTGATGGCCATATAGGCCCCAACAGCTGCGGCGGCCACGACCACGAGGTTCAAAGGGGTTTGCCCAAAGAACAAAGCGGCCCCAAGACCTGCGATCAGAATAAACGCAAGTGCGATACCCGGCGCAATAAGCGGTTGCGAGACATAGGTGGTTGCCATTTCTAGGCGGGAAATGCGGCCAAGATCGCGATCAAGCGTAGCCCATTTTTGAGGATCGTTTTGGTTTGACACGGTGTCCCCCGAAGAATCGTTTCAGCGGAGGGCTACCCAATCATACCCATGGGCCGCAACAACTTTGTTGCCGACCGGTCACGAAAGATGTGATTGTGCCTTTTAAGCCTTCTTTTTTATCTCGCTTAAAAGCTTTTTCAGCCCGGGTTCACGTACCATCGCAGCCGCATTTTTAGGCGACACCCACTTGCGGCGGCGTTGTTTGTGTTCCGGATAGGATTTCGAGCTGTCTTGAACCTTCAAGCGAAACACTGCGACTTTGACGGGAACCAATGTTCCGTTGTCCAGCTTCTTGCGATACTTATAAAAACCGATCGGCTTTTTGTCGTGCTTGGCCTCGGTGATACCGGCCTCTTCCCAAGCTTCGACCGCGGCAGCGTCTGCGTTGCTTAGCCCTTTCATGGGCCAGCCTTTGGGGATCACCCAACGTCCGGTTTCCCGGCTTGTGATCAAAAGAACTTCGCGTTTGCCATGGCGCACGCGCGTGCAAATTGCCGCGACCTGCTCGACAGGCCGCTTGATTGCGCGTTTCTTTGCCAGCTTTTGAAGCTTTTCCTTTAGTTTAGACAAGGCTGCACTGCTCGTTTTTCTTTTGATGCAAGTATGATCTATCTTTGTAACAAATGCAATTCAGTGCCTTAATTTCGCGGTTTGGCCCGTAATGTCGGGTCCGCCTGTGTCGGATCTTCGGGCCAGGGGTGCTTGGGATAGCGTCCGCGCATGTCCTTGCGCACATCTGCGTAGGATGACGCCCAAAACCCCGGAATATCCATCGTGGTCTGCAACGGTCGTCCGGCGGGCGACAAAAGCGTGACACGCAATGGCGTGTGACCGACCATCGGGTGGGTCGTTTGACCGAACATCTCTTGTAAGCGCAAACTGATTTCCGGATGCTCGCCAGAATAGTCAATCGGGATATGCCGTCCCAAAGGTGTTTCGAAATGCGCAGGCGCTGCATGGTCCAGCGCTTGCATCTGGTTCCAGTCCAACATGGCGCGCAGGGCGTTTAGTGTATCGAACTTCTTCCAATGATCTGCGGTCGAGATGTTGTTCAAGTGTGGCAGCAGCCAGTCACCCAATGACTCAAGCAACGCGGATTCAGTCATATCAGGCAGGTTCAGGTCTTCGCGCACCAGCATAACACGCGCGACAAAGCGTTTGGCAGCGTCGCTCATAGGGATACCCAGATCACGCACACCATCAAGCATAGCCAAGGCAACTTCTTCAGTGGGGGCGTCTTTCCAGATACGGTCATCCAAGGCGACGGCACCGTACATCTCTTGCCGCCGCGACACCACGCGGCGTTCTCGCTTAGACCACGCGCAGGTCTCGACCCAAGTGATCTGATCCGCAAACAAGCCACGTACCTCGGCTTCGCTTATCGCTATTGCTTGCCGGATTTTTGCCTCGCGCGGGTTGCCATCCAGATCGGTAGCCACGATCAGCCTTTGCCCTGTCAGCGGGTCTGAGTCGTCCAGCACCGCCCCTTTGCCCCCCGACAGAATGAATCTGGGTACATCGCCCTTGCGGCGCAGCCCTACGCGGTCGGGATAGGCAAGGGCGGCCATTTCGGCGGCACTCATTTGCGACTTGTTCTCTGCTCTTGAAGCCAGCCGTTTGGCCTCTTGCCGGATACGCTGCACACCGCCGTGGTTGGCCTGAAACGGGCGGGTCGCTGTGAAGTGCTTCAGATCGTCCAGCGCTTCCAGTCGAAGCGAAAGATCCACTGGCGCGCCCCGCGACAGAGGATCTCGATCCGCCAGAAGTGCCGCCAATGGGGCTGCCTGTTTGCCTGCCACTGCCATCATATGCGCAAGACGGGGGTGCAAGGGGTATCCGGCTAAAACCTTGCCATGTGGCGTAATCCGTCCGTTGCCGTCCACCGCGCCGAGCATGACAAGCAGCGCCACTGCCTCGGAGTAACTTCCGGCATTAGGTTGTGTCAGCAGTTTCAGTTCCTCTGGCTTGGCCCCCCAAAGGGCCAGCTCCAATGCCAGCCCCGCCAAATCCGCCGCTTCGATTTCGGCAGGTGGATAGGCCAAAAGCGCCCCTTCTTCGCCCTTGGTCCACAGCCTGTAGCAGGTCCCTTCGGCCACGCGCCCCGCGCGCCCGGTCCGCTGGATCGCTTCGGCGCGTGTCACCTTTTCCGTCACCAGCCGTGCCATGCCCGAACCCGGATCAAACCGCGCCCGGCGCGCCCGGCCTGCATCAATCACCACCCGTACGTCCTGAATAGTCAGCGAAGTTTCGGCGATCGAGGTTGCCAGCACAATCTTACGCCCGCTTTCAGCTGGTCGGATCGCTGCCTGCTGTGCTTTGAAATCCATCGCGCCGAACAGGGTGTGCAGATGCACACCTGACGGCAGCTTACCTTTTAGAAGCCCTTCGGTACGCCGGATTTCCCCTTCGCCGGGTAGGAACACCAAAACACCGCCTCGGGTTTCCCCTAAAGCTTTCAACACCAATGCGGCTGTCGCATCCTCAATCCGCGCTTTCGGGGGCAGAGGTTTATCAAGCCACTTAATCTCGACCGGAAAACTCCGCCCTTCCGATGTGATCACCGGTGCGTCGTCCATCAGCTTGGCGACCGGCTGGGCATCCAGTGTCGCCGACATGGCCAACAGGATCAGATCGTCCCGCAATGCCTCGCGGATTTCCAGACACAACGCCAGCCCCAGATCGGCGTTCAGGCTGCGTTCGTGAAATTCGTCGAAGATCACGGCCCCGATGCCCGACAGTTCAGGATCGGATTGGATCATGCGGGTCAGGATGCCTTCGGTGACGACCTCGATTTTGGTGGATTTGCAGACCTTGCTCTCGCCGCGCACGCGGTACCCTACGGTTTGACCCGTGGTTTCACCCATGGTCTCGGCCATTCGTTCAGCCGCCGCCCGCGCCGCCAAACGGCGGGGTTCGAGCATCAGAATTTTGCCATCGGTTAGTCCAGCCTGAAGCATCGCAAGAGGCACCACCGTCGTTTTACCCGCCCCCGGAGGCGCCTGCAAAACCGCACGGCCTTCGGTTGTCAGCGCCGAAAGCAGGGCGGGCAGGGCTTCAGTGATGGGCAGGTTAGGCGGCAAAGTTCGTCACTCGCGGCTTGTTAGCAATCCGTATCCAATACTACTGATAACGACAAATGAGGTCAGGAAAGTCGGCCAGACGAGAAAAGAATCGAAGACCATAGAAAGTCCCCAAGGTACGCAAACTGCAACTGCGCCGAAAAATAGTCTATTGCTCATTTTCCCAAAGGCAAAAGCGGCGGCGATTGCCAGCAAACACAGAATGCCGGACGCAAGGCTGAACACGCCTCCCCAGATCAGCCATGACAGGTACATGTTATGGACATGGATGTGTTGACCCTCGGCGGCGGCTACCTCGCTAATAATACCATGACCAAATATTGGGTTTGTCTGAATTAAATCCCAGGCATTTTCCCACATGACCAGCCTAAGACCTGCCGAGCGATCAGATGTCATCATTTCATCCGGGGCAACTACGATGTTCGTAGAACGCAGGAAAAAGTTGCATCCCGCCAACTGGTCAATTGCAAAGGCAAGCCCAATTCCCACGACCACGGTGAAGCCTAGTGAAATCGCAAGATTACGATCATGAAGCAGAAGATAGCCAAGCATCAGAAAAATAACGGCCAATTCAGACAGGAAAATACCCCGCACACCAAGGAAAGCCGTAGATGTCACAAGGCATAAAACTAACATCCCTGCGCCTATAAATCTGTCGCGCGGGGTTTCTTTGCCGAAAAGTGCGATCCACAAAAATACGGTGTTGGCCATCAAAAGGGCAGGCAGAAAGATTTCGCCTGATATCCGAACCCTGCAAACGTCCCCCAAAAAATACGCCACCCCAATGACAAGCATATTCAATGCCGTCGCCGGTGGGGCGATAAATCTGAATGTTTGTCTGATGCCCGCGTAAGTTGTTGCGTAAACAAACATTAGCGGAAGTCCCAGAAGTGGTTGCGCCCAAAGACCTGCTGTTGAAACATACTGCCGCGCTTCGGTATTTTCACCTCCAGCGATAGCCAGAAACATGTGGAACACCAGATATTGCGTGATCAACAACAGAAACAGCCAGCCATTTCGATCCGGCATTTTCAGGTTGTGTCGATTAAGTCCAGCATAAACGATTAGCGACAGGATCAGCGGTTGCCCGACTTTTGCTCCGAGTACCGGTGAGAATAGCACAAGGACAAGCGGCAGGGCCTCGATCAGGCCGCGAAGTACAAAAATGGATTGTTTTTTTGAAAAGAGGGGCATTGTTTCTGCTCATTAAATTCGTTTGGTTGCGTCTAGCTGTCCATTCGCGCGAATGCAAAAAAGTTTTCAACTTCTTAGAATGCTGTGTAACCCCTTGCCATCCCCCCTGTTACCCATGCAAAACGGCGCTTAACGAAAGGCTGCTGATATGAATAGCTCTGACCTTGCCGAAAAGATCATCGCCCGTGATCGCCGTGCGCTTTCGCGCGCGATCACTTTGGTGGAATCAAGACGTGAAGATCATCGGGCACAGGCTGCGGACCTGCTAGACCAATTGCGGGGGCAAAGCAGTCAGGCGATCAGAATTGGCCTGTCTGGCACCCCAGGAGTTGGCAAATCCACCTTCATAGAAAGCTTCGGGATGATGCTGATCGACCAAGGGCTTCGCGTGGCGGTTCTGGCGGTTGATCCAAGTTCGGCGCGGTCTGGCGGGTCGATCCTTGGCGACAAGACCCGGATGGATCGGCTTAGCCGCGAGAAGAACGCCTTTATCCGTCCTAGTCCCAGCCAGTCTCATCTGGGCGGCGTCGCCAGGCGCACCCGCGAAGCGATTGAACTGTGCGAGGCGGCAGGATTTGACGTGGTGCTCATCGAAACCGTGGGCGTCGGGCAATCGGAAACCGTTGTTGCCGAGATGTCGGACCTATTCATCCTGCTGATGGCCCCTGCGGGCGGGGACGAGTTGCAGGGCGTCAAGCGCGGCATCATGGAGATGGCCGACATGATCCTTGTTAACAAAGCCGACGGTGATCTGAAGCCCGCTGCGATGCGCACCTGCGCCGATTATTCCGGCGCGCTGCGTCTGCTGCGCCATCGTCCGCAAGACCCCGATGGGTTCCCCAAGGCGGTCACGGTCTCGGCGCTTGAAGAGCAAGGGTTAAGAGGCGCGTGGGACGAGATGACCAAACTGACCGACTGGCGCAGAGAGCAGGGCCATTTCGACAGCCGCCGCGCCGAGCAGCAGCGCTATTGGTTCGAGGAAGAAGTGCGTCAGGCGCTTCTGGCGCAACTGCAATCGGGCATTGCAAAGGACCATTTGGCGACACTAGGAGATCAGGTGGCCAAAGGTGAGATAAGCGTATCTAAGGCAGCCGGAGAGATGCTCGACCATCTCAAGTAGGGAGGGTTTGCAACCCACCATTAGTGAGAGTTTTAGCAAAGGTGGGGTGAAAACTCAGACAGAGGGTTTTTCAGCTATCGCCGTTGCCATAACCTGATACCCGTATAAGCAACCCATATCACGCCGGCGCTCATACTCACCGACCAGTGCATCTGCCAAGGGCTGTCCAATTTCCCCGCGCTCGACCATGCTTTGTGTCGTTGCTTTCACCCATGGTATCATGTTGTCGTTATTTGAAACGTGGCGGCTGTCCAATCGAAAATCCTTCACGTCAAACCCGGCAGTGGTGATCAGAGGCTTCATTTTGGCAACGATATACGGGTCGGTGACAAAGGCTCTTTCGAATTCACGGGCGCAAACGTCCAAGGGGTCGTTAGGGAAGCATGCGAAGGTTCCTTTGGAGAAATCGGCGTCGCAGACCACGAGAGTGCCGCCCGGTTTTAGCACTCGAAATGCTTCTGTGATCAGCACTCCGGGGTCTTCCACGTGGGTCAGAACGGTGTGCATGATCGCCCCGTCCACAGAACCGTCGTCCAAAGGGAGCGATGCGCCGTTGACCGTTTCGAAACTCAGGTTGGGGTGATCAGCTGCCCTGATACGCGCCTCTTGGACAAATCCTTCGGACGGTTCGAAACCTGTGACGGTTGCAGGGGAAACATGCGCGGCTATGCGGCGGGAAACCGCTCCGGCGCCCGCGCCGATCTCGATATAATGGCTGGCTGACGATGGTTTCAATTTGTGAAGGTAGTTCGCAACGATAGCTTCCATCGAAGGGTCCGATTGACGGGCATCCATCGCATCTGCGAACATTTTAATAAACTCGGGCCCAGCTGCATCTACATTTTGAAAAGGGTCTGCCATTGAAAACTCCAAAAAAGAACATTCGAAATGTACCATAAATTTTTAAATTGGACCACTTTCCCCAAGGGAATGTAGTTTTTTGACTGCGACGGGCTGACACAGGCGATTTTGGTGGCTATAAAACTACCACCCAATAACGAGAGGTATGCTTGATGGATAATCGGACGCTATTTTCACGAGGTTAAACCCGTGGTCCGACCGTGGCCGCTTGGTGGCCAAACCCTCAAGTCATTTACCTAAATTACATCGCCCGAAAGGCACTCGTTATGTTCCGCTTCTTTGAAAATCTCGTAGACCCCTTCCAGAAATACCCCGAGGAAACGCCCTCGAAACATCTGTGGCCTTATGTGAAATCTCACTTCGGGCCCTATTACCGCCTGATGATCTGGATGGCAGCTTTGGGGGCACTCGTTGCCCTGATGGAAACCGGCCTGATCTTCTATTCCGGTCGCGTGATCGATCTGATGGAGATCACTGGACCCGAAAGCTTTTGGTCCATGCGTGGGCTTGAATTGCTGCTGGCGGCGTTGTTCATTCTGTTCCTGCGTCCTGCCATTATCGGTCTGACCCATCTGTTTCTTGAGCAGACACTGGTTAGCAATCTGCAGGACATGGTCCGCTATCGTGCCCATAAACACATGCTGGGTCAGTCGTCGGGCTTTTTCCAGAACGATTTTGCGGGGCGTTTGTCGAACCGTGTAATGCAACTTGGCGGCGCGGTAGAAGACAGCACCTATATGACCTTCGAAGCAGTCTGGTATGCGATCACCTATGTTCTGGGGGCGATGCTGATCCTAAGCCAGACAGATATCCGGCTGGTAATACCGATGGCGATCTGGCTGGTGCTCTATGTCATCTACACGATCACGGTTGCGCGGCGCGTGGCGGTTGCATCAGAAAAGTGGTCAGACGCGCGGTCATTGGTGACTGGGCGAATTGTAGATGCCTATGCCAATATTGAAACGGTCAAATTGTTCTCAGCGGGCGAGCGGGAAGAGCGCTATGTGCTGAACGCCTTCCGCCGTCACCGTCTGCGGTTTCAGCGGTTTCTGCGGATCATGACCGAAATGTCATTCCTTTTGAACGTGCTGAACGGGCTGCTGATCGTAGGCATGGTCGGCCCCGCGGTCTGGCTGTGGTCCGAAGGCACCGTGACGGCTGGTGAAGTGGCTGCCGCGTCAGCCTTGACGATCCGTTTGAACGGAATGTCAGGTTGGATCATGTGGGTGACCATCCGCTTGTTCGAACATGCCGGTGTGATCCGCGAAGGTTTGCGGTCTGTCGCCGTTCCGCATGGCGTGGTGGACGCAGACCATGCGGGGCATCTGGATTTTGATCAGGGTCGGATCGAGTTTCGCGACGTTTCGCACCACTATGGCAAAGGATATGGCGGTTTGGATGGAGTGAATTTGACCATCGAACCTGGTCAAAAGGTCGGACTGGTTGGCCGTTCGGGGGCGGGTAAATCCAGCCTTGTGAACTTGCTTTTGCGCTTTCGGGATGCCGAACAAGGGCAAATCCTGATTGACGGACAGGATGTTGCAAAGGTGACTCAGGACAGCTTGCGGGCGGCAATCGGGATGGTCTCTCAGGACAATAGCTTGCTGCACCGGTCGGTACGCGCAAATATCTTGTTCGGATGTCCCAACGCGAGCGAAGACCAGATGATTGCGGCAGCACAAAGGGCCGAGGCACATGATTTTATCCAGACCCTGACCGACCCGAAAGGGCGCAAGGGATACAACGCCCATGTGGGTGAGCGCGGAGTGAAACTGTCGGGCGGGCAGCGTCAACGTGTGGCGCTTGCGCGGGTGGTGCTGAAAGACGCACCTATCCTTGTTCTGGACGAAGCCACCTCGGCCTTGGACAGCGAAGTCGAGGCCGCGATCCTTGAAACGCTCTATGGCGTGATGGAGGGCAAAACGGTGATTGCCATTGCCCACCGTCTGTCAACGATTGCGCATATGGATCGGATCGTGGTGATGGATCAGGGTCGCGTGGTCGAGGACGGAACGCACGGCGAGCTGCTGTCCAAAGGCGGGATATATGCCGATTTGTGGTCGCGCCAGTCCGGCGGGTTTTTGGGCTGATCCGGCCCTCATCCTTTCCTTGCGGGCTGTCTTCGAGCGCAGCCCAGCAAGGAGTGACCGAACGCTGGATCAAACTTGGTTTAACTTTTGCGCGGCACATTCCCCCCGTGCACAGATCGTGAAATCGGAGAGGTAGGCTAG
>CAYVRN010000051.1:0-1256 GCA_964453855.1 uncultured Rhodobacterales bacterium
CATCCTGTTTGACCCGGGCCACGGGCTGGAAGAGCGGCTGATCCGCAGCAGTTCGTTTAAACCTAGTTGAACGTAATCACCGCCAGAACGACGATCAGCATCGCCAGTCCCGTGATGGAATACGCATGCGTATCAACCTTTTTGCTGTCCGGCGGTGTACCCGCTTTTCTGGCTTTGATAAGCATCACGTTCAAGCTGGCGGAAAATCCGCTTAGGATGGTCACGGCCAATAGCTTTACCCAAAGCATCGTCGGGAACTCACCCAAACTGCCAAATTTCAGGAAAGCCATCCAAAGCCCCGTGATCCATAAAAGGATCAGGCTGTGGGTAGCCATTTTTCCCACTGCTCCCGCGGCCAAGGCAAAGCCCGGATAGGTTACCGGATCAGCCTTTGGCATCTGGCGCTTTGCAAGAATGTTGGAAAGACCGCCGCCCATTGCTGCAGCAAGGGCGATAAAGTGCAAAATAAGAAGGATATGATACATGGATTCCCCTCCGTCCTGTTCACGTAGGGAAGGGTACTCTGATTTCCTGAATTACCTAACGATTTCTTCGTCCTCGACGAACAGGTTTGCCCAAGCCCGATCCACAAGATCCGGCGTCATGCGATAGGGGATGCTTTCGAAGTCACAGATTGTTTTGATTTGATCCAACAGGAAGGTCGGTTGGTAGTTGGCAAACACATTGCCGATTGTCGGGAAATTGTTGCGGATCAAATGGACCAGTCCGGCTTGATCCATTTCAATTCCTTTCGCACGCGCAACGAGAGCGAAAATTTTCAAAAAGTCTTGTTTCGATGGACCGTCGATTTTCACCTTATAGAAAATCCGGCGCAGGGCGGCTTGGTCGAAAATCTTGTTCGGATGGAAGTTTGTCGAGAAGATCACCAAAGTATCGAACGGCACTTCGAATTTCTCGCCCGAGTTCAGGGCAAGGAAATCGCGTTGTTCTTCCAGCGGAACGATCCAGCGGTTGACGATGGCCTGCGGCGGCTCGGCCTGACGGCCAAGGTCGTCGATGATGAAGATGCCACCGGTTGCCTTCATCTGCATTGAAGCCTGATATGTGCGCGCTTTGTGATCATAGATCAGGTCAAGCATCGACAAAGACAGCTCTCCGCCGGTGATCACGGTCGGACGCTGGCAGCGCACATAGCGGCGGTCGTAGGAATCGCGCTTGCGCAGCGAATTCGAATCCATCAGGTCCTCGACCGGCGAATGCAGAACCGGATCGAAAACGGTGATCACCTGACCCGC